>NZ_JBLKCZ010000002.1:0-438929 GCF_047530595.1 Enterobacter sp. 01-M-02-SI-ECC | reverse complement strand
CCCTGGCACGTTCACCGGTCATGTCGTTAAAAAGTAGCAAGGAACATGAAGTGAACGGAATGACCACCCCAGCCCTCTCCCTCAAGGGAGAGGGAGTCGTCCGTGCATGCATTGTTTTGTGGGGATCCCTCCTCCCACCTGAGGCAGGATTCCTTTTCCCATCTCCAACCTTCTGCTTTTGCTGAAATTTAACAAATCAGATCTGGCTCCCAATGATTAACCACACAACGTGTGATGATTTATTTAGTTACATAATCATTGACGAGGGAGCATCATGATCACCATTGAGTTTGTTGTCATTCTCCTCTGCCTGCTGACGGGTACGCGTTTCGGCGGTATGGGGCTGGGGTTAATCAGCGGCATTGGTCTTTTTATTTTATGTTTTGTCTTTGGTCTGCAACCGGGTAAGCCGCCGGTTGACGTTATGCTGACCATTCTCGCGGTAATTGGCTGTGCGGCTACGCTGCAGACTGCGGGCGGCCTCAACGTCATGATGCAGTTTGCTGAACGCCTGCTGCGCAAACACCCGCAGCACATCACCCTGCTCGCCCCTTTCACCACCTGGATGCTGACCTTTCTGTGCGGCACCGGGCACGTGGTCTACACCATGTTCCCCATCATTGCGGATATCGCCCTGAAAAAAGGGATCCGCCCGGAGCGCCCCATGGCCGTGGCATCGGTGGCATCACAGATGGCGATTACGGCATCCCCCGTTTCCGTTGCCGTTGTGTCGCTGGTGTCCATCCTGGCGGCCCAGCATGGGATCGGCCACGCGTGGGGGATCCTGGAAATTCTCGCCGTGTCGGTTCCCGCTTCGCTTTTCGGCGTAGCCATTGCGGCCCTGTGGAGCTTACGCCGTGGGAAAGATTTGGCGGACGACATTGAGTTTCAGGAAAAGCTGAAAGATCCTAAGCAGCGCGAGTTTATCTACGGCGGTACGGAGACGTTAATGAATCAGCGTTTCCCTAAACAGGCCTACTGGTCCACGTGGATTTTCTTTGCCGGTATTGCCGTGGTCGTTTTGCTGGGGGCATTCCCGGAACTGCGCCCCGCCTTTGAAGTGAAAGGCAAAATGACGGCGCTGTCGATGAACCTTGTCATTCAGATGATGATGCTAATTGCGGGCGCCGTGATGCTGATGGCCTGTAAGGTTAATGCGTCGGCGATTTCCAACGGCGCGGTGTTCAAGGCCGGTATGGTCGCGATCTTCTCAGTGTTCGGCGTGGCGTGGATGAGCGATACCTTTTTCCAGGCGCATCTCGACGAGTTAAAGCTGGCGCTGGAAGGCGTGGTGAAAAGCCACCCGTGGACGTATGCCATTGTGCTGTTTCTGGTGTCAAAACTGGTGAACAGCCAGGCGGCGGCGCTGACGGCCGTTGCGCCGATGGGGCTGATGTTAGGCATCGACCCGAAAATGCTGATCGCCTTTTTCCCGGCGTCCTACGGCTATTTTGTCCTGCCGACCTACCCCAGCGATTTGGCCTGCATCGGCTTTGACCGGTCAGGCACCACCCGCATCGGGAAATTTATCATCAACCACAGCTTCATTTTGCCAGGGCTGATTGGGGTAAGCTGCGCGTGCGCGGCGAGCTACCTGCTGGTCCAGACGTTCTTTTAACAGCATCAAAGGGCGACACGTGCCGTCGCCCCTTTCCCTGTTTTAGTGGGACTCACCCTGCGGCGTGAATCGCAGCTCAATCAGCGCGATGGCTTTCTGGATCGCACGAAGCGTAACCGGGTCAGCGGCAGCAGGATGGCTGGCAAAATCGATATTTTTCAGCTGCGTAGACATCTTCTCGCGCACTTCAACCGGCGCAATCACGTCCAGAACATCAAGGATTTGTTTGATAACCAGCTGACAGGCGACAACGTCAGAGACCAGTTCCTGATCGGCGCTCAGGTTTTGTGACATGGGTTTTCTCCTTATTTAAAGGCCGCCATAGTAGCAAAACACGCCCCCTGACATCTTCCCTTCATCGCCTGCAGGTACAAAAAAACCCGCCGAAGCAGGTTTTTTTATCAGAACATGGCGCCTGGCGGCACGTCTTTGAACGTGCGGCAGTAATTGGCCCACATGCTTTTCAGGATTTTGCGCAGTTTCACGATGATGCTCCATTAACTTGTTATACAACTTTATTGTCAACGTGCTTATAATATGACCACCATCACAAAAATCAATCTTTTTGTGATACTCATCACATTCTTATCAGGATTTGGCCTGATAGCGCTCCCCTCTCACCCGTTGCGAAGAGTGAGGGCAGATTGTCCGGCTATTCCAGGCATTGCAGCGGGCATCTGCGGGTACGATAAGGTATTTCCATCCACTCAGAGCGAACCATGAAAAGAGTCATTGTAGCCGGCACAATCCTGCTGCTCGCGGGGTGTAGTATCAACCGCCAGGCTGAAGTCAGCAGCCGCGACGCGCCGAACGGCATCGTCCGCCTCGACTACGGCCAGGCAGCGCTGCAAAATGCGTATTCCGATGAGTATGTTAATAACGGCACTGCGGCAAAAGCGTGTCAGAGCATGGGGTATGCCACTGCCTCAGCCTATGGTCAGCCCATTAAAACCTGCACCCTGACGAGCGGCTCTTTGTGCCTGAACGAGAGCGTGACTATCCAGTATAAATGTATGGGTTACGCCGTTAACCCTAAGACAAATAATCCCTGGTATTAATCAACGCTGCCAGCGTTTGCTGGCAGTTTATTTCATTACGAACAAAAACAATTCTCATTAATAAATTATAAAAATCGCCAATGCGTTTTATTCCCATTCGTATTTTAAATAAATAAAATAAAAAATTTACGTTTTGCAAATAATTAAATAACAAATTATAGTGTCGCTCATTGTGAACCAGAAATAATAATCCGGAGCGTCACCATGCTGAAAACTGAAATGATCGACAAGCTCAACGCACAAATGAACCTTGAGCTTTTTTCATCCCTGCTCTACCAGCAGATGAGCGCCTGGTGCAGCTATCACAGCTTCGAAGGTGCGGCCGCGTTTTTGCGTCGTCACGCTCAGGAAGAGATGACCCACATGCAGCGTCTGTTTGATTATCTTACGGATACGGGCAGCCTGCCGCGCATTGAAACCGTGGCTTCACCTTTTGCTGAGTATAATTCTCTCGATGAACTGTTCCGCGCCACCTACGAGCACGAGCAGCTGATCACGCAGAAAATTAACGAACTGGTCCATGCCGCGATGACCAGCCAGGATTATCCAACCTTTAATTTCCTGCAGTGGTATGTAGCTGAACAACACGAAGAAGAGAAGCTGTTTAAATCCGTACTGGATAAATTGTCTCTGGTGGGGAAATCCGGCGAAGGTCTTTACTTTATTGATAAAGAACTTTCCACCCTCGATACGCAGAATTAATTTCAGCGCGGTGCCGAAAACCGGCACCGCGTTAATTTACATACACCCCGCACAGCTGGTGCAGCGCCAGTCATGAGGATTCACCGCCTGGTAAAAATAGCGGTAGCTGGACGTCTCCAGCGGAATACCCACCTCGAAGAACATATCCGTTAACCAGTCGACATTCTCAACGATCCACTCATCTTCCTGTAAGCCTTGTGCAAAGGTTTCATCTTCAGGATCGATAACCGAATAGATTGCCCAGGTGCCCATATCCTTTTCGCGGCGGGACTCGGGAAGTATCAGGGGTTGGTTCTGCCAGCTGATTATCCAGTGCCCATGGCACAACAGGTTACCTCCCCGACTCCATGCCGCGGTGAAGGGATTCTCTCCAGCCATAAAACCCTCACTTAATTTGATAATTTATATTTATTGTTTACGTTACGCCGGAATATCGCCCAGCAATATTGCCCTTATGAAGTAGGCATCCGCCTAAAAAGGATCAGAGCGCCAATAATTCGTAAACTATTCGTTACACTACTTGTAACGGTGATTTGACGAATTACGGCTTTTCCCTTACTCTGCGCCGCAGATTTTGTCGCGGTTAAGCATTGTTGTAGAGGAAAGCGTGAAAAACAGAACCCTGGGAAGTATTTTTATCGTCGCCGGAACGACGATTGGCGCAGGAATGCTGGCCATGCCCCTGGCGGCCGCGGGCGTGGGATTTGGCATGACCCTGCTGCTGCTGGGGACGCTCTGGGCGCTGATGTGTTACACCGCCCTGCTGCTGCTTGAGGTTTACCAGCACGTCCCCGCCGACACCGGTCTGGGTTCGCTTGCGGCGCGCTATTTGGGACGCTACGGCCAGTGGATAACCGGCTTTAGCATGATGTTCCTGATGTACGCCCTGACCGCCGCCTATATCAGCGGCGCCGGGGAACTCATCGCCTCCAGCGTCAACGACTGGTTTGGCTCTGACATTACCCCGGCGACGGGGGCTATCTTCTTTGCGCTCATCGGCGGCGGCGTGGTCTGCGTGGGGACATCGCTGGTCGATCTGTTTAACCGCTTTCTGTTCAGCGCCAAAATTCTCTTCCTGATTATCATGCTGGTGCTGCTGGCCCCGCACGTGCACAAGGTCAACCTGCTGACGCTGCCGCTGGAAAAAGGGCTGGCGCTTTCCGCGATCCCGGTCATTTTCACCTCGTTTGGCTTCCACGGCAGCGTGCCGAGCATCGTCAGCTATATGAACGGCGATATCCGCAAGCTGCGCCGCGTCTTTGTTATCGGCAGCGCGATCCCGCTGATCGCCTATATTTTCTGGCAGCTGGTGACGCTGGGCAGCATTGACTCTTCGACCTTTATTGGGCTGATGGCGCAACACGCTGGCCTGAACGGTTTTCTGCTGGCACTGCGCGAGGTTGTTACCTCCCCGCACGTGGAGCTGGGGGTACACCTGTTTGCCGACCTGGCGCTGGCAACCTCGTTCCTGGGCGTGGCGCTCGGCCTGTTTGATTACCTCGCCGACCTGTTCCAGCGTCGCAATACCGCGGCTGGACGCTTGCAGACGGGGGCCATCACCTTCCTGCCGCCGCTCGCTTTTGCGCTGTTTTACCCACGCGGATTTGTGATGGCGCTGGGCTATGCGGGGGTGGCGCTCTCTATCCTGGCCCTGCTGCTCCCTTCCCTGCTGGCATGGAAGAGCCGCCAGCAGCATCCGCAGCAGGGTTACCGCGTGGCGGGGGGAAAACCGCTGCTGTGCGTGGTGTTTTGCTGTGGGGTGGTGATTATTCTGGTGCAGGTGTTGATTGCAGCCGGGATGCTGCCGGAAGTGGGATAACAAAGGTTTAAGGGGAAACTATCCGCTTTAATAGGGAGAGATTCCCCTTTAATCAATCCCTTATATTACGATTATCACCATCCGAAATGCTGTCGTTAAAATTAATGCTTCATTCATCATCACATCCCCATGTGCTCATAAGCTTTGTCACCATAATACAAGGTAAACAATGTCCCCATCCCAAGGAATAAACCTATTAACAGAACCGCCATTATCGTTATAAACCAGCCGGACAGAGTTTTACCGGCTTCACCAACGCTGGCAATGATTAACATCAGCCCAAAAAACAACATCAGACCGCCAATCCCGCCAGCTTGCCACGGCAACGTATATCTTTTTTCTTCGGGGTAATCGGGTTGGCAGGTCAACCGGGAGGATAGCGCGGCCATGGCAAAATGGTTCTGTGCGGACGCGGCCACAAGCTGATCGCCCTGCCCGTACATAATCGCATCAGCGGCCAGCGTCAGCATCAGCCACTGATAACCGGCAGAGCGCTCACCGAGCGAAGCCTCAAGCTCCAGCCTGTCCGGCACCACTTTGTTCTCGTCCAGCACTTCCAGCAGCGGATACTTCTCTGTGCGGGATAACCCGGTATACCAGAGCATTTTAGGTTTACTGACCGTTTCCGTCCTCAGATAAACCGGCACCTTGCTTTCAACGTCAGTAACACCTGTCATCGGCTGGTAAAGATAAACAGGTTTTTCTCCTTCAGTTTTGACGTAGTAATTTGTGAAGAAAAGCGCGGTGACATTCTCCATCCACTTCGATTCTTCTTCTGCCGGGTGCAGGTCTGCAATGATAAGCAGGTGATTTGCGACACGGGTTCCGGACTGCTTTATCCACTCCGTTATTTGCGTATAGTCCGGACATTCAGGTAAAAACGTAATTTTATCGGCGCTGATTGCCTGGCGTTCGAACACTCGCCGCAGTTCATCGCTAAAGGATTCATCCCCGCCTCGAACCCACACCAGCGCTTCAATCTGCTGGTACCGAGAAAGTTTCCCTGCCATGGGCTCCAGAACGCGGGCTACTGCCTGCCCGGCCCTCGTGAAATCGAACGATTCTTCCAGCTCGATTTTCAACGGCATTTTAGCGGCCAGCGGAAACTCTCCCTCAAGTTTCAGCATTCTCAGTGCCAGTTCCTTTGTTGCCTTTGGTGGAGTGAGTACGGACCAGCCAGCAAGGGTAATGTTCCCCCTGGCGAAGCTGACAACCTTATATTCCTGCCGGGCGGCAATCAGCAGCCTCGTTTCCATGTAGTGCCTCATGCCGTGATACACGACAGACCACATCTGAACGAACCCCGTCAGAAAAACAACCGGAATAACCGCGGACTGGGCAAGAAAATCGAGATCTACATGTTTATTACCCGGCCAGGTGACTGCCCGAACAGCAATACAGATAATCACGACGATCACATATAAGATAAAAACTGCCAGATAGGGGTAGTCTTCTTTAAATTCGTCCTGTTCAGGATACAACCACCAATTCATCACACAGCCCCCGCAACAGGTAGCGTAGTCCGGATAGCACAACCACACGCCGCTTTACAGCCGTCCACGACCACGCCGCGGCCGTTCATCGTCCAGGTTGGGTGACAATCGTTAATAGGGAACGTCCCCTTATGCTCCGTACACGTCACTTCATCGCCTTTCAGAGCCACAGGCAGGCCCATAAATTGCGCGCCTGACGCCTTAATTACTTTCCCGCCGCTTACCAGCGGGTCATTGAGTCGAATTACGCCGTTCATTAGTATCCTTTCCTTCCTGCATCCATATCGCAACGCATATGATCCCAGCCGGTATAGCCTTTTACTTCCGGAACCTTATCGGGCAGCCCCTGATATTTTTTCATTTCTTTTAAGCCTGTTTGGTCTAACTCACCATTAGTTATATAGAGCGTTCCCCATGACCAATCGCTGAATGATTTAGGCATTTGTAAAGGCTTATAATTTTTATCTAAACCAATATCGATATAATCTTTACTTTTAAAACCGGGATCATCGAATGGCTTAGATGACATATATATGAAGTCACGCTGATTTTTGTTTCCTCCATCATATGGCTTAATGACCAAATAACCTTGGTCATTAATAACTGCAAATGAAATAGCGTTTTGCTGATCAGGATGAACAGACTGATTAGACCACGCCCTCAATCTAATTTCTAAACTTTCTGGCGCAAACACAGCTATTTGCCAGTTTTTCCCATAGTCTTTTGAAATGATAAATTCCGATACATTTTTTGTCGGTACGGCAATATATTTTTCTGATGGGTGAATATATGTTTTAGAAAAAATTTGATAAAATTGACTCACAGGCTCGGTATGAATGCCCCGTTTTGTATCCGTATATCCGGGCTTAAACCCGGCAGGAATATCTCCTGTCAGGTTAAACATCACGCCCGGCAGCAGTTCCGGATCGCTGGTCGTCAGCCCCAGCACGCTCTGATTGTTCAGCAGACGCTCATAGCGCAGGCGCGCGTAAAACGTAGCCGTTTCCGCCTCCTGTCCATAAAAGTCGCCTTCACTCAGAAAGTGATCGGCGTAGTGGTACTGTTTGCCGCGGGTTATCCCGTCAGGAATGTCGTTGTCGGTAATGGTTTTATCCGCCTGCGGAGAAAACGGATCGCGATAGTTATAGGTGCGGACCAGCACGTTTTCGGGAATGAGCTGGTAGCGCTCTTCGAGCTCGGTAACGTACTCTTCATGACTGGTCATGCCCGAATGACGGACATATGGCAGCTTTTTATCGCTGAAAACGTAGCGACGGCCCCCGTCACCAAAAATCACCACCGTTTCGGCCGGTACCTTGTCGTGATTTTCAAAGCGAAACCAGATCCCGACTTCGGCCAGCAGGCGGTGGATAAACTGGAGATCGGTTTCTTTCCACTGGATAACCATTTCCCGCAACGGGTAGCTGAAGCCCAGCTGGTCGAAATCGATGTTGTAACCCTGAAAATGTCCGCTGTCCTTCATTAACTTCGTGACGAGCTCAGGCACCGTCATACCCATGTACACGGCCGAACGATAATTTCGGTCCATCAGCGCCAGTTCATGCTCCAGCACGCATTCATACAGCGTTTCATCAGCGGACGACTTCAGACGGGTAAATGACGTGATTACGCCATTTATCTGCCGCACCGGCAGCCAGGGCTCCTGATTGTGCCAGCCAGCTTTCGGATTCGGGGCACGCAGAATAAACTCAGCCATCTGGTTAAGAACGTCGTTGACGGCAATATCTGGTACCGGACTGGTAAAGCGAATGGTATAGCGATAGGGTTTACTGAGTTCTTCTTCTCCTCTAAACGAGAGAACATCAGATAAAACGGTTTTATTTCTGGGAAAATACAGTAAATAACGATTCAATGTATCCTGTTGTTGAATCGAGTTTGATTGCCCTGCCATCGTCAATTATCCTTTTGATCAACCGATAAGATTAATCAAAATATACGCCTGGAGACCGATCATTAAAACCTTATTTCACAGAAAGGGATGAAAGATTTAAATTATTCAACGCGCAAATAAACACAAAATAAACATTCATGAATTAAATGAAAAGATAAAATAAATACCCGGAAGAAATATGAAAATACAAGAATCCCACTAAGCCCTTCAGGGTATAGAGATCAATGGTATTCGATGAGCAACAATAAACATTGCGCTTATTCACGGTCTGATATGCCTGGCCATATATATATATCGTTTACGGCAAAGTTCAGAGAGTTATCATTACCTGAAGGCAGAAGGTTGGGAGGTAAGCGCAGTGCGAAGCATCGATTTTCCGCGGAGCCGGGAGGATTGATAAGGGGCCTCGACGGCCCCTTATTTCGTTCACAGGTAAAGACCGTATTATTTTCTACTGGTCTTAAGGTGAACGAACCAATGCCACAAAAATGTTTCAGTGCAAACAGCAGCTCTTAAACTTCTTCCCGCTGCCGCAAGGACACGGATCGTTACGCCCGACCTTCGTGCCGTTCACCGTCGGCTTCTTCGCTTCCGGCTGCTGCGGGTTGTTTACCCAGTATTGATATAAACGCAGTGCCGCAGGCTGGATACGCTCGATGCTGGCGATATATTCCTCTTCGGACAGTTCATCCAGCTTTTCGCTGTTCTCTTCCGTCCCGTGCAGGGCTATCACCTCAAGATCGGCCTTGAGGGCTTCCGGCAAGGCTGACCAGTCCGTCAGCGCCACGCCGCGCATATAGCCGTAGCACCACTCTTCCACCACGGTATAGCTCTCACCGTCCACGTCGTTATAGCCGAACATAGGTTCAAACTGATCCGGGTACTCGCTCAGGCGCTCGGCAATATCGTTCATGTGCTTAAAGCAGAGATCGATAAAACGGTTCATTTCCCGATCGTTTTTCCAGCGCGGGATATATTTCTCGCCGCCCCACACCGCCACCAGCCAGGCATCTGGCTCAACGACAACAGGACCGGAAAGCACCGCGGTTAGCATGCCGTCCAGTTCGGACACGTCAATCACGGACGCATCATCATGACCGTAAGACATTAACGTCTCTTCAAGCCACGCCATTTCGCTTTCATTCAATGGGCCTTCAGTCATCGCTGACACTCCTGCAAAAGGAAACGATCCTAACACATATCTCACGCCTCTCCGGGCTGAAGTTTAGGTCTTTATTGCTGCAAAAACGTGCAAATCGTGACCTTTGCACAACTTATGGGCTTTATTGTTAACGATATGTGATCTCCGCTGTAATTTCTTCTCCTCCCGCAAGGCGGCATAACGCGGCGCTCTATACTCAGACATGTCACAAGCCCGTCAAAGGGTTAACCATTCTGGCAACGTTTTTGCTTAATGTTCTTCGCGCGACGCTGCGCAGGGATACCTCGCCGTACATGCAGGATGCCGTCTGTATCTTGTTCGTTTAGTGCATTTTGTTCTTGCTCGTGTTTCGGATTGGCTGCGCCGTCGGGCGTTCGGGTTTACGCCGTGGTGCAAAAACCTCTTTGCTAAGGAACATAATAATGTCGCTGAAATTTATCAGAACTCCTCTTTCTCTTGTGTTGGCCGGTTGCCTGGTGACGGCGTTTTCCGCCCGGGCAGATATTGTGATTGGCGTGGCCGGGCCGTTCACGGGTCCTAATGCCACCTATGGCGATCAGTACTGGCACGGCGCAACGCAGGCCGCTGAAGACATTAATGCCGCAGGCGGCATTAACGGCGAGAAAATCAAACTGGTTCAGGGGGATGATGCCTGCGAGCCCAAGCAAGCCGTGGCCGTGGCCAACCGTTTAGTTGACCAGGATAAGGTCAACGCCGTGGTCGGCCATTTCTGCTCCTCTTCCACAATGCCCGCCTCCGAGGTGTATAGCGACGCGGGCATTATTTCGATTACCCCCGGCTCAACTAACCCGCTGATCACCGAACGCGGCATGAGCGATATGTTCCGCATGTGCGGACGCGAC
Source organism: Enterobacter sp. 01-M-02-SI-ECC (assembly GCF_047530595.1). Lineage (NCBI taxonomy): Bacteria > Pseudomonadati > Pseudomonadota > Gammaproteobacteria > Enterobacterales > Enterobacteriaceae > Enterobacter > Enterobacter sp. 01-M-02-SI-ECC. Next base: position 428,302 of record NZ_JBLKCZ010000002.1, on the reverse strand, counting down.
GATCAGCAGGGTCAGGTTGCCAGCGACTTCATCATCGACAAGCTGAAAGCCAAGCGCGTGGTGATTATTCACGATAAAGACACCTATGGTCAGGGTCTGGCTGACGCCACCAAAGCGGCGCTGGCGAAACGCGGCGTTCAGAATGTGATGTATGAGGGGTTATCCCGCGGTGAAAAAGACTTTAACGCGCTGGTGACGAAGATCGGCGCGCAAAAACCGGACGTCGTGTTCTTCGGTGGCTGTCACCCGGAAGCCGGTCCGCTGGTTCGCCAGATGCGCGAACAGGGCGTGCAGGCGAAATTCTTCTCCGGCGACTGTATTGTCAACGAAGAGATGGTGACCGCCGCGGGGGGCCCGCAATACACCAACGGTATTTACATGACCTTCGGTAAAGATCCGCGTCTTATCCCCGACGGTAAAGCGGTTATCGAGAAATTCCGCGCCGGTAAATTCGAGCCGGAAGGTTACACCCTTTACTCCTATGCCTCCGTACAGGCCATTGCCGCGGCCTTCAAGGCCACCGGCGGCAAGGACTCGGCCAAAGCCAGCGAGTGGCTAAAGGCCAATTCCGTCGACACGGTGATGGGCAAAAAAGCCTGGGACAGCAAAGGCGATCTGAAAGTGTCTGACTACGTGGTTTACCAGTGGGACGACAAAGGGAAATATAAGGAAGTGCAGTAACGGGACGGAGTCACGCTCAACGTCGGCGGGCCTGCCCGTCGGCGCGTAATAAACATCAGGCTGCGCGGCTCGCGCAGCCTATAAAACGAGCGCGCTAAGATGAGTACATTCTTCCTGCAACAGTTAATCAATGGCTTAACGCTGGGCTCCGTCTACGGTTTAATCGCCATCGGCTACACCATGGTGTACGGCATTATCGGGATGATCAATTTCGCCCACGGCGAAGTGTATATGATTTCCGCGTATCTCTGCGCCATTGGCCTGGCGCTGCTCTCGTTCTTCGGTCTGCAGTCGTTCCCACTGCTGATCCTCGGGACGCTGGTGTTCACCATTGTAGTAACCGGGGTGTACGGCTGGACCATCGAGCGTATCGCCTACAAGCCGCTGCGCAACTCCACGCGCCTGGCGCCGCTGATCTCCGCCATCGGCATGTCGCTTATCCTGCAAAACTACGCTCAGCTGAGCCAGGGTCCGCGTCAGCAAGGAGTGCCGACCATGCTGGACGGCGTGATTCGCCTGCATCTGGGCGACGGGTTCGTACAGATAACCTACACCAAAGTGTTTATTCTGGTTGCCTCGTTTGCCGGCATGCTGGTGCTCACCTGGATTATCAACCATACCCGGCTGGGCCGGATGTGCCGCGCGGTACAGCAGGATCGTAAGATGGCCTCCATTCTGGGCATTAACACCGACCGAATTATTTCGCTGGTCTTTGTGATCGGCGCGGCGATGGCCGGTCTGGCGGGGGTGTTGATCACCATGAATTACGGCACCTTTGATTTCTACGTCGGGTTCGTGATCGGCATTAAAGCCTTTACTGCAGCGGTACTCGGCGGCATCGGCTCCCTCCCCGGCGCCATGCTCGGCGGCCTTATCCTGGGCGTGGCGGAAGCCCAGTTCTCGGGCATGGTGAACTCGGACTATAAAGATGTCTTTTCGTTCGGCCTGCTGGTCATGATCCTTATTTTCCGTCCTCAGGGCCTGCTTGGACGCCCGATTGTGGCCAAAGTATGAGGGAGAGAATGATGACATCACACGTTTTTTCACTTAAACGCTGCATGCTGGACGCGATTTTTTCCGGACTGATTGCGCTGATTATTTTCGGCCCCATTGCGGGCGTGGTGCTGGACGGGTACAGCTTTAACTTCGCCGGGCAACGGCTGGCCTGGATGGTTGGCATCGTCATGTTCGGGCGTTTTCTGTTGAGCGTCTTTTTAGGTACCGCCGCGGGCGCCCGTTTCCAGGCGCGCTTCGAAGCCGATAGCGCGGGCGTATATGTCCGGCCACCGGAATATAAAAGCCGCATGCGCTGGATTATTCCTTTGGTAATTGCCCTTGCGATTTGCTTTCCGTTTGTCGCCACTAAATATGTGCTGACCGTCGCCATTCTCGGGCTGATCTACGTGCTTCTCGGTCTGGGGCTGAATATCGTCGTGGGTCTGGCCGGCCTGCTGGATTTGGGATATGTCGCGTTCTACGCAATTGGGGCGTACGGTCTGGCGCTGGGATACCAGTATCTCGGCTTAGGCTTCTGGAGCATGCTGCCACTGGCGGCAATCATGGCCGCCGCCGCAGGCGCCCTGCTCGGTTTCCCGGTACTGCGCATGCACGGTGACTATCTGGCCATCGTCACCCTCGGGTTCGGGGAGATCATTCGCCTGATACTGAACAACTGGCTGACCTTCACCGGCGGCCCAAACGGCGTCTCGGCCCCTCCCCCCACCTTTTTCGGCCTGGAATTTGGACGACGCGCGAAAGAAGGCGGCGTGCCCTTCCACGAATTTTTCCACCTGACCTACAACCCGAACATGAAGTTTATTTTTATCTACGCGGTGCTGTTCCTGGTGGTGATGCTGGTGCTCTATATCAAGCACCGCCTGACGCGGATGCCGATTGGTAGGGCGTGGGAAGCGCTGCGTGAAGACGAAATTGCGTGCCGCTCGATGGGGCTGAATCATGTTCTGGTTAAGCTCTCCGCCTTTACGCTGGGCGCGTCGACCGCGGGCATTGCTGGGGTGTTCTTCGCCACCTATCAGGGGTTCGTGAATCCCACCTCCTTTACCTTCTTTGAATCGGCGCTGATCCTCGCCATTGTGGTGCTGGGCGGTATGGGCTCTACGCTAGGCGTGGTGCTGGCCGCCTTTGTGCTCACGGTAACGCCGGAACTGCTGCGCAGTTTTGCCGAGTACCGCGTCCTGCTGTTTGGCATGCTCATGGTGGTGATGATGATCTGGCGTCCGCGCGGTTTGATCCGCATTAACCGCAGCGGGTTTGCCGTGCGTAAGGGCGTCGCGCCATGAACGGAACGATATTGCGCGTTGAACATCTGATGATGCACTTCGGCGGGATTAAGGCGTTAAACGACGTCAACCCGGACGTGCAGCGTGGCTCAATTACCGCCCTGATTGGGCCAAACGGGGCGGGAAAAACTACCGTGTTTAACTGCCTGACGGGCTTCTACAGGGCCTCCGGCGGCAACATTTTATTTAATACCCGCCATAAAACGACCAACGTTATTCAGGTCCTCGGACAAAAATTCCAGCCGGGAGACTGGATTAACCCCGCGCAGTTCGGGCAGCGTCTTTTCTACAAAATGTTCGGCGGAACGCATCTGGTCAACCGCGCAGGGCTGGCGCGCACGTTTCAAAATATCCGTCTTTTTCGCGAGATGTCTGTCGTAGAAAACCTGCTGGTTGCGCAGCATATGCGCGTTAACCGCAATCTGCTTGCCGGGATCTTAAATACGCCGGCATACCGGCGGGCGGAAAGCGACGCCCTGGACAGGGCCTTCTACTGGCTGGAAGTGGTGGATCTGGAGGAGTGCGCCAATCGCCTGGCGGGAGAGATGTCGTACGGCCAGCAGCGGCGTCTGGAAATTGCGCGAGCAATGTGCACCGGGCCGGAAATGATCTGTCTGGATGAACCCGCCGCCGGGCTTAACCCGGTTGAAACGCATAAGCTCAGCAGCATTATTCGCTTTCTGCGGGATCATCATGACATCACGGTACTACTGATTGAGCATGATATGGGGATGGTGATGGAGATTTCGGACGACATTATCGTGCTCGACCACGGGGATGTTATTGCCAGGGGAAAACCCGAGCAGATCCAGCATGATGAAAAGGTTATTGCCGCCTACCTGGGTACGGATGAAAGCGAGGTCACCCTATGAGCGAACCGCTGCTGGCATTTCGCGAGGTGGACGTGTTCTACGGCGTCATTCAGGCGCTGAAGCAGGTTTCCCTCGAGGTCAATAAGGGTGAAACCGTGGCGCTGATTGGCGCAAACGGCGCGGGTAAATCGACATTGCTGATGTCCATCTTTGGCCAGCCCCGTATTCGCAGCGGACAGATCCTTTTCGGCGGCGAAGATATCAGCCATAAATCCACCCACTACGTCGCGTCCGGAGGCATTGCGCAGGCGCCGGAAGGCAGACGAATCTTCCCGGATATGACCGTTGAAGAGAATCTGCTGATGGGGACCATCCCCATCGGCAGCCAGTTTGCCGCTGAGGATATGCAAACCATGTTCGACCTCTTCCCGCGCCTCAAGGAGCGGCGCAAGCAGCGCGCGATGACCATGTCCGGCGGGGAACAGCAGATGCTGGCGATCGCCCGGGCGCTGATGAGCCGTCCGAAGCTGCTGCTGCTGGATGAGCCCAGCCTGGGCTTAGCCCCGATTGTGGTGAAACAGATCTTCCAGACGCTGCGCGAGCTGGCCCGCAACGGCATGACCATCTTTCTGGTGGAGCAGAATGCGCATCACGCGCTGAAGCTTTCAGACCGTGGGTATGTGATGGTTAACGGGCAGATCCGGTTGAGCGGCAGCGGCGAGGAGCTGCTGGGAAATCAGGAGGTGAGGAAGGCGTATTTAGGTGGGGTGTGATTTGATATCTGCCAAATGGGCTGATTCCGTGATGGATCATTTCGGCACATATGGGATAGAAGAACTGGAGTATATGTTAGTCGATATCGCCTCTTTGTTTGGATTGCTTCCGGCAATTCTTACAGGTTTGTTAGTAAGAAACGTAGTAAAAAGAATGTGATTTATGAGCCTTCAGACTTAGCCGCGAAAGCTTTTTTGACCCGGAAACGCAAAACCCCGAAAGTTGGATACCTAACTTTCGGGGTTCACTTCATTTCGGTGGTTACACGATAACGTCGTTAAATAAAACTATCGTCGTCATTGCTGTAGTCGTCATCTACATCGTCATTCTGCCAGACGTCGTTATTACTGCCTAACGGATCGTTCTGGTTGAGGAAACGGGTGTCAGAGATGTTATTAACGTCGCCGTATTGATTACCGACAAACGGTTCGCCACCGACGGGCATTGCCGGTTCTTCGATGATGTTCACGATCTCTTCCGGCCGCGACTGATGGAACATGCTGGTAAGCATCTCGGCAAGCGCTATGCCACCGGCCACGCCAGCGGCTGTCTGGAGCGCGCCAGCCATAAAACCGCCGCCGCGAGTAGCTGGCGCCCGAGAGTAATCCTGCGCCGGTGGCTGTTGCGGCTGGGCATTCCAGCTGTTGTCAGGCTGCGGGTTATTTTTCCCGCCACCAAACAGGCCGCCGAGGAAACTGCCGCCCATCGAGGGTTTGCTTTTTTGCGCGGCTAATTCGCTTTCAAGCTCCTGAACCCGGGCCTGTAGGCGTTTCAGCGCCGCTTCCTGAATCAAAATCGACTGCGCCATATAGTAGGGGGCCGCAGGCTGCTGTCTGACAAATTGAGCGATCTGACGCTCTGCATCTGCATCCCGTTGGCTGTTTTGTTGTCCGGTCTGTTTTAGACGCTCGAAAAGGCCGTTGATAAGCTGCTGTTCTTCATATTGCATGACAATAACCTTCCGCTCTCCAGGGTGGATACCAACCAGTTTATCAGCGGCGGCAACCTGTGTCTGGCGAGTGAAATGTTTGTTTAAGATTGGTTGCAGGTTAGCTGAAAATCGCCCTGCTTTCTGGGCTTGTTATTAGAGAGTCAGGCTTAACCTTCTGGTATAACAGCAAATTCTCGGGCACAGCAGGATCGGGACGATGATGAGATACGATCACTTCGCCCTAAGCCAAAGGCACAAAAAAACCACCTTTCGGTGGTTTCACGACACTGCTTATTGCTTTGATTATTCTTTGTTTCCCATGGTACCCGGAGTGGGACCTGAACCCACACAGCGCGAACGCCGAGGGACTTTAAAAACTATAAGAGAGCCTTACGCATCATAAGCTTATGATACGTAAGACTCTTTTATATGGTAATCGCAGGTAATCACTGGTGATGGTTGCACTTCTGCTGCCACTATTTTCGGAGAGCTAAATCCAGTTTTTCTCACAATCCAGCGGAAGATCAAGCGTTTGAATGGCTGCTTCAAAATCCGCGTCTACATGGCGTCGACGCTTCGACAAAAGTGTAACTCTACAATTCACCATCAACTCGGTGGGGCTTTTGCATTTTCTTTTTCGTAGTATCCTCATTATCATTCTGTCTGTTTCACAAGCAAAACCATAAGGAAGGTTTGAATTGGACAGCGCGAAATCTCTGGCAAAAAGGATGCTGAAAAGTCTGGATGTTGGCGATTCCGGTTTCCTGGCTTCTGTAGCCCAAGGAATGCTCTCTTTCCCGGTCAGTATGTATTACCTCGGATATGACTTCATGGACACGACTCATCGTCATTCTAATTTTGATGATCGAGTGAGGATGGCTAACAGCTCAAACGAGGGATATCGGTTCATCAGGAAGCTCAAAAAATAGTTAATGCCGTAATCAGAGAGTTCATGTCAAAAGTTAACATGGACAGTATTCAGGGTATTGCACAAAATTTTACAGGCGTAATGGCTGGTAAATTCATATTCGCTGAGCTAACCGGAGTAAAGCTAGGTGCTGCCGTATCGACACGTATTATGACCTCGTTCGCCGCTGGCGTAGTCATCGGAAGTGCTCTGACGATTGGCGCAGAAACATCGAGAGCTATCTATACGGCCAGAAAGCTTGAAAACCAAAACCCTGCACTCTACTACCGACTTAAGAGTATGGGTGATTTGGATCTTCTGTATTTTCTTGTTGAAGATAAATTGAAACCTTTTCTTGACGCATGCAGCGTAGCAGATGTAAACAAGCATGAATTTAACGAAGTATGTAAATACTTTTTTGGTGGATTATGAACACTCAGGACATTATCAAACTAATAGCATCCAGAATTCTGCGCGGGTTGGGGATGGGAATTGCTTCTGCGGGCCTATTGTCCTGTATTTATTTCTTTTCATTTTCAAAAGACGAATCCCGTTTTATCTGGGGCGCAGCGTCTGGTGCTCTCATTGTACTTGGTTACTTTATATACCGAATTGCGATACTCAAGGTGTTTGACGAACGTTGAAGACCTCAATTGCTCTTACTCCAGCAAAAAGCCCACCGATTGGTGGGCCTGGCGTTAGAGGGTCAGGCTTGACTGCTTCCTGCCATAATTAGATCATGGAAAAGCATCGGATGGGATGAAATCAGCTGGTAACCTATAGCGTGGTACGCGTTTGGTTGGTGTTCGAGGGACAGTAATACCCTCTTTCTCTGGCGAAGCCGAATGGCGAAACAATGGCAATGGCGAAAAACAGATAATAAAAAACCACCTTTCGGTGGTTTATACGACACTGCTTATCATTGATTTTATTCTAGTTTTCCCATGGTACCCGGAGTGGGACTTGAACCCACACAGCGCGAACGCCGAGGGATTTTAAATTCTACGCAGGATCAATGAGTTAGATAGCAGTACATTGCGAAACTTCGCTGCAATTGTCCATCTACTTTACTGTAATTGGCAGTAAATAGATAGACTTGGATAACTTTGAGCACAGAGTCAGCACAGGTAAGCCCCCCCTGGCACGGAAGCCCAAGTGCCAATCTCAGTACATGAATAACGTCTAAAAATGTAGCTTGGCTGTACCTGTACCAGGTCAGCTATGGTGGTGGTTTGCCACTAATGTTCGTTCCCCTTTCCAGTCTGATAAGGGTGATACTATTTATGAAAGACCATTGGCATTTTCTTTCGAAATTTGATTTTATGATGAGTATGTGGGTTAATGTTGAGAATTGGTATGGAAATCCAAGATTTTGTAGGTCATTACAAAAATCATCCAGTGCTTTTCATCGGCACCGGTTTTAGTCTTAGGTATCTTCAAAACTCTTTTGGCTGGAATGAATTACTTGAGTTTATATCCAATGAACTCACGGGTAATGAGGAGTTTTACTATGACCTTAAAGCAGAATCAATGGAGAATGGTGAATATAGTTATGACCTTTTGGCAACAAGGCTTGAGATAGAATTCAACAAATGTCTTGCAACTGATCGGAATGGCAAATTCGAAGCCATTAACGATATTTTTTATAAAAACATGAAAGAAGGCAAGAAACTGAGCCGTTTTAAAATTTATATAACAGAAATACTTAACGGCTTATTGATAAGACCCGAAAAAAGCAATGAAATTGACGCTCTAATTAGAGCACGTAAAAACATTGGTTCCGTCATAACCACGAATTACGATCGTTTATGTGAAAAAGTTTTTGAGTTCAACCCGTTAATAGGGAATGATATTCTTCTTAGCAACCCCTATGGCTCAGTTTACAAAATACATGGTTGTGTAACCGACTCAGACAACATAATTATAACAAGAGACGACTATAATAACTTCAATAATAAATACGAATTAATCAGGGCCCAACTCCTTTCTATTTTCATACACAACCCTATTATATTTATTGGCTATAGCATAAGTGATTCAAACATTAAGTCCCTGTTAAAAACTATTTTTTCATATGTAAATGTCAACACTGAACTAGCAAAGAAGATTCGCGATAACTTCCTGCTAGTTGAATATGCACCTGGTGATCATACGACAGAAATAACCGAGCATGATATTGATATTGAGAGCATGGCAACTATCCGCATCAATAAAATCAAAACAGATAACTATACTGCTATATATGATGCACTTTCAAAACTAGTCCTTCCAGTTTCCGCGATGGACATCAGGAAAGTGCAAAAAGTTTGGAATACTATTAAAAGCGGCGGAGAAATAAAGGTAAATATAACAGAAAACATCGATGAACTAAAAAATGAAGATATGGTTTTAGCCGTTGGTTCAGAACGGACTGTTAAATATGAATTCCAAACCAAAACTGAAATGATTCAAAATTATTTCAAAATAGTTGATGAAGCAAACTCACAACTTATATCATTACTGAATAAGCAAGTCATATCAACTCGTGAAAGGTTCTCGGTTTTCGCATTCAGTTCAATTTGTGAGAATCTCATTAATGAAGAAAAATATAAAAATCGCCAAGTTGATAAAATTATCGCTGACTTAAAGGGTTATGTTAAAGAATGCGGAAATGAATACTCAACAATAACTGACATAACGGATAACTTACCTGACTGGAAAGTCATCGGTGGAATCATGTATTCTGTTATGGATGATAATATATCAATAGAAGAATTAAAGAATTATCTTGAAGAACACTCCGGACGGTGTGACACGGATTTCAGAAAATTATTATGTCTTTATGATTACTTAGCATTTTAAATGTTCGATTTTTTTTACTAAACCGCCTTTAAGGCGGTTTAGTAAATTAAAGTTACCAACGCAAAACCTGCCAGTACTTACCATCAATGCTGCAATGTTTAAACATTATGAGTTCGACTGAAAATCTTCGATTATCTTCTGATTGTAATCATCCAGATACTTTTGCAGTTCATCCCTGTCGATCAGACGTACCAAGGCTGATTCAGCTAACTCTTTCGCAGAGCGTGTGAAGTAGGAATTAGTCACAACCATCGCCTCATCACAACCATAGAATGTTTTAGCAGAGATCACCTGCTGCACCGCCGAGTTACCTACAGAACCAGAATAATTTTTCGCCTGAATAACCATATCCTTACCAAATCGAGTGACGAAGAGATCTGCCCCCTGATCTTGCGTTCTCTTGGTTTCTTTGACGTCATAGCCCATAGTCTGGAATACTTCCACAAGGAAATCTTCAAACTGGAAACCGTCCATTGCATCAACTAAATACATGGTGACGAATTTGTTAGGGTTAAAATGTTCGAGCCGTGTAGCTAATCTATCAACCAGAATATCAAAATAAATATGTTCGCACACAGCTAAGTATTTTTTAACTTCATCAAATGAAACTAAAGGAACACCAGGCGTAGCCTCCGCTTTTTCATTGAACTCTACTGATGAGAACTCTATTTTATTGCTCCATATATAGAATAGAAACAATGAAAGATCTGCCCTAAAAGTGGTACCCGCTTCCTCAATCCATGACTTCAAGGATTCAGTAAGTGTGGATTTAATATGCCGTTTAACTTCCTTAGCGAAACCATAATAAAGAGCGTTAAATGACGTGGTAAGGAGTAATTTATCTAATAGCTCAGGTAACTGCTCAAGCTCATTGAACCCTTTTCTGACCAACACCTCACGGAAAAGTTGTAATTCGGAGTATGTACCATTATCTGTTGAGTAATCTGCTTCCGATTTATTATTATGTGAGAATCTGGAAGTGTAAATGAAGTTAGTAAAATATGGATCTTTTAAACTGGAGTATTTTTCGAGAACATTTTCAAGCAATTGATTAAGCTGAGTTTGCTCTTTCTTTTTCCCAAATAGATCTTTTAGAACACCCTTTGAACGATACTGAAATTCGGGATAAAACGATGGATTCAATGGTGTCATACGTTGTATGTCTATTGCTTGTGCGGTCGATGATGCTGAACCCCATGCAGACGTTTTTACAGGCGAAACTCCACTACACCAGGGACAATTAACCTCAAAAGTCGTTCTACTGCAAGTATCACACTGATAAATCATTTGAATATTCTCCTTTTATTCCAATATCTGTCTATTCGGCGCTTCAATTACCAGCCTAATAATCCACAATTTAAAAAGATCGTCATCACTCAGTCATATTACTTTATGTTCTTATTTTTGAGTCCATCCACTTAGTCATACCCTTAAGAAGAACCAGTGCATCTTTTTTGCTTCTCGTATTCCCCCAAAAACTCAGTTCAAGCACTTTCCCCTTCCCAGTAATTGATACTTCATAGTCCTCAGGGCTAGCTGTTGGAATGAAATCTCCAGCACTTAAAGCAACTCTTATTTCTTCTTTTAGTGCATTAACTTCAGGGTAATCATCTGAATGTATCCATCCATATACGTAGAACTCAGCTTCATCTCGTCCATCCTCTGAAGGGCGATAAACTAACGTAATTCCTGTTTTACCTTGCCCCCAGCATCCCGGCATCAGATGAATTGCTTTATAGTAACCCTTCCAGTTATTAATACCTGTTGCAATATGAATATCAGGCAATACCTCTGAGACAACCGATTTAGCTTCCTCGGTGATAGCATTTTGGTACATTTCCAGCAGTTGAACCGATTTTATCAAAGCCGTGAAATTTTCAGTGACAAACTCCACATTTTTATCAGATACCTTATCCATACTAACCTCACTCAATTTTTTAAGATGACTTAAAAACTCCTGATAAAAAAAAGTCCACTTGCTGAACCCTTGATTCATCATCTCCAACCCCAGACGTCGGATGGCGGTTTCCAGCAGCAGTGAATAATTGATAAGTTGCCAACCGTCTACGCCTTTAGCGCTGTTACCGTCAGGCTTTAATATACAGCGAAATAGTTTTTGATTGTTGCCGCCGTAACTATCAATGAGACTTACATAGCTGGGAAAAGGATTATATGTATCAGCCAGAACTTTATGCTCAATACCTATAATGAATTCATCATGTCTGATAAGAATATCAATATATTTCCCATCTTCTGTTCGGGCCTCTCTCATTAACTCCAGAGAAGTGAAATCAATTTCATCAACATCGAGGGAATCATCCAGGCAACATAGCAATGCTTTGAGCAACCATGGCGGCACCATTTTCTGGGCTCCCATAAACAAAGCCATCAAATCCGTAGTTGGATTTTCGAGATATCCGGAACCTCCCAATTCAAAGAAATTGAATTCAATATCATCCTCAACCGAGATGCCTTTCAGTTGTTCAATAAATTCGATAGCCAACGCTTCAGAATGCAATTCAACCTCCCTTTAACAATCATATTTACTATGCCATTTATTTGATATTTCAGTTATTGAAAACTGTCACTGTTAATCAATATCCATGCAGAAAACTAAAACATTATTCATTAATCCTTTTGCGGGCAATATCTATCTCTATCGCCATTTTAATTTCATCTTTCTTGGATTCTATAATCCTAATATCTTTTTCCATACTTTCAATTAAAGCATTAAGTGTTTTTATTTTTTCAGGATCAGTTTCATATTTTAACTTTACCTCCGGTTCATTCATTTTCATTCTTATTGCATGAATTTGTTCGTTAAGAGGTTTTGTCTTTTCATTTATGATTCTGTTTTTCTCATTGAACCAATGCATGCCTTTATTAAAACGTTCCAGCCCGGCATTTGTATCATTTAGCACCCTGGCTACAACATTTGATACTTCTCCTGATTTACTCTTTCTTTTACCGAGAAGTTTTATTAATAATCCAGAAACAACAATCACCGGAATAGCCACATAAGTTAAATAGACACCAACATAGCTGACAGTTAGTAATGTCAGGACATAAAGAATTAGAGTGGTATAAAAAATATACTTTGATACTGAATACATAACTTCCCCGATTAGTTTCTAAATTAGAATAAGCCCCAAAATCACATATCAGTCAACAACATCCCCGCCATCCCATCCAGTCGCTTCTTGACCTTTTCCCACCCCGGCATGACCTGCCCCATCAGACGGTAAAACTCTTCGCTGTGGTTGTGCTCAGCCACATGGCATAACTCATGTAGCAATACATAGTCGATACATTCTGAGGACGCTTTCACCAGCCATGGATTCAGAGTCAGACAGCCTTTTGCAGAGCAGTTACCCCATTGCGTTTGCATCGCCCGCAGACGTATCGGCGGACGCTCATTAATCCAAAGGGTCTGCGGTATCAGTAAATCAAGCCTGCGTTGAAAGACATCTCTGGCGCGTTCCCGATACCATTCGGCCAGCAACGCTTTAACTTTTTCTGCCGATTTGTGCCTGACCGACACTTCCAGTCGCCCACGCAACATTTTCACTCGTTGCGGCTCCGTAGCGTCTTCTGTCACTTTCAACTGATATTGCTTGCCAAGATAGTAATGGCTTTCTCCGCTGACATACTGACGCGGAACAATGTGTGTCTGCTGCTCCCTGAAATCACGCAGTTGCTGATAGATCCAGCGCCCACGTTTTTTCAGCGCAGACAATACCTCGTGCCCCGGTGTTTCAGGCGGTACAGAGGCCACAACCCGGCAGTCCGGATAAACCTTGATGAGCACCCTGCCCTTTACGACCTGACGCGGAACACACTGTACGGTGATGACCTCATCACCATAAACAATGCGTAACGCTTTCACTGCTGGCGACTCTTTTTCACTCATGTTTTCATCAAACCAACGCGCAGTATCTGGATGATAGTTTCCACAATACGGTTCACCTGGATCATTCCAGCCCCTATCTCCCGGCAGGACGTAAACAGCAGAGGTAAAAGATTTGTCTTGACCGCTTTCTCTATATCCTGAGGGTTCAGGGAATTTTCTGCTACTGCTTTGACGATAATGCTGTCCACCTCAAAGGCTAGCTTCGTCCACTTCTCCTGCACCTGAACATCGTTTACCGCAAAAACCTCAGGTAGCTCTTTTTTAAATACACCGTAATACGCCTGAGCATACTTGTTCACCGCCAGTGCATCCGGGATGTCGCTGAGCTTACGGGCTTCAACTTTTTCTTCAAACTCCCGGAATAGGAGATACTGTTTTAGTGGATGGTCGAACAGTTTTTCTGCTTCTTCGATAGCCATGCGCAGGAGTCTGGAAAATGCCTCCTGAGCGTACGGGTCATCACGCAGCTCCTGCTCAATCATCTTCGTCACACGGGTTTTAATGATGTCGGTTTCATTGCGGGTTTTATTGTTATCCCACTCTTCGGGTTTTTCGCTCTTGCCCATTTTACCTACTTCATACACGCCATCCGGTTCACGAACCTCAACGCCAGTGACATGCTTATCCAGCAGTTTTTTCACCTGCTCGGCGTAGTCGTCATAATTGACCTGCTCTCCACTTACCTGCATTGCCCACTGGCGAAGGCTGGACATCTGTTTTACGGTTTCTTTATAGAGATTTCGGTCTTGTTCCGTAAAGCTCTTGTCGGTGAAGAAGGTAGCGGACTGCAGTGCCACTCTCAGGCATCCGGCAAAGGCCGTTAACGCCTCGAAGAAATCATCACGGGTTTTCTGATGGATATCGACCATCTCTCCGTCACGTTCTTCCATTTTAGGCACCAGTACCGCACGTAACTGCTCAGTATCATTTTTGTTTTTAACACCGGCAAATATGGCCCACAGCTGGTTATACAGATGCGGTAGACGCTTGTATTCAGAGCTCATGGCGCTGTACAGCCCGTCAATATCTTTGATGTCGTATCCGCCCTGAGTTCGGGAGGCGAGGTCCTGATATTTGCCGATAGTCGTGTCCAGTTCAGCCAGAATGCCGCGATAATCTATCAGCAGGCCAAACTTTTTCAGTGGATGCAGTCGGTTTACCCGGGCAATCGCCTGGATAAGGTTATGGGATTTAAGCGGCTTGTCGATATACAGCACGGTATTCTTTGGTTCATCAAATCCAGTGAGCAGTTTATCGACGACAATCAACAATTTAAGCTTATCATCGGTATCGAAACGACTGATGATATTGCGGGTATACACGGACTCATCCTGCGTGCCGACGTTATCCTTCCACCATTTAGTCACTTCCGGCAGTTTGCTTTCATCCACTTCGGTATTCCCTTCCCGGGTATCCGGCGGGCTGATAACTACTGCTGACTCAAACAACCCGGCTTCATCAAGATACTTTTTATATTTGATGGCGGAAATCTTGCTGTCGCAGGCAAGCTGGCCTTTCAGCCCCTCATCAATATTCTTCGAGAAGTGCATGGCGATATCGAGTGCGATCAGCCGGATGCGGTCATCTGCACTGTAAACCTCACCCTTTCGGGCATATTTACGCTTAAGGTCGGCTCTTTGCGCTTCGCTTAATCCATCGGTAATACGGTCAAACCAGGCATCTATTGCCCGGTCGTTTACCTCAAGATCAGGAATACGTTCCTCATAGAGCAGAGGCGTCACGGCCTGATCTTCTACCGCCCGCTGCATGGTATAAGCGTGGACAATCGGCCCGAATTTATTGGTGGTCTTATCTTCTTTCAGCAATGGCGTACCGGTAAACGCAACAAAGGCGGCGTTCGGCAGAGCCAGTTTCATACGAACATGGTTCTCACCCCCCTGGCTACGGTGTCCTTCATCAATCAGAACGATGATGTCGGGGCTGGTGTTGACGCATTCAGGCAATTTTGTCGCTGAGTTAAATTTCTGGATAAGGGTGAAGATAATGCGTTCTTTACCAGAGCCAATCTGCTGTGCCAGTTTCTGGCCAGAGGTCGCCATTGCTTTGGCCTTATCATCCTTTCCGGCCAGTTCGCCACCAGAAGCGAAAGTGCCGCTGAGCTGCCCTTCAAGATCGACACGGTCCGTCACCACCACAATGCGACACTGCTTCAGGCTGTCATGAAGAATCAGCGCCTTACTGAGGAACACCATGGTGTACGATTTACCGGACCCCGTGGTATGCCAGATCACCCCACCTTCTCTGCCCCCGTCCGGTCTGCGGGTGCTTATGCGTTCCAGCAGCCTTTTAATCCCGAACACCTGCTGATAGCGGGCGACAATTTTTCCGGTTTTTTTATCAAACAGGGTGAAGAAGCGGGTCATCTCCAGCAGACGTTCCGGTGAAAGCAGACTGATGAGCAGCTTATCCTGCCCGCTGACTGCCAGTTCCCCCCCATCGATTAACTGTTGATACCATTTGAGATCGACTGAAGGACGATGATCAAACAACGCATGAATTTGTTCAGTCGATAACTGATGGTTGCGCAGCGCATACATCTGCGGATCGGTAATATCTTCTTCGCGCCATGCCGCCCAGAATTTCATTGGCGTATGGCATGTACCGTAGCGCCCGTCATGACCGTTAATCGAAAGTAATAACTGGCTGTAGACAAACAGCTGCGGGATTTCATCGTTGAACTGGTTGCGGATACTCTGGGATATCCCCTCGTCAATGGTTGGCCCTTTCTTGCCATGACCAGCCGGGCTTTTCGCTTCAATAACAGCCAGCGGGATACCATTAACAAAGCAGACAATATCTGGCCTCCGGGTTTCAACACCACCTGACCGCAATACCGTAAATTCTTCAGTAAAGTGGAACTGGTTATTTTCCGGATGTTCCCAGTCAATCAGCGCAATGGTGGGGTTCACCTTTTTGCCATCGACAAACTCCGTAACGGCGATCCCGTAAAGCAGATGGTTATACATCCGCTCATTGGCTTTCAGCAGCCCTTCATTCAGCGCCGGAGAACAGACCTGTGATATCAGGTTATCCAGCGCTTTTTCCGATAAGCGGCATGTTTTACCGCCCACCATAAAGTAACGCTCCGACAACACTTCACGCAGAATCGGGCGTAGCACCACCTCGTCCTGTTTATAGCCCCGGCAGTCCATAATCTGTTTCGGGGGTAAAAACGTCCAGCCAAGGCTGGTCAGTAACGTCAGTGCCGGGATTTTGGCGCTGTATTCTTCCTGGAATTTTGGCGTGTACGTCTGGTTCATCATTAATCCTTTTCTTTCTGGCGCTACTCGCTACTGGTCACATGAAGATTCATCAATGCAGACAGCACTTCTTAAATTTTTTACCGCTGCCACACGGACACGGGTCATTTCGCCCGGGCATGTTTTCTGCCCCCTTCACTGGAACAGGCCGGGATGATGCCTCTGACATTCTCACTGACAACCAGTACTGATAAAGTGCCAGTGCAGCAGGCTGAATAAGGGAAATACTTTTCTCAAACTGCTCTCCGGTCATTTTCTCAAGTACAGGAAAATTCTTCTCCACGCCATGAAGAGCGATCACTTCCAGAGAAGGCCGTAACTCACCGGGAAGACCAGACCAGTCATCCAGTGACTTTCCTTTCATATAACCAAAACACCACTCTTCCACAATGGTATATTTTTCCCCCTTTACCTCACGCTCATTGAAAATCGGCTCAAACAGTTCAGGGGCGTCATAAAGGCAACCAGCGATATCGTTCATATGCTGAAAACACAGCCCCACAAAACGCGTCATCTCTTTTTCAGTGGTCCAGCGAGGGTGGTAATCACCTCGCCCCCAGATAGCACTGAGCCAGGTATTAGGGGAAATCGTATTCGGGCCAGAGACAATCGCTGTCAGAAAGCCATCCAGCTCAGAGAAACAGAGCACAGAGTCATCATTGCCGTATTTCAGCAACACCTCTTCCAGCCAGTCGATTTCCCGGTCAGTCAGTGGACCGCTTTTCGTCAGTTTCATTCGGCAACCGCCTCATCGACCTTAACACGACGTTTGCCAGTCAGTAGCTGTTGCATCAGGGCTTTTTTCTCATCTCTCAGGCAGGCGAGTTTTTTCTCAAGTGTGGAGATTTCAGCATCTGCAGCAGAAAGTACGGCTGCGATTTTTTGCTGTTCTTCAACACAGGGGAGTTTAAGCTCTAACTTTATCAATTGCCTTTTTGAGAGGTTGTAGCGAGTTGCTCCCTGACCTAATGTCGAAATTTGACGGCGTACATGTTCACTACGGAATAGGTAACGAGCATATTTTGGAATAAGAGTCTCGAAGTTATTCAATCGAAATCCGAAGCAAAATGAGTTTAAGAAAACCTCACTAACCTCTTCCAATAAAACCGAAGACATCCCAACCTCTTCTGGCGTCTCCGATGATGTAGTGAAAAATATATCGCCGTACTTTACAACGGATTGGCGCTCATCATCATTAACCTGTACGTACTCTAGGTTTTGAATATCGATTCTGGAATTTTTGAAAATATTGATGTAAGGGATATATGGCTTACCTGCACCAAAATCCTCCTTGGTCTTCCCTGTTAAACCGGTATAGGTATCACCCAAGTTGCCGAAAATGGTATATTCCCACTCCCCACTAAACCTCACCCCATTCTCATCCCGCAACCGCTTCCTTCCAGTAAGCAATTGCTGCATCAGGGCTTTTTTCTGCTGCTGACTGTTGGTGAGAAGCTTTTCCGTCACCGAAATCGCCTTATCCCAGATTGACAGGATTTCCGCGATTTTTTTTTGTTCCGCCAATGGGGGGATAAGAACTGGTAACTCCTGTACCTGTTTAGCGGATAAGTTAGCTTGCTTCGTTCCACCTGGAAATGAATACAATACAGATAGAATCAACTCACTCCGGAGTAGGTTCAAAATATAACCAGAGCTCGAATTATTTTTAGGAACTATCTTTAGTACCCGCTGGTTTAGCAATGAGTATTGAGTGTTTGAAGGAATTTCAACTGTAAAACCATAGTCACGTTTTCCCATTGTGCCCGTCATAGACATGACTAAATCACCTGGCTTCACCAAGAACTTTTTATAGTCAACTTTAAAGGAGTCCGGTAAATACACAGGGTTACGGTTTAAATCTAACGAATTCTGGTATAGATTGCCCATCCTAAGCAAAGGAATACCTGTTGGAACAAAATCTTCACTTCTAAAGGCATATCCCATAATTGTATCTGCCAAATCATTTAAGGTTCCAAGCGTCCACCCCTTAGGCACCATAACCCAACTCCTCCAGATAACCCGCCATCTGCATTTCCAATTTCGCCAGTTCCGCTTTCAGTTGATCACGCTCAGCACGCACGGCCAGCAAATCAATCTCGTCTTCTTCTTCAAAGGTATCGACATAGCGCGGAATATTAAGGTTGTAATCATTGTCCTGAATCTCCTTCAGGCTGGCGAGATAAGCATATTTCTCGACGTTATCCCCTTCACGATAGGTGTTTACGATCTTCTGGATATTTTCTGCGCTGAGCTGGTTCTGGTTTTTTCCCGCCTTATATTCACGGCTGGCATCGATAAACAGCACCTTGTCATCAACTTTCTGCTTTTTGAAAATCAGAATCGCAGCCGGAATCCCCGTACCGTAGAACAGTTTTTCCGGCAGACCAATTACCGCATCCAGCAAATTTTCGTCGATCAGTTTCTGGCGAATTTTACCTTCGCTGGAGCCACGGAAAAGCACACCGTGTGGCACAACTACGCCCATACGGCCAGTTCCCGGTTTCAGGGTTTCGATCATATGCGAGATAAAAGCGTAATCTCCTTTAGTCTTCGGCGGTACACCGCGACGAAAACGGCCAAACTTATCGTTCTCGGCCTCGTCATGGCCCCACTTATCGAGGCTGAACGGTGGGTTAGCGGTCACGATATCAAACAGCATCAGGTCGCCATTTTTATCGAGCAGCTTCGGGTTACGAATGGTATCGCCCCACTCGATTTTATGGTTGTCTTCCCCGTGCAGGAACATATTCATTTTCGCCAGCGACCACGTAGAACCGATCGCTTCCTGACCGAACAATGCATAGTTACGACTATCATGCCCGGAGACAATTTTACGCCCACACTTCATCAATAATGAACCGGAACCACAGGCTGGATCGCAGATGGTATCACCCGGTTGCGGATCGAGCAGTTCTGCAATCAGGTCCGAAACTTCCGGCGGGGTATAGAACTCCCCGGCTTTCTGCCCACCGCTGGCGGCAAAGTTTTTGATCAGGTATTCGTAAGCATTGCCGATAACGTCCAGCGTACCGACACGACTCGGCTTCAGGTTGAGATCTTCACCGGCGAAGTCTTCCAGTAGCTGACGCAGGATGGTGTTTTTCTGTTTTTCTTCACCCAGACGGTCAGTGTTAAACGAAATATCCTGGAACACGCTTTTCCCGGCATCTTTCAGTTTGGTGCCGTTAGCTTCTTCAATAGCGTGTAGTGCCTGATCAATACGCTCGCCGTTGCCCGGCTCATGGCGACGCTCGTAAAGAGCATAAAAGCTGGCGCTTTTCGGCAGCACAAAACGCTCGTTAGCCATCATCGCTTCAATCAGTTCCGGCGCATCACCGTACTGTTTTTTGTAATCGTCATAGTGGTCCTGCCAGACATCCGAAATGTACTTAAGGAACAGCATTGTAAGGATAAAGTCTTTATAGGTGTCAGCACTGATGGTGCCACGGAACGTATCGCACGCGGCCCACAGGGCTTTGTTGATCGTATCCTGACTGATTTTGTCGTTCATGAATCATCCTGGTATGAAGAAAAGCTAGCGATGCAGGGCTTTGCATCGTAAAAAATTGTGGTAAATGATACCTCAAGAAACGCCCCTGGACACACCTGAATCACAGTATCTTTACGGAAATTGTCCACCTGATACCGACAGATGACTTACTAATTTCCTCATGTTTACAAGTTAATAAATTCTAATGATATTAGCAGGATAGACTCAATGTAAGCTATGGTGTAAAACTGCTGTTGGGGTAAATAGCCTACTCATGCTCTTGTAATCACAGCACTACCTTGCAAACCTTCATCAGTAAAAGGGTATCTGACCTAAATAAACGAGGCACATTATGTTTGAAAACTTTCTTGAACACCCTAAACGAGAACAAAAAAACGCTAACCTTCTCGCTAAATATCAGAATGACATTGATAAATTATCCGAAATTTTTACTGAGGATGATTTACTACACCTGATGACTCAAGAACAACCAGATGGCACATGTAAGATGCGCCCCTCATTAGCCTCTATCGAGATTTTCGCGCCCTCCGCATTATTATCCAATTATATTAATTTTTTTCAGCATACTGATTACCTTGAAAAATGGTGCAAACTACAACGTAAGGAGTTCGACGTACTGTCCATTAATATCTACGGCCTTAATTCCACTAAACAAAATAGAATTCCGGGTAATGTTTTAAAGGAAGTCGATGCATTTCTGGAACAATTACTCAATAACGCAACCAACGACCCAACACATCCGATATTCACATTACTAAATATTCTTGATACACTTGTGGATGTAAAGACATATCAAAATAACAAACTCTACATCTGGAATGGTAAGTTTTCAATATCGATTCATAATATAGCACTCAAAATTGCCCGCAGAAAAATCATAAACTATATCAAATCCTCGGATTTCACTAATTCACTCCCGAAAGTTTCAAATCTGCAAGCCCAGGATGCTGCCCTCCTTTTCTTTGCAAGATTTTGTGATGGATTTTATTTTCACTTTCTATTGCAAATATTAGACAAGATGAAAAACTCCGGGCTTATTAAAGATAATTGCCTCAACCACCCCGCTATGTTTCAATTGATTACTCTTGCAATGTTACCCCATGA
Source organism: Enterobacter sp. 01-M-02-SI-ECC (assembly GCF_047530595.1). Taxonomy (NCBI): domain Bacteria; kingdom Pseudomonadati; phylum Pseudomonadota; class Gammaproteobacteria; order Enterobacterales; family Enterobacteriaceae; genus Enterobacter; species Enterobacter sp. 01-M-02-SI-ECC. Next base: position 407,250 of record NZ_JBLKCZ010000002.1, on the reverse strand, counting down.
GGTCATGCAACACTTTATTAATGAAAAAAACGATGCAATTACATTAACCAGCCCCGACCGATTTGTTATTGATGAAACCATTCCCCGAAACAAAGAAAACATGACAGGAATACAAAAAAACATAAACCAGATCTTACACAAGACCTATATTTACATTGCACTACTTTTATTTCCCAAATGGAAGCCCACAGCCAAAGAAATCATCCTTTTCCTTGAAGGTAAGAGTAAAACTGTTAAAGGATTGTTAGATCTAAAATCGACAGCACTGGGACTAAGTTCACAGATTAACGATGTAGGTCGTCTCAGCAAAGAGGAATATGTCACCCGATTACTATCACTTGCTCAGGCTAAATGAAATTATGGCGTCACAACCCACAGAGAATTGACCTCTGTAAATAAAAAGCACAGTTTTAAATTGAAATGATGAACTGTGAAAATGACAACTCGCAATTAGTTCACCAGACATCGTATTTTTCCTGGCACACATTCACAGGAGAACTACGATGTCCATTATTGATCTGCGTTTCAGCACTAAATCACTTCAACAACTGCCACATCCGAAGATAGGTTGTCAGGAATACCGTGATATTCACTGCCCCCATCTGCGGGCACTTGTTTATCAAAATAGCATCACTCTGGCATTTCGGGCGACCATCAACAATCAACGGATTTATGAAACACTGGGCACTTTTCCACTCCTCGGTGTAGAGGATGCCCGCCTGCATACCATGATTCTGCTCGGTCGCAAAAAGCGCCTTGCCTTACAGTCCCGCCGTTATACCGTTGAACAGGCTATCAACGACTTATGGCTTCCTGATATGCAGCTATATAAGAAAAGCCCTCAGTCTGAACTGTCGAAGCTCAATCGCTATATCCGTCCCTTCTGGGGACAGCGTCGCCTGCGTGATATTACTGCCGGTGAAATCGAAAAATTCGCGGCTGACCTGCGTTCAACATTACGTCCGGCAACCATAAACCGCCTCCTAGCACTACTCTCTAAGATATGCTCTCTGGCTGTACGCGCTGAATGGATAAATCATTCTCCGATGACCCACGTTCGTTATCTGAAAGAGAACAACGTCCGGTATCGCACACTTTCTGCCACTGAAATTCCATTATTTATTGCTGCCGCTGAGGCCCTGAATACGCCCGCTGCTGATGCCATATTGCTTGCACTCTATACCGGTATGCGTATTGGTGAAGTTTGTACGCTGAAATGGGATTACTGGCATCCAGATGCACAGCAATTACTTCTTCCGGATACCAAATCTGGACATCCATTCACCTGCCCGCTTGCTGCTCCCGCAGCAGCCATTATTCGGCGACAAGAGAAACTGGCACTCAGTACGTCCTGGGTTTTTCCACGCCTGACCGATGCAACTCGTCAGTTGAGCTATCCGCGTGAAACCTTTTCCCGAATCTGCCGGGATGCTGGCATTGAAAATCTGCGAATGCACGATCTCCGCCGGACGTTTGCCAGTCGTGTGCTACAGACAACAAGCGATATAGCCATGGCCTCCCGGTTACTGAATCACCATTCACTCACTGCCACCCGCCGCTATGCGTTTCACAATGCAGCGGACACTCAGTCGGTAGTTGCACAAGTGGTTGATACATTTAAATAAAAAATCTGACGGCATGAGCTGTGAGTTTTATGACGTGTAATCAAACTGCACAGCTCTTATTGTTTGAGCACTGCAGGGCCCGGCAGTGACTGACAGAACCTATAAACACCTTTAGCTCTGAGGAGCCCTGATATGTACATCAACAGTAAACAGCTTGCTATTCGCTGGGGTATTGCACCCAGCACCATTGCCAGTGACGTTACCCGTAACCCGAGCAAGCTCCCTCCGTTCATCCGGCTGGGACGTGCGATCCGTTTTCCCGTGGCTGAGGTGGAAGCCTGGGAAAAACAGCACATCACAAATACACAAACTTCGCGCTAATTTGACTTTCAAGGAGTAAAAACAATGAAAACCTCAAAAATACTCAGCTTTGACTACCTGGTTAACGCCAGCGACATACTTATCCCTGTCTCTGATGTCATCAGCATCAGTCTCGTTGAAAACCGCCTCAATTTTATCAGTCGGGCGTGCCGCCTGCTGCACACCGAGTCTTTTGATACGGATGAAGCAGCGAAAACAGCGTTTAACACCTATGCCCGCAACTTCGAAAGTAACCTGCCTGAAGAGGCTGTCTACCGGGGTAATAACTGCATTGCCCGACTTAAGTTCGTCTACGGCATCAGCCTGTTCCAGAACGCAGAGCGGGCTATCCTGACGCTCACTAATCGTTATGGCGGAACGCTCGTCAGTGAATCAGCCAAACCTGACACTCTTGATGAGGCATTTCAGGAACTGGCTACCACTCTTGGTGGTCGCGAATTTGAAGGAGTGGGCTTTCGTTGGTTGCATGCTAATTGTCTTCTCTCCTCGCGACTCTTGCCGATGGTAGAAAAGACCCCGAATGGCATCGTCATTAAAGTCAACGATAACTTCGTATCTTTCGTAGCAACGAAAGACGAAGAACAAAAAGAACAACTGTTTGCTGAGATCCGTACAGCCCTCGCCTGATTTCCCCTTACTTCTCGGTGCCAGTAATGGCACCGTTCACCTGAATAAGAGAAGCCCCAATGTTTGACATGAATGCACTGCTCGCAGATGCGGCGGGAGTGACGCAACCTGTCGCCCGCTCTGCTAAAACACTTGATAACTTTCCGTTAATACCGCAAAAGTCAAAAAATCGACTGGACGTCAGCAGCGAGCTACATCTTGATATCGGCTTTGATACTGAATATGTCTATAACCCACATACAAAGCAAAACGACATTCTGTCTTATCAGAGCTATGTCGTGCTGCCTGATGGAAAGGGTGTTCCCGGAATCCTGTACCCCGCCAGCGCCCACAAAAAAGATCGCCTGTCGCTGAAAAACTTTCTCGCGAAAACCCTGACGCCGCTATTGAAGAATGAGCAGATTAACGAATGGCCGGGTTCGATTACGCTGTATGCTCATTTTCTGCGAGCGGATGTAGCCTCATTTTCCGATTTCTGGAGCGATCACAAAATACTGCTGAAAGGAATTCGCAGTACAGTTAGCAGTTTTAAAAACCGCTACGGTATTGATTTTGATGAAGTCGAAAATCGTCGTGAAAAAAATAGCCTCATCACGTTTGATAAACGGACCAGCCCGCCCCGTTGCAGCAATGTGACGTTCACCGATACGTTGTTGATCACTCCGGGTGGGATGGGGCTGGCGGAATGTGGCCAATTACTTGGTCTGCCGAAACTCACCATTCCAGCACCTTATTCAATCAGCGATATGCGCCAGTATTTAAAAGGCGATCGACGCGGTTTCGAAGCTTATGCAGTTCGTGATGCCGAAATTGCCGTGCGCTATGCCTTACAGGTGAAATCGTTCTGCACTGAAAGTCTGATGATTGAGCGCATCCCCACCACGATTGGTGCGATGGCTGTTTCCCGGTTTCTCAAGACCATTAAGGAAAGCGGCCAGTCTCCTGAAGTCTGTATGGGTACCCGGACAATATCGCAACAGTGCTGGAATCCGGATACTCATGGATTCAGAACGTTAAAATCGACGCAGAGTATACCCGCAAGGGAACTCTATGAGACGTTCGCCATAAACTGCTATCACGGCGGTCGAAATGAGTGCTTTATGATGGGCATCACCCCTGAAAGCCAATGGTATGACTACGATTTGGCAGGCGCATACACCACTGGCCTGTTAGATGTTTTGCAACCCGATTATGACAATCTTTATACGAGCCAAAATCCTGAGGAATTTTGCGGACATACCATGGGATTTGCGCTGGTCAGTTTTCGGTTCCCCGACATGGTACGCTACCCCTGTCTGCCTGTCAGAACCGACCAGTACGGATTGTTTTTCCCTTTGACAGGCGAGTCTTGGGCGACCGCCCCGGAAATAGCCCTCGCACTGTCTCTGGGTGCGGAAATAGCTATTCAGCACGGTATTATAATCCCATGGCTTCAATATAAATCTGATAATGCCTCGTCCCCGACAAAACCAGCAAGCTCCGTGTTTTTACCCTTTGTGCAACAGGTTCGCGAAAATCGTAATCGCCATGATAAAGGGTCTCTGGAGGAGAAATTCTGGAAAGAGATCGGAAATTCTTTGTATGGAAAACTTGCTCAGGGTCTTCACGCAAAGACTGCATTTGATACCGCCCGTGGGCTGAACAGCCCTCTGCCGCCTTCGTCAGTCACCCAGCCATTCTTTGCTGCACATGTCACGGGATTTGTCCGCGCGGTGGTGGGCGAGTTGATGAATACACTTCCCCCGAATACAACCGTGGTCAGTGTGACTACAGATGGTTTTCTGACAGATGCCTCTACCGAGAATATCGATATGTCTGGTCCGTTATCGTCACGTTTTCAGGCGTTATGTGACATTGCGGATCCGGGCTCGTCTATGCTGACCTGTAAACATCAGGTCCGACAACTTGTCGCCATGAAAACCCGGGGACAGTTGACCTATAAAGAACTTGCAGGCTACCCAATCGTACACGCCCGTGCAGGAGTTAAACCCCCTGCTGATATTCCACGCGACGACTATAACCGCTATATGGTGGACCTCTATCTTAACAGGGCTCCGGGTCAGAAGCTTCGCAGGGGCTCTCTCATTTCAACCCGTGACATGTGGTTGAATGAAAGCGACCTTGTCGCCGTTGAATCGGATATCCGGTTAAATCTTGAGTTCGACTTTAAGCGCCAACTGATCGCCCCAACGATGAATGATGGCCATTTGTTGATGTATTCCCGTCCGTGGAATGATATAGCGCAGGCACTTAAGCAACGCCAGCTTTTTGATGACTGGCGGCAGACACATACCCTGAAAGACGAATCCGACTGGGAGGACTGGTGTGATTTTCTCTATTGCAGAAACATTTTTACCCCTCTGAAACTGAAAGTAGGACAAAATCGAAGCGATGACGTCCTTGTTCGCCTTTTCCTGCGGGCCCTGGCTCAATATCAATGGGGGCTTACGCCGGACGACAGAAAGCGACAAACCAGTGTGGAGATAGCTGCATGGCTGGTCGAGGCAGGCTACTCTGTGACACCCAGCGATGTAAAAAATGCAGGTCGGGCTAAGCTCCCACCCATTATCTTTGATTCCCTGACTGCCCGAATGAATCGCCTGATGGACCTTATAAAGCTGGTATATCCCGGCTTCGCATTGCCCTCGGCCGTGTTGTAAATCCTTCACGCTGAATACCTGTTTGCTAAGCCCACTCTCCCTGTCGTGGGCTTTACTGTTTGGGGGTAATGAGGCACTGGTAATAAAGCTGCTTCCCGCAACCACCACAACATGGACAGGTTGAGTCCACAAAAACCATACAGAAAATATATCACTGAATTTTATGGTTTTTATTTTTTAGAAATTCTGCTTCAGCCTGGACTCATCTTGTCCATCATCCTGCTGAAAATATCCTTCCAGCTTCAATTGATTGGATGCCTGAATGGATAAGCATGACAAACTTGGGTATCGCCTTGGATTGATACTGACTCGCCTTAACAACGGTGAATCGGTCACGGTGAGTGGGCTCGCTGAAGAGTTTAATGTCTGTGATAAGACCATCCGGCGTGACCTTACGCAGCGACTGGCTTATCTCAACCTTCTTCGCAGTGGTAAGAAATACCACCTTCCCGTTGGCGTTCTGGGACAGCGCAGCAATACGGACTTGCGCCGATTTACGCGTATTCTGGGTATTGACGGGTTATTTCCACGCTGGGATGACCGCCTGTTAGGCATATTGCTGGGCAATGCCGAAAATAATCCATTTCTGATCAAGCAGCGTCCCTACGAAAATTGTGGGGTTTTTATGACTACGTTGAATACATTGTCAGACGCGATTCGCGGCAGCAAAAAAATAAGCTTTATGTATAAAGCGAAACGTTACAGCGCTATTGAACCCTATCGTCTCGTCAGTGACCGAGGGATCTGGTATCTCGCTGCTATTAAGGGAGGTGTGCTGAAAAGTTTCGTCATTTCAGCGATGAAACAGGTTCTCCCCAGTAACATGTCATTTTCCATGTCGCCGGAAATTCATCTGCAAATCGAGAATGCTGAAAGTATCTGGTATGGCGCAGAGCTTACTGAAGTACTGATGTCAGTTTCTGCACGTGTAGCCCCGTGGTTCTTGCGCCGTGCGCTGTTACCGGGTCAGGAAATTATTCACACTTCCGCAAGCGGTGATTTGCTCGTGATTTCACGGGTGGCTCACTTCGGCCAAATTATCCCTCTCATCAAATACTGGATGCCCGAGGTTGAAGTTCTAAAACCAGCATCGATTCGTAATCAGGTTACGCAAGACATACGCCTTGCCCTGAAACGATACGAGCAGAATGAAAGTACGGAATCAACCGGAGATACCTCTAATGAATAAAGATGAAAAAGCGCTCGAGAATTTTTTCGAAAACATAGCAACGGACTTACTCAGCGGTCTTCTTGACGCCAATGATAATGAACAGAATGCGCATCTTAAAGCCTGGCTTGACGCGCCATTCAATGTGGTTCCCGAAAACCTTCTCCGACATGCCGAGATGATTTGCAATCACTTCAGTGCTGGTGAAGACGGTCATTTGTTAATGCACGGTATTGATGATCAACTGGCCGCAATGAACCTTTCCCGCAAGGAACGCTTCAGCCCTATGAAAAAAGGGATCGTCGGTTACGCGGCACCCCGTGATCTGGAAAAAGTGAATGCCTTGCTAAAAGTAATTATTTCTTATTACGAGTGTGCGTTAATTAAAGCGAGAATGGAGAATGGTGCTCAAGATGAATAATACAGAAACTAAAAATCGAAATCCTGTGAAGGATGCTCTTGAAATATTACCTGAAAATATCAGGGACAGTATTGCCCGACGCATCAATGACGTTATCAGTTATGAGCCGGTCATTGGCATTATGGGAAAGACCGGAGCCGGGAAGTCCAGCTTATGTAATGCGATTTTTAAGGGTGATATTTGTGCAGTCAGCGATGTCGCCGCCTGTACCCGTGAAACGCAGGAAATGCGCATCCAGTTTGGCAAACGCTCAGTGCGGTTGATTGATATTCCGGGTGTGGGCGAAAATGCTGAGCGTGACGCTGAATATGAACAACTTTATCGTGATCTGTTACCACAGCTGGATCTGGTTCTCTGGGTGATTAAAGGCGATGATCGCGCCTTTTCTGCGGATGAACATTTCTACAAAAATGTGCTGGCCCCTGCTGGCGGTGAGGCTAAAACACTGTTTGTGCTTAATCAGGTCGACAAAATTGAGCCATTCCGTGAGTGGGATGTTGTCAACGCCCGGCCTTCTCCATCCCAGATGCAAAATATCCTCGATAAAGAAGCATATATCACACAGCGATTTGGGTTTACTGACCATCCGGTGATCGCTGTCGCCGCCAGTGAGGGATACAATGTGACCCATTTGGTGGAGGCAATGGTTCGTGCGCTCCCAAAGCACGCTCAAAGCGGCGTCGCTTCTCAGGTGAGAGACGAGCACAAAACCCGTACAGTTACAGAAGAGGCAACGGAAGGATTTGGTGATACCGTTGATCGCGTTCTTGATGATATTATTGATAATACCCTGCCAGTGCCTTTGCGCGTGGTCGTAAAAGCCGCCAAAAAGGCCGTAGTCAGTGGATTAAAAAAGGCCTGGAACTGGATTTTCGGCTGAATATATAAAAACATAGCGGGGGCGATGGCTCCCGTGTAAGTTATCTCAGGTTAAGAGACACAACCTAACCCGAAGATCCCACAAGGTTTTCAAATTATATCTGTAAAGCTAAGAATGGTGGTTTAGCTTTGCACCTGGAAGCAGAACCACCTATAAGGACATCTCCCCCCATGAAATTTAAATATCTTGCGTTATCCCTACTCGTAAGCTTGCCTGCCCTGGCTGAATCATCCCTTATTGCGTGCAGCCCTAAAGACAAAAGTGGGGATGACTCTGCAAGTATTTGGCCGAGCCCCTATTTGTCACAAAACAAACTCTGTTTCAACATAAGTGCCAATTCAGGTAGTACGTGTGTTGCTAACGGGAAAAGTACTTCCTGGTTTACTGAAGCCGTAATTGTTGATATTGATGGCGAACCACAAGGACGGGATGATACCTGGTTCCGGGTTGTACATCCCATAATCACTGATGAAAAAATAGAGTATGTGATCGAGGGTTCAAGAGATAAAAAAAATTGGGGGGGTGTATCACATGTCTCGATTAACAGACTTACGGGAGAAGCGGTAGACTGGTTTATCGCCGACCAAGGTGGAACATCTTATCAGTGTCATCTGGAAAAACGAAAAATCTGACTGGCATTATATTGTGCCTGAAGAATACGGGAGCTTATGCTCCCGATATTATTCTTAAGGACTCAGAGTTTAACAAGTCCTGCTTTAAGAGCCAGACGGACACATTTATTGGCTTCCTGCATAATCACCTCCTGTGGATATCGGTTCATTTCCCGATATCCATCAGATTTAGCCATGCGACCTTCCATTCCGGCATTATCCAGGACGGTTTTCCAGGCATCCCGTATTTTCTTTGAATCCTTTTCTCCCACGCCCCCCGACAGCGTTCCGAATAACTCTTTCGTATTGTTATTGAGATGTTTATATTCAGCAGCGTCCGGGTCTAATAGCATGGCCATTTTTGTTGATTGTCGGGTCGCTTCATAGCAGAGCCCTGCCGTTTCAAGCGATATTTTGGCTGCAAACGAGGTGGTAGAAAATCCTATAACAAAAAATGTAATAACAATCTTTTTCATGATATGAAGCCTCGGTAAATTATGCGTGTGATATATATTTCAGGAGAAGGGTAATATGAGGGAGGGACAGGTTATGTCCTGGTTGATAAAAATATTTCGATACCTCGTTCTTAGGGGGTTCCAAAAATATCTGCTTTCAGCCGGTTTGTATTATCTGGCATTAATAAAAAACCCTCAGATACCCTGTCTGACGCGCTCTCTTATCAGAGGGGCCAGTCGCACTTTGCCGGGTGCAATCACCTCTGTTACGGTTTCCACTCTCAATAAGTCACGCTGCCCTGTGCGATGGCACACGGAAAACTGCTGGCAAATGTCATCGACTGACAGGGTATTGCCCGTATAAAGCTGAAGTAAGATCCATCCCAGTCTCTCGGCTATTTTCTCGCCTCGTGTTCGGTGCATAGTCCGTACCTTTATGGATTTGAAATTAAGAACCCTCACTCACAATTGCGTCTAACCAACTGTAATATCGACATAATTTTAAGGGTGTAAAACGTCCGTTGGGGTAATGATTAACAGACATCCCCCTGATTGGTCATTTAGGGGGAATGTTGGTAAAACCACGAGGGATCTGAGATCCCCCGTGTCTGCACTTGTTTATGCGAACAGCCAGGAAAAAGAGACATCATCTCCATGCTGTGATGCACGCAACATGCAGTAGATTACAAAGCCGCCCGCTTTCTTCCTGTTCATAACGGGTCAACAACTTTCCACAGTTACCGTTACCCGGTAAATCCCCATAGAGAGATACTCCATAAAATTACGCTCCCACAGGGACCAGAGTTCATTCCTCTCTGCTGCCAGTGAAATATCCCCAATCAGATAATGGAAGACATAATTCCCCGACCAGCAAAAATCAATTTCTTTTTCCAGCTCAGGGTAGACACGCCCCATATAACTAAAATCTGTGACATAATCAAAATACCATTCATTATTCTTACGGATAAACCGTATTTCAACGGGATGAAAGCCCCCGGATTCTGCACTGTAGTCCGGATCGCGGAAATTAATAACCACTGCCTCAGTTATTTTTTGTAAAACCTGATTTGCCAGAAGAGTAGTAATATGCTGCTGAAATTCTTTAGTAACAGGCAGAGTTAATCCTGCCTGTTTTAAGGCATATTGGGTTTGCATAATAAATTTTCCTTTAGAAAGTAAATAGTGGTGTGTGGTGATTTCTGGTTGTATAACAGTGCAGGAAATAAATTAATCCTCTGTAATCTTTCCCTGGCTACTGATCGTATTAAGTTTATTCAACCGCTCCCTCCAGTCCGGGTATAATACATGAGTAAATAACTTCTCTGGATGTGCCTCCAGCAGACATATATCCGGGGAGCGTAAAACAGCAGCCAGAAAACCTGCATTGTTGGCGCTTGCCCCTTTGAATAGCGGCCTGAATACTCCGGATGAGAAGCCGGTAGCAGGTTGTGTTTCCAGAACAGTTGCAATCTTAGAAAGTGAGATCCAGTCCTTAGAGAACAACCCTCCACAGCCATTTGCCACCAGACGAAGATAAAGTTCATTGTCCACCTCTGATATCGCCAGTTGCCATGTCAGAATACCACTTGCCTTAGGACTGATTTTTTCTGCCTGGCCTGTTTCAATGAGCAACTGATAGTCTTTTACATCAGATAATGTTTGTTCATCTGCACTGAGATTTTCATGAATAACCTCTGCCTCATTTTTAATCTCCTTCGAAACTGACTCAACATTATTTTTAACTAATTTTGATTTACTCATTTTGCGTTCCTGGTTTTGCTTGTTTTTAATAGCGTGATTCGGCCATAGAAATTAATAAATCAATACCCTTCAGAGGGCAATCGGGGTGAAATAACAGATAAATACCGTTCCCGTTATCTTCCGTAACAGAAAGCATCAGGTAATAGTCATCTGTCAGACGGACTACAAATTCTGGATTTTCAATTAACTGATGAATCACATTTAATACCTGCGCTTTAATATCTTCAGGTACATCATCGGGCTCGACATATATTAATGTCACCCCGACTTCATCCCAGAAACTCATTGCAGAGTATTCATCTTCAAATGGGAGTACCAGCTCTGTTTTCAACAGACTCATTACTGACTCCGGAAGAAGGAGCGACGGCAGGTCTTGCCAGTTTGAGATAAATTTCATTGAATAATCCTCATAAACAAAAAACCCGATACGTTTTAAGTATCGGGGTTACACAGACAGGGTAAAGAATCTGGAATTGCCTTCAGTGGTCATCTATATTCTTTCATAATATCCACAATCCTTGCAGATAAGCACTGGCGCATTATTCCTTTCACGCTGTTCAAGGAATCCAAATAGACGCTGTATCGCCCTGATGATTTCTTTAAGCAATTCTGGTAATTGCTCCGGGCTAATATAACCGGATGTCGATGTCAGAAACCGGTCATCGCGAGTCACCTTTGCTATATTTCCGGCAGTTTCTGTGACTGTATTCCGACTACCGCACTTAGGGCACTTTAACGGCATAATCATTCTCCACGTTTAAGAGATGCAAAAATCACTGTTCTTTACTGGTAGCTACGGGGGGTAAAAGAAGGTCGGTAACACCCTGCCCGGTCTGACGCATTCGCTCTGGTGTCAGTTTTGCGTAGCGCTCCGTACTCTGAATACTGGCATGCGCAAGCTGGGCTTTAACGTCATACAGACTGTACTGTCCGCTGGAGACAAGTAATGATGCGACGGAATGGCGCGTAGTGTGGAAACAGACTTCACTTTTATCTATCCCGCACTCTGCCAGTATTTTTTCATAGGCCCACCGGGGTTCTGATATTGGTTTTCCATTATCTTTTACGGCAAACAGATAGGGGTTGCTGCCAGCCCGTGGGATCGAATCAATAATAGATAATGCAACATCACTGAGATACACAGTTCTGCTGCGACCATTCTTAGTATAAGGAATGAATAACGACCTGTTATCCCGATCAATATGTTTGTGCATGACGTTAAGCATTTCTGATTTGCGGGTACCGGTTAACAACAGCATTGCTATCAGTCCCCCCGCAGCCTTATTAGGATATCGTGCTGCAGCGTCGAGGATCCTTCTGATCTCATCGGCGTCAAAAAAGCGCGTCCGCTGATTATTCTCCTTCAGCAAAGGGATCTTATCGGCTTCATTCTTCTCCAGGACATCCTGTCGTAGCGCATAACGCCCCATAGTTTTCAGAACAGCCAGTGCCCTGTTACAGGTAGACGGTGCATACTGCTGGCCGTGAATACGACCCTCAAGCATGTCGAAAAGCACCTGCTGGATTTCCCGGGCCCGAAGGTCGCAGTAACGTATCTTCCCCAGACGAGGTTCAATGTATTGCGTGAAACGCTGAACATCCTTATCCCAGGACTTTTTATGGCGCTTGATGAACGGAACATAGGTCTGGTGAAAAAACTCACTAAGTGTTGGCATCGCACGATAATTATCGCGTTCTGCTTTAGGGTCATTTCCCAGTGCAATCGCCTCCTTGTGACGACGAGCTATCTGACGGGCTGTCCCCACATCAATTTCAGGGAATCTGCCAATACTGATACTTTTTTTGGTACCGTGGAATGTGTAGCGCAGGAGGAAACGTTTGTTACCCGTTCGACCTGAGAGGCATTTGAGGCCAATGACCTCGGTATCAGATACCTCAAGCTCTGTAGATCGGGTATCTGTGTTTGCCGGAAGGGCTTTGATGGATGAATTGGTGAATCGGAAGGATTTTTGCATATTTATCCTCATATATCTGATTGATATCATGAAAATAATATATATCTGAAGGTGTTTTTATTACGGGGCAGGATTGAAGAATGGAAAGGCTATTAGACGCGTACAAACGGATATTACAGGAAGTTGACGCCCAGTCATTTAACCTGAATGAAGATAAATACTCAGGCGTCTTTTTACCCGTGCCGTTTGAAGAATACTGGCATTCACCGGTAAAAATCATGCTGGTTGGACGTGAAACCGCTGGCTGGAATACACTGAATGGTAAGAATACGATATCACGGGTGTTGGGACTTATACCTGACGTCACCATCGGGCAGGTGGTTGAAGAAGCTGTAGATCGTTACAGGAAACATCTTCCGGTACAAAATTATGGCACCGCCAACCTCAAATCACGTAGCCGCTTCACGCAATATCATTTCAGGCTGGCCCGGGAGCTTAATATCCCTCCTCAGGCTATCGTGTATGCCAATCTACTCGCGTGGGATTACGACGGACTGACCCCTCTCAATCGCCCTCAAAATGAAGTGCAGGAAGTCATATTAGCCTCGCTGAAGCTACTGGCGGTACAAATTAAACACCTTGAGCCTGATTTCATCATCTTTGCATCTGGAGCCCGGAGAACAGACTACATCATAAAACAGGTGCTTACTGAGCTAGGCGGCTATGAGACTTCTTCAGTCACTCCGGGGAAGCTGTGGGAGTTCAAAACAGGTAATACAATCTGTTTCAGAATTGCCCATCCAAGGGCTATGCGCGGACACCAGAAGTACAGAGATGAGGTGATTGCACGAATTAAGCAACTTTGTAGTAAGGGCGGCTAGAGCATTACAGCTTGCTCAGCAGGCCCCCTTCCCGGAAGAGTTCCGGAAAACAGGCAAAGCGGCCTGGTTCTCTATGCTGGAGGCGACACGTTCGATTCGGCATTGCCAGGCCGGAGATTGCAGCTCATTGCACCCCGTGAGCACAGGATATGCACAGGACATGAATTTCAGGCACAAAAAAACCACCCGGAGGTGGTTTCACGACACTGCTTATTGCTTTGATTATTCTGATGTTTCCCATGGTACCCGGAGTGGGACTTGAACCCACACAGCGCGAACGCCGAGGGATTTTAAATCCCTTGTGTCTACCGATTCCACCATCCGGGCTCGGGAAGAAAGTGGAGGCGCGTTCCGGAGTCGAACCGGACTAGACGGATTTGCAATCCGCTACATAACCGCTTTGCTAACGCGCCGTAAAACTTTTTAAAGTGACACCCGCTACTGCGCATGTCTTTAATCTGGAGCGGGAAACGAGACTCGAACTCGCGACCCCGACCTTGGCAAGGTCGTGCTCTACCAACTGAGCTATTCCCGCATGTCATCAAGCAAACGTCTAACCACTTGATTTCATTATCGTCCGGCTTGCTGTGCCGCCGTTCGATGCGTTGCATTCTACTGATATGACGTTATGAGTCAACGTTATTTTTTGCATCCCCGGATCGTTTGCTGAAAATTACGGCGAAACGATCACTGATCAAGCAAATCCCCGCGCGCCGCGTTCAAATATTGCAGCATGGACCACAGCGTCAGTACTGCCGCGACCCACAGGAGACCAATCCCCGCCCATTCAACCCAGGCGTTCGGGCGCCAGAGCATCCAGACCAGCGCCGCCATCTGCGCCGTCGTTTTGACTTTACCAATCCACGAGACCGCCACGCTGCTGCGTTTACCCAGTTCCGCCATCCACTCGCGCAGCGCAGAGATAATGATCTCACGGCCGATCATGGTGGCCGCAGGCAGCGTCACCCACCAGGTATGATAGTGCTCGGCCACCAGCACCATCGCAATCGCGACCATCACTTTATCTGCCACCGGATCGAGGAAGGCGCCGAAACGGGTGCTTTGATTCCAGCGGCGTGCCAGATATCCATCAAACCAGTCGGTGACCGCCGCGATCAGAAAGAGCAATGCGCAGGCGAAAGGTGCCCAGACGACCGGCAGGTAAAACGCCAGTACAAAGAACGGGATGAGTACAACACGAAAGAGAGTGAGCAACGTAGGGATATTAAATTGCATAATGACGGTAACTGTTTGTTGTCAGTAAAATTTAGCTCTATGTTGCTACAGAGCCCTCAATGTTTCAACGAGTAGTAGATCTTTTCTGCCAGCCCTTGCGAAATACCCGGCACTTTTGCAATTTCCTCGATGCTGGCGTTGAGTAATCCTTGCAATCCGCCCATATATTTCAGCAGCATCTGCCGACGTTTTGGCCCCACTCCTTCGATCGTTTCCAGGCTACTGGTGTTTTTTACCTTCGCCCTTTTTTTGCGGTGACCGCTGATGGCATGATCGTGTGATTCATCGCGAATGTGCTGGATGACGTGCAGCGCCGGGGAGTCCGGCGGCAGGCTGAAGCCCTCGCCTTCCGGCTCGAAGAACAATGTCTCCAGACCGGCCTTACGATCGGCCCCTTTTGCAACACCCAGCAGCAGCGGATGGTTTTTGTCCCAGCTGACATCAAGCGACTCAAATACCGCTTTCGCCTGGCCGAGCTGCCCTTTCCCGCCGTCAATCAGGATCACATCCGGGATCTTGCTCTCTTCAATGGCTTTGCTGTAGCGACGCCGCAGCACCTGATTCATGGCCGCATAGTCATCGCCCGGCGTGATCCCGGTAATGTTATAGCGGCGATACTCGGCGCGCAGTGGGCCATTCGCATCAAATACCACGCACGACGCCACCGTCTGTTCCCCCATCGTATGGCTGATGTCGAAACACTCCATCCGTTTCACTTCCGGCAGCTTCAGCAGCGTCGCCAGAGCCGCTAAGCGCTGGTTCACCGTCGACTGCTGCGACAGCTTAGTGGTGAGCGCCGTCGCCGCGTTGGTGCGTGCCAGCTTCAGATAACGCGCACGATCGCCGCGCGGTTTGGTTTGTACATTGACCCGACGCCCCGCCAGTTCAGAGAGCGAATCGGCCAGCAGGGTTTTATCGTCAAGACTGAAATCGAGCAGGATCTCAGAAGGCAGCGTACGCATCTGGCTCCCCTGCAGATAGAACTGGCCGACAAAGGTTTCCACCACTTCACCCAGTTCGGTACCGCCAGGCACTTTCGGGAAATAGCTGCGGCTGCCGAGCACTTTGCCCTGGCGAATAAACAGCACGTGCACGCAGGCCATCCCGGCGTCAAAGGCTACGCCGATAACGTCGAGATCGTCACCGGTATTCGAGACAAACTGTTTCTCAGTGACTCTGCGCACCGCCTGGATTTGGTCGCGGATCCGTGCGGCCTCTTCAAACTCAAGTGCGGCACTGGCTTTTTCCATGCGCGCAATCAGCTGCGTTAAGACCTGATCGTCTTTTCCGGCTAAGAACAGGCGCACATACTCCACCTGCTGGGCATACTCTTCTTCACTCACCAGCCCGGCCACACACGGCCCCAGGCAGCGCCCAATCTGGTACTGCAGGCACGGGCGCGAGCGGTTACGGTAAACGCTGTTTTCACACTGGCGGATCGGGAAGATTTTTTGCAGCAGCGCCAGCGTTTCTCGCACGGCATAGCCGTTAGGGAACGGCCCGAAATATTCGCCCTTGGCGTGTTTTGCACCGCGGTGCATGGCGAGGCGCGGATGGGTGTCGCCGCTCAGAAAAATAAACGGGTAGGATTTATCATCACGCAACAGGACGTTATAGCGCGGCTGGTAGAGCTTAATATAGTTGTGCTCTAGCAGCAGCGCTTCTGTCTCGGTGTGCGTGACGGTGACATCAATATTCTGAATGAGTGAGACCAGCGCTTCGGTCTTACGGGAGGCCAGGTTACTGCGAAAATAGCTGGAGAGGCGTTTTTTTAGATCTTTTGCCTTCCCCACGTAGATAACCGTACCGCCAGCGTCATACATGCGATAGACGCCAGGCTGGCTGGTAACGGTTTTCAGAAATGCTGTTGAATCGAACACATCACTCACTGACTTAACAACGTCTCCGCATTACACAAACCGTGCCGGATGGCCAGGTGCGTCAGTTCGACGTCACCATGAATGTTCAGTTTACTGAACATCCGGTAACGATAGCTGTTCACCGTTTTCGGGCTGAGATTCAGCTGTTCCGAGATCTCATTCACCTTCTGACCTTTGGTGATCATCAGCATAATCTGCAATTCACGCTCGGACAAACTGGCAAACGGTGATTCGGTTTTCTCGGGCTCGATCTGACTCAGCGCCATCTGCTGGGCAATGTCGGAAGCAATGTAGCGCTGTCCGGCAAACACGGAACGGATTGCATTGACGACTTCCTGCGGCGCAGCACCTTTACTCAGGTAGCCCGCTGCGCCCGCCTGCATCACTTTCGCGGGCAGTGGGTTTTCGGTATGCACGGTCAGCATGATGACTTTGGTATCAACAAAGGTACGCGCGATTTTGCGTGTTGCTTCAAGACCACCGATACCGGGCATATTCATATCCATCAATACCACATCGGCCGAGTTTGTGCGGCACCATTTTACCGCATCTTCGCCGCAGCACGCCTCACCGGCAACTTTAATACCTTTAATATCTTCAAGAATGCGTCGTATCCCTGCGCGCACCAGTTCGTGGTCATCAACAAGAAGGACGTTGATCAAAGGAAATGTCTCCAGAATAGGGATAACGCTACTGAGTGATAATTTGGTTTATATTAACGGTTTTCCTCACAAGATTAAAACGTTAAAAAACCGGCTATTCGATTTTGCTCTCGTTTTTGGAAATTAGGCTGTACAGTCCGTGGAAAGAGAGACCATGCATTCAGGGCTTTTGCAGCTTTTTTTAAGCATCTGTATTCAAAAAGTTACAAAAAACTTGCAGGCTTTTCCTGCAAAAAAACAGATCTCAAATTTTTGTAACAATAATTAACGGCAAGCGAACCGGGCATAAACAATTAATAGCCTTTGACGACGGTACAGTTTACCTGTACGTTCTGTTTACGCAATTAAACATCCACGTAAAAGTACAAAAAACAACCGCTGCATTTTTTGCTTCAGCTTGTGGTATACTCCGCCGCCTTGACTTTCGTCGTCGCGCTTTAGCGCCGTTAAATAATGAGGAAAATAAATGAGCACACCTGAATTTGCCACTGCGGAGAATAACCAGGAACTGGCACAGGAAGTAAACTGCCTGAAAGCACTGCTGACGCTGATGCTGCAGGCGATGGGCCAGGCGGATGCCGGTCGTGTGATCATTAAAATGGAAAAACAAATCGCGGAGATGGAAGACCAGGCTGAATCTGCGGTATTTGCTAACACCGTTAAGCAAATCAAACAAGCCTACCGCCAGTAACAAAAAACGGCTGGATGCAGTGCATTCAGCCGTTTGTTCGTCTGTCACGCAGAACGTATTATCCTGTCAGATCAGTCCCGTTGCCGCCGCGTAGCAAGCAATCTGGGTTTTGTTGGGCGCGTTGAATTTCTTCTGCATATTTTTCTGATGGAAGTTAACGGTATTCTCAGAGATAGAGAGAATGATCGCTATTTCCGCTGACGTCTTCCCTTCCGCAGTCCATTTCAGAATTTCGCGCTCGCGTTTGCTGAATTTCATTTCGGGTGGCATTACCATCCCATCTTCGAAACGCATCAGAGAAGTTAAGGCCATTTGCACCAGCATTTGCAGCCGCAGTTCTATTTCCTCACGGGAAAAAGGCCCTTCCTGTACACTAGTACGAGAAACAGACAGGAAGCCAAGCGCATGATTAGGCAGCATCAGGCACTGCGTTATTCCCGCGCGTAAACCGTGGTCCTGGGCGCTATGCCATAATTCCTGAGCCTCGGCAAATAATGCGTCTGTCCAGGGCAAATGACCCTGGATGAAATTTTCCGCTTTTAAAACAGGATCGATAGCGAAATAGTTCGCGGATTGATATTGCGCCATCCACGGCTTTGGATAAGTGGTCTGCAAAGAGATTTTAGGGCGCGTAAAGGGCACGGGATGTCGCACGCAGAGCGCGTAATAATCGAATTCCAGCGCCTGAGTTTGCCGCTCTAGCTCCCGATATACCTCATCGGTATTCGTCAATTCCTGAAACCGGAGGGAGCAATCCCGTCGCCAGGTGAAAAAGTCTGAATCCTTCATACTTACTAAATGAAGCCTCTAAAAGATAATCATTATTATGGTGAATATAACCTAACACATAAAACTTTTTTCTAACTACAAAATATCGGCATTAGCACAATTAACTTTACTATTGATAAGGTTTATCCGGGCCGGATGGAATAAAAAAACAAACGACTGCCCCCGAAGGGAGAATAATTTGCTCCAGCCTAACTTTCTGGAGCAAATTAGTGCAAAAATTCTACTGCATAAGGAATTTTTCAAGGAACTGACGGGTTCGGGGCTGTTGAGGGTTAGCGAACAGGCTTTTCGCTGGCCCCTGCTCCACAATCCGCCCCTGATCCATGAAGATGGCTCTGTCAGCAACATCGCGTGCAAAGCTCATTTCATGCGTCACGATCACCATCGTCCGTTTCTCCTGCGCCAGCTGGCGAATGGTGTTCAGCACCTCACCCACCAGTTCCGGATCGAGTGCAGAGGTCGGTTCATCAAAAAGGATCACGTCAGGGCGCATCGCCAGCGCGCGCGCTATCGCTACGCGCTGCTGCTGCCCTCCCGACAGACGGCGAGGATAGCTGGTCTCTTTCCCCGCCAGCCCGACTTTAGCGAGCAGTTCGCGCGCGCGTACCGTCGCTTCCTCTTTCGATTCACCTTTTACAATCACCGGCCCTTCAATAATGTTCTCCAGAACCGTACGGTGAGGGAAGAGATTGAAGTTCTGGAATACAAAGCCGACATGCTGGCGCAGGCGGCGAATTAACCCTTTCTGCTGGCTGATGGATTTCCCGGTATCAATCGTGATATCCCCAACCCGAATGGTGCCGCCTTCCGGCTGTTCAAGCAGGTTAATACTGCGCAGCAGCGTCGTTTTTCCCGAACCGCTTGGTCCGATAATTGCCACCACTTCACCCTGCTCTACTTCAAGATCGATCCCGTGGAGCACCGTTTGACCGTGGAATTTTTTCACCAGGTTTTTGACGTCGATAGCACTCATTTTGGATCACGCTCCTGGCGGTTAAGCTGGTTTTCGAAGTAGTTTTGCAGAGCAGAAAGCACCGTCGCCATCACCCAGTAAATCAGCGAGGCGGCCAGATACATGGTAAAGACTTCAAGCGTGCGCGAAGTAATGAGCTGCGCCTGACGGAACAGTTCCGGTACCTGAATCGTTGCCGCCAGGGAGGTATCTTTCACCAGGCTAATGAAGCTGTTGCTCAGCGGTGGAAGCGCCACGCGCGCCGCCTGCGGCAGAATGGCCCGACGCAGCGTCTGCCATGGCGTCATCCCGATACTGGCAGCTGCCTCCCACTGCCCTTTGTCAATGGAGGAGATCGCCGCTCGCAGGGTTTCTGACGTGTACGCCGCGGTATTGAGCGACAGACCAATCATCGCTGCGGGGATCGGATCCAGCTCGATACCAAACTGCGGCAAGCCGTAGTAGATCATAAAGAGCTGGGCGATAAGCGGCGTGCCGCGAAATACGGAGATATAAAAGCGCGCCAGCCAGCGCACCGGCAGGATGGGTGACATGCGCATTAATGCCAGCACAAATCCCAGCACCAGGCCGAAGAACATCCCGCCGATACTGAGCTGTAACGTAAATACCGCACCTTTCAGCAGATACGGCAGAGAATCAATAACCAGTTGAATACTTTCTTGCATTATTATTTTTCGACCTGATTTTTAGACATGAGGATGGTAGGCAAACAGCGCAGGCGCCCCGCCGGTATGGACAAATAAAATCGGCCCTTCATCCTTAAAGCGTTTCTGCGCAATACCGTCAATCAGTCCGGCCATCGCTTTGCCGGTATAAACCGGATCGAGCAGTATCCCCTCGAGGCGCGCCAGCAGCTTCACCGCCTCCATGCCCTCTTCGTTAGGCGTGCCGTAACCCGGCGCAAAATAGTCGTCCCAGAGCAGAATGTCGGCCTTGGCCTTCAGCTCCAGCTGCTCGGCTACCGCCTGCTGTAAGGTGACCACTTTCGGCTTCTGCTCGGCGACGCTGCGGGACACCGTCACGCCAACCAGCTCGACGTCCGGCAGCAGTTGTTCCAGCCCCACCGCCAGCCCGGCATGCGTGCCCGCGCTTCCGGACGCGACAACCACGGAGGAGAGGCTTACCGCGCCTTCGCACTGCTGCGCAATTTCCAGCGCACTCTCCACATATCCCAGCGCGCCCAGCGCGTTCGAACCGCCGACGGGGACAACGTAGGGGCGGAACCCCTGCGCTTCCAGACGCGTCGCCAGCTCGTCGAGCTGGGCGGTCGGGTCAGTCAACGCATCCACCATTTCGACCTGCACGTTAAACAGGTCCAGTAGCAGACGGTTGCCGTTGGTGAGATAGTTTTCTGCCCGCGTGCCAATCGGGTTTTCCAGCAATGCCACGCAGTGGAGCCCGAGCTTTGCCGCCACTGCCGCCGTCTGACGAACGTGGTTGGACTGGATAGCCCCGGCGGTAATGAGCGTATCCGCGCCTTCGCGCAGTGCATCAGCCGCCAGAAACTCCAGCTTGCGCAGCTTATTGCCCCCCATCGCCATCGGCGTCACGTCGTCACGCTTGATAAAAATATCGCGCCCTAAATAATCAGAAAATCGCGGCAAGTACTCCAGCGGCGTCGGCGCGCCGATGAACTCCAGGCGGGGAAAGCGCGTTAAATTCTGTAGTGACATGGGTTCTCCGGTAACTCTGACAAAATGTGATATTTTTCATTATGCACGCAGACGCGAAAGAAATAAAAAAGGCGCTTTTAAAAGCGCCTTTTTTTACGGCAGAAGCTTATTTCGTGACGTCTGCACCGAACCACTTCTCGGAGAGCGCCTTCAGGCTGCCGTCTTTTTGCATGTCGGCAATCGCGGAATCAATCGCTTTGACCAGGTCTTCGTTACCTTTACGAACGGCAACGCCTGATTCCTGACGAGAGAACGCATCACCCGCTACCGCCAGGGTATTGTTGGTTTTCTTCACCAGATCCAGCGCGGCCAGGCGGTCAACCAGAATGGCGTCGATACGGCCCACGCGCAGATCCTGGTATTTCGTTGGATCATCATCATAAGTGCGGATATCCACGCCCTGCACGTTCTGGCGCAGCCACTCTTCGTAGTTGGTACCCAGACCGACACCGACTTTCTTCCCTTTCAGGTCCGCGGCAGTTTTAATTCCGCCTTCGTTGCCTTTCTTCACCAGCGCCTGAATACCGGACACGGTGTACGGCGTAGAGAAGTCATATTTCTTCTTACGCTCGTCAGAAATGGTCACCTGATTAATCACCACATCAATACGTTTGGAATCCAGCGACGCCAGCATACCGTCCCATTTGGTCGGTTTCAGTGACGCTTTAACGCCGAGGTGCTTCGCCAGTTCTTCAGCAAACTCCACTTCAAAACCGGTCAGCTTACCGTCATCGCCCTGGAAGCTGAACGGAGGATAGGTTCCTTCCAGCCCGACCAGCAGCGTACCGCGCTCTTTTACTTTATTCAGCAGGTTTTCTGCGGCGAACGTTTTCACGCTCATGCCCGCAACCAGCGCAACGGCCATAACACCCATCAGCGCCTGACGACCCAGAAGTGCAAATTTCATAAATACCCCGATATAGTGGAATTTTTACGTAGTGTAGAGAAATCGCCTGCCACGTCAAAGGCGACTGCGCTACATCTTATTCTTTTTTAATATATATCAGAAGTTGTTCCGGCGTGGGCTTTCTGCTTTATGGCACCCGGCATTTGCACCTTGTATTGCGCATACTTGCGCAGCGCAATTCGGTAGTTATTGGTGCTGGTCGCAGGCAGCCACGGCTCCAGATTTTCATCCAGATAACCGGTTTTCAGCAGATCGCGAGAAATATTGTTTACGGTCAGATGTTGCCCAAGGCGGCGCAGGCGAACGACATATTCGCGAACGGTGCCGTGGCTCATCTCCGTTTGTTCAAACAGGAACTGCTTGAAGCCGATAATATCGAAGAAGTCGCTTTGCTCTTTGCAGTGGAGATCCCCACAGAAACGGCAAAGCGCCACCCACTCTTTTTGCTCTTCGAGCCATGCTGCTTCGTCCATCAACGTGTCGAGACGCGAAATCGCAATCTTATTGACGATTTCGCCCCGGCGAACCAGCGTGATACGATCGAGTAACTTGTTACAGTGGGCGCAATGCGTCTGGCTGTGTTTAAAGTCTTTCAGGTAGCGGCTTAAAGGCCGTCTTTTAGATTGCTGCACCGTCATGATAACTCCTGGTTGTCAATACGTTGTGCGGCATTTTTAAGGTGAATCAATCACCTATAACTTACCCAGCTTGGTTCGTAAGCGTTTAATGGCCTGGCTGTGCAGCTGGCTCACCCGCGACTCTCCCACCTCCAGAACAGCGCCAATCTCTTTGAGGTTAAGCTCTTCCTGGTAATAAAGGGTCAATACCAGCTGTTCGCGTTCAGGCAGAGCTTCAATAGCCTCCATGACGCGCTGGCGTAAATTCCCTTCCATTAAATGGTGTAACGGGTTCTCCTGCTGGTGCTCGTCCGTCACCAGCTCGATGCTATCGCCATGCTCTTCTCGCCACTCGTCATAAGAGAAGAGTTGGCTATTATTGGTATCGAGCAACATCTGACGATACTCTTCAACAGCAATGCCAAGACGTTCCGCCACTTCGGTTTCCGTTGCGTTACGTCCCAGTTCCTGTTCCAGCTGCCCCATCGCATGCGCCACTTCGCGCGCGTTGCGGCGAACGCTGCGCGGCACCCAGTCTCGGCTGCGCAGCTCGTCCAGCATCGCACCACGAATACGCTGAACTGCGTAAGTCGTAAATGCCGTTCCTTGCAGAGCGTCGTATCGGTCAACTGCATTCAATAACCCGATACCGCCCGCCTGTAGCAGATCGTCGAGTTCCACGCTCGCCGGCAAGCGCACCTGGAGGCGCAATGCTTCGTGACGCACCAGCGGGACATAACGCTGCCACAGCGAGTGTTTATCCATTACACCTTCAGCGGTATAGAGTGAATTCACGATAAACAGCCCTGCGTTAGTTGAGTTATCGGCATGATTATCCGATTCTGCAGGGCGTTCAATTGGATGAATAATGGGTGAAATGGGGGGTTATTTTGAGATTAGAACAGGAAATTCTGCAGCCAGTCGTTTTTCCTCTACTGGCTTGCTGAACATTTTATTGTACCATTTAGTGTTTAACTGTATATTTGCTATGGATTTTTTCCAGCATCCGGGTAACTTTCTTTGTGTTCTCAATAGTAATATCTGCAGGCACGAAACCACGCTTTTGTTTAAACCGTTGCAAAGCAACTGTAACTATTGCTCTGAAAGTGAGCTCGCCTGAAATTGTAGATTGCTTAATGCTCCATCCCTCATCGCCAATATAGTCTTGTGAATCTGCTATATCTGCAAAATAACCAAACGGAGGATGCATGCCAGCATCTATGACCGCAATGGTATGGTCTACATGTTCAAGCGCATTATAGAAACGTTCATCCATGAGCCCCACTGTATCAAGCGCCAGCGCGGTGTAGTAGCTAAATGCCCCGACACAGGAAGGGAACATAAATAGTTTTTCTCCGGCATAATCGCAGCGCATCCGTAAGAGTGGCTGCCCCTGCTGATTAACATTCAGTAACCCATGCTGACTGAAATTGAAGTGTTGTACCCCCGTGAGGCGGGACATTTCAATGTAGCGATGAAAAACATCATTCCGTTTGACAAACACGTCATCCTCAATGAGGAAATAGTGATCAACGCCCTTCTCTCGCAGGTAAGATAGCGCCCGATTTTTGCTGCATCCTACCCCAAGATTCTCTTCATTCAATATATAGTGGCAATCCAGACCGGAATACTCAGGAAAATGTTGTCCATCATTAATAATGACCAGTTCATCAATACATTGGCGCGGAAGAGAGTTTAATAATTTAAGCAAACCGTCTTTACGATTATAAGTGACGATCCCCACTCCAATTTTTTCACCTTGATACATACATCATTTACCTATTCTTCGTTTCAGACACCGCCAGTTTCTGGCGCTCTTCCCCTGGGTACAAGCATTAGCCTATCCATGCACGCTGCCAATCATCCAGACCGCCATCTCTTAACATCCAGTCGCGATGCACTGCTTTGCGCAGTTCTTCACCAGCCTTCTCAAGCGCGTTCCAGTCGTGAATGTATTCACGAACTGCAGCAATCCACGCATTAGGGGTATTTTTTACCCGATGAACGGGCAGGCCACAGCGATAAGGCTCGATATCCGTGCAGATAATGGGGAATCCGCAACTTCCCAGTTCTAAGAGACGTAGATTACTTTTACATTCGTTAAACAGATTCTGTTCGAGCGGGACCAATGCCAGATCAAGATCAAGTTCACTCAGCTTTTGCGGATAATGCTCAAAAGGCACAGGTAAATGGAACTCGCACGCGACGCCTTCAGGCTTCATCCCCATAAACACCCATTCCACTTCATCTTTTAATTCAGAAATGATCGGTAATAATATTTCGAGATCGCCCGTATGGCTCGCCCCCCCCGCCCAACCTACACGCGGTTTTTTACCGCGGCGTTTAGCGGACTTGAGGTTCCCCCACAGTTCTATATCCAAGCGATTTTTGGCCACGCGGATATCCGAATGAAAACGAGAATAGGCTTCAGCCAGCGGCTCAGTTGATACGACAACCCAGTCAGCCTGGGCCAGAGCCGAGGTCAGTCGATTCTGGATGTCTTTTGGTACATTTTCCCTGAAGATATTTTTCTCAGGGACGTCTAAATAGTAATCATCAAATTCCATAATAATTTTGGCATTACAGACCTGACGATAGCGTTGTACTGTCTGGGGAATATCATCGGCGATAGGCACTTCAAGGATCAGGCGATCGGGCTGGAACTGCGCTACTTCCATCACCGTAGGCAGGCCGAGGATCAAACCTCCATCAGCCTTCAACTCTTGCTGAAGCGCGTGAAGAGGTTTAATGACGCGATAATTTCCGCATCCTGTCCAGTTAATGTGGGTCCCCATGATCACAGGTAACGGCTTTCCGGGCAGCGCATGCGGTAAGCGCGACATGCGTGTGTTCAGGCTGAATGTCGACCCGAGACGATTCATATTTGGATTGTAATAAGGATCACGTGCCAGTTCTGCTCCCCACTTCTCCAACAGCACATCATTGCATGCTTCATCCGCATGAGTAGCGACTGCAAATTTTTCAGGGAACAAACGCGAAGCTCCGCCAAGGTGCTTAACTCGGCTAAACGGTGTCCACAGGGTTATATACCCTTGCGCTTTCGCTTTTAATGCCAAATCAACGTCAGCATAGTAGATCGGGAAATTCTCCTCATCGAATCCGCCAAGCTCATCAAATACGTCTTTACGCACCATCATGCATGCTGCACTTACTGCATGAGCGCCCCGAGGGATCTTCAGCCGGCTAAGGAAGCCAGTGTCATCCGGTGAGCTCCCTTTCCCACAGACAACCACGCCGTCATTGATGCCTGTAATATACCCACCATGCTCCAGCGTACCATCCGGATATTCAAGTTTACTCCCGACAATAGCGACTTCCGGGCGTTGAGTGAGTTCGACTAAAGCCCCCATCCAGTTGCCATCGTGAATTTCAATATCATTGTTCATGAACAACAGGTACTCACCTGTTGCATAACGGCTAGCGTAGTTGTTGATAGCAGCAAAGTTGAATGCAGTTTCCCAGCGCAGAACTCTAATTTGAGTCAGTTGCATCGACTCTAGCTGATCCAGATACCTTCTCGCATCCTCATCAGTTGAACCATTATCAACAATGATGATTTCATACTGATGGTAAGCAGTTTTCTCCATCAAAGAATCAATACAGCGCTGGAGCAACACCAGACGGTCCCTGGTCGGAATAATCACCGACACCTTCGCGATAGCGGGAAGTTGATACGTCACGAACTGGACGCCAGGCTCTTCGCCGAATGCGATCGTTGCACGTATGCCGCAGCGTGAGAGATGTGCGGCGGTGATAATTTTCATTTCATCAATGATAGCGGGTTTTTTACACCATTCGCTCATACTGATGGTTCTGGCGACCAGCGCCTCAGGAATATGACCGACCGCGAACGGTCCTTCTTCTTCAATTAATTTCCAGCAAAGATCGATATGACTGAGATACAGGCAGTCTGGATTAAATCCATTGCGCCGACGTAATGCATCTGTCGAAATAAAGGCACTGGAGCCGATATAAGGATGCGCACGCAACATATCTATATCGCATTCCGGCTTAAGAATTAAGCCATCTTCCTTATCATCACGGATAATGAGTTCATCAAAATACCAAAACGCCTTCTGCGGATCCCGCATCGTAAACTCGGCACAGGTAAGTAGTGCATGCTCTTCCAGGATATCGCCTGCCTCTATAATGAGCAAATTAGCGGATGCGATCCCGTCCACCGCCAGATTCAGATCACCCACGAAGCGTATTGTCGAATCGTCAGTAATAGAATGCGATGGTTGCTTACCTACGACGATGAGTGAATCGGCAGTTAATGTCTGGTTATTAACAGAGCGTAAACTCGCACGCAGCTTATCTCGTTCGCCTTCACGATCGATGATTATGACCGAAATACTGGCGCAGGCAGGGAAAGACTGAAGCAACGTACCTATAATTGCGGAACGCAATGATGTCGGTTTTCTATCATTCATCCAGCTACCGACTGACCGCGTTGTTTCTTCCCCGAAACTGTCCATAACCTTGCGGTGAAACTCGAGATTGCGGTACTGTTCTTGCGAAATTTTTAATACTTTTGGCGCAGGCAGACGTTCGAGTATCCGTCCAACACAGGCGTCTAAAGAAAGCTGCGCGTTTGCTTCAGCCCGGTATTCCCAAGCCCATTGGGCTGCCTGAGAGTAACCGTCAAGGATCTCTTTTATCCAACGGTTTTGGTTAGCGATTTTGGGAGCACCTGTCAGTGCAAAGTGATAATCACTGCGTTCCAGCAGATTTGCTTCTGTTAGATAACCGTGTGAGGAAATACCGTCTGATATCACAACTGGTAAACCCATGCCCATGGCAAGTACAACTCGGGCTTCATCACCAATAATAAGCTGATATTGTGACAGCAACGCTGGCGTTACAGGACCTGGCGCAGAGTCGAGATTATAGTAATCCAGTTCAATATTTCTGGTCTGGAATGACTCGGTGAGCTCAACTAAATTTTTATTATACCCACTGGAGATCAGCAGTGCTTTTTCGAGTTTATCAGTGAATACACCTGAGGCAGACGCAAATTGATTATTAACGGTGAGCGGGAAAATCTTGATTCGAGGTTGTTTAATTCCCTTTTCAACTAAGCGGACATAGCTAGCGGTAGAGCAGGCAAAACTGTTGCAGGAAAGCGCATTTTCCACATCAGCGCCGTAGGGTAAATCATAATCAGCGTAACTGTAAAAGTGATGGAAGAAGACTCTGGAAACCCAGTCTCCTTGCATAAAAATCGTGTTCAGCTCGGCGGGTATATAGCCGTTAAATATCCACATCAGGTCATAGAAAGCGTGCAACTGACCATCGGGTTGTTCCAACAAGCGAATGGTTTTATTTTCGTTTATAACATTCAAATTGTTGAGCCAATACCGACCCGTGGTTTTGGCAAAAACATCGACCTGCCAGTTGTGACGATGAAAATATTCTATCAAATCAAAAAAGATACTCTCGTGTTGACCATAGTGTTCAAACCTGTCAATGGTAAGTAAAATTTTGCGCATAATATTTTCAAGTCTATCAACATTTAATTGGAGTTGGAGAATATAACAAAAACCCGGCAACGCCGGGTTTTTGAATATTAAGGACGTAAGAATTAACGCAGCAGAGACAGCATAGACTGTGGAACCTGGTTTGCCTGAGACAGAACAGAAGTACCAGCCTGTTGCAGGATCTGTGCACGTGACATGTTAGACACTTCGGTTGCGTAGTCAGCATCCTGGATACGAGACTGTGCTGCAGACAAGTTAGTTACTGAGTTGTTCAGGTTGTTAACGGTAGATTCGAAACGGTTCTGCATTGCACCCAGGTTGCTACGCGCACCGTCGATACCTTTAAGTGCAGTATCAACTGCGTCAATAACCGCTTTTGCAGTGGTGTTGTCGCTGATAGATGCCGTGCCGCCGGACAGGGCAGTACCAGATGCCAGAGAGCTGAGCTTAGCATTGATCAGAGAGTCAGAACCGATGCTGATGGTATCGCCAGCTTTGGTGTTTGCACCAACCTGAATGGTTACGCCGCCGCTCTGAGAACCATCCAGCAGGTTTTTACCGTTGAAGTTTGCAGCACCTGCGATACGGTCGATTTCAGACAGACGCTGGTTGATCTCGGTGTTGATGGAGGTCATGTCAGTGTCTTGGTTAGTGCCGTTTGCTGCCTGTACGGACAGTTCACGGATACGCTGCAAGTTGGTGTTAATTTCGTTCAGGTTGCCTTCAGCAGTCTGAATCATAGAGATGCCATCGTTGGCATTACGAGCAGCCTGAGTCATGCCCTTGATCTGAGAATTCATGCGGTTAGCAATCGCCTGACCAGCAGCATCGTCTTTAGCGCTGTTGATACGCAGGCCAGAAGACAGACGCTCAATCGCGGTACCCAGAGCAGACTGAGATTTGTTCAGGTTGTTCTGAGTAGACAGGGATAACAGGTTAGTATTGATTACTGACATAATTTAATTCCTTCAAATTGGATTCTAGGGTCGGTGCTTAACACTCACGGCGTCTCTCACCGTCAAAAAGGTTATCGACGAACGTTTTGAAGACTTTAGAATTTTCATTGAATTTTTTTTAACGAGTTAATTTGTAAGGAAAAAATTTAAATCACCATACCAAAAACAGAATTATTTATGGCGTTCATCTTTGTCGGGCTATACGCAATACCCTAGGGCTGCATCCTTCATACCGTTAACGAAGAGGGTATATGCCGAGGAGAATACCGCTTATTCAACCGATAATTTTCTTAGCTAATGGTTAAACTATTTTCTCAAGCCGCCGATAACTAGCTGAAACTACCATTGACTAAAGGAAACAATCTAATGGCAAGTGCAACAATCAGTAGTCTTGGCGTAGGCTCAGGTTTGGATCTACAGACGCTCTACACGAATCTTGAAAATGCTGAAAAAACAAAATTAACGACAATAACGAATCAGCAAACCTCTTATAACGCGCAACTCAGTGCGTTCAGTAAGCTGCAAAGTGCGATGCAAACGCTCAATACCGCCACTGCAGCGCTTTCTAAAACTGATACATGGAACGCAACAGCCGTAGGATCGACCAATAACTCCTTCACGGCAACCACAGCCACGGGCGCTACCGTCGGTAGCTATACCGTTCAGGTCAAAGCGCTGGCAAAAGCGCAGGTACTGACCACTGCCAGCCAGACTAGCGCGACTTCACCGTTAGGCGCGACAACGGGTGCAACCCGTACAATAACCATTGCACAAGCCGGCTCAACAACGCCGCTGACCGTTACACTCGGCGATTCCGATACCTCATTAAATGGAATTGCCAGCGCGATTAACAAAGCGAACGGTAACGTTACTGCTACCGTCGTTAAAGCGAAAGACGGTGACTATACTTTAATGCTGACATCAAAAACATCTGGTACAGCAAATGATATGACGGTGAGCGTCTCAGGTGACAGCACATTACAAAACGTCATTGGCTATGATTCATCGACTCACACAGGGGTGATGAATCAACAGACGGCATCCCAAAATTCGCAAGTCATTATCAACGACATTACGATTGAGCGTTCAACTAACACGATTACTGATGCCCTACCGGGTATTACCCTGAGCCTTAAAAATGAAAGCACGAGCAGTGAAAATCTAAATATCACCCGTGCTGCTGACACCACACAGAAAGCCATTACTGACTGGGTAACGGCCTACAACGCTTTACAGTCCACCATTACGTCCGTCACAAAATATGTAAAGGTTGATGCCGGTGAGAGCCAGTCCGCAAATAATGGCGCGTTAATTGGTGATAGTACGGTACGTTCGGTGCAGTCGCAGTTACGTGGATTATTAACTGAGGTGCAGTCAGGCTCTTATGCAATCCTGGCTCAGCTTGGCGTGACGCAGGATACCGCAACGGGAGCAGACGGTTCATTAGGCAATCTTAAGGTTGATTCCAGCAAATTGAGCAAGGCGTTAACGGATAATCCAGAAGCGGTACAGGAATATTTTGCCGGTGATGGCAAGACAACCGGACTCGCGACACAAATGGGTACGATGCTCACGAATATGTTGAGCACAACAGCGGGCAAAGAAGGGATTATCAAGAATGCTACTGATGGTATTAACACGACACTGAAAACGCTTGACAAACGCTATGATGCGATGGAAGCCAATATAGAAGCCACAATGGCGCGATATAAGGCGCAATTCACGAATCTGGATACGTTGATGAGCAAAATGAACAATACATCCACCTATCTGAAACAGCAATTTAGTTCCTCTAGCAGTTAAGGAATAATCATGTACTCACAAATTGGTGCACGTGCATATCAACAAATTGGTCTTGAAAGTGCGGTAATGAGTGCAAATCCGCATCAACTTGTGACCATGCTATTTGACGGGGCACTCAGTGCCCTTGTCCGTGCCCGGCTTTTCCTCAACGAAGGTCGTATTGCCGAGAAAGGGGAAGCACTGTCGAAAGCAATAAATATCATCGACAATGGTTTAAAGGCTGGCTTGAATATGGAGATCGAAGGTCCGCTTTCCGCGAACCTTGCTGCACTGTATGACTATATGATTCGTCGTCTGTTACATGCTAATTTACGTAATGACGAAGGGGCTATCCTCGAAGTTGAGGAATTATTGAATAACATTGCTGACGCGTGGAAACAAATTGGCTCTAATGTCTCCTCTAACCAGGATAATCTTTAATGAACACCCCCAACTCTGTACTTAGCGCCTGGCAGGCGCTACATAATCTCAGCCTTTCCATGCTTAAGCTGGCTAAAGCCGGTCAATGGGACGATCTAATCACACATGAAATTACTTATGTTCAACTTATTGAACATATATCGCAGAATCCAATAACATCAGCTCCGCGGCCTCACATCGAACAGGCCAGATTGTTGCTTGAAAATGTGCTTAAAAATGAAAGCGAACTCAAAGAGTTACTGGCTATGCGTATGGAAGAGCTCCGCATTCTTATTGATCAAACCGGCAAACAGCAATCCATCACGTCTACCTATGGAAAGCTGTCAGGGAATATTCTTTATCCAGAAAGTTTTACCCGCGACACACAACTATGATTTCTTCATCCATACTCCAGAAGTCTGCCAATGGCTTCTGGAGCAAGGATGATGAAAAACCCCACCCTGTTACAATGTTTTCACTGGTACTACCCTGCTGGCGGTGAATTGTGGCGAGAGGTCACGGCGTTAGCTCCCAATCTTAACGAAATCGGCATCAACATGATCTGGCTGCCGCCCGCCTGTAAAGGGGCATCCGGCGGGTATTCTGTCGGCTATGACACCTATGACCTGTTCGATCTTGGCGAGTTTGACCAGAAAGGCAGTATCGCCACGAAATACGGCGACAAGGCGCAGCTGCTGGAGGCCATTGATGCCCTCAAAAGCAACGACATTGCCGTGCTGCTGGACGTGGTGGTCAACCACAAAATGGGCGCCGATGAAAAAGAGCCCGTGCGCGTTCAGCGCGTGAACGAACAGGACCGCACGCAAATCGATGACGAGGTCATTGAATGCGAAGCCTGGACTCGCTACACCTTCCCTGCCCGGGCCGGGCAGTACTCACAGTTTATCTGGGACTACAAATGCTTCAGCGGCGTCGACCATATTGAAAACCCCGATGAAGACGGCATCTTTAAAATCGTCAACGACTACACCGGCGAAGGCTGGAACGATCAGGTTGATGATGAGATGGGCAACTTCGATTACCTGATGGGCGAAAATATCGACTTTCGCAACCACGCCGTGACCGAGGAGATCAAATACTGGGCCCGCTGGGTCATGGAACAGACGCGCTGCGACGGTTTTCGTCTGGACGCCGTTAAGCATATTCCCGCCTGGTTTTACAAAGAGTGGATTGAGCACGTCCAGGAAGTCGCCGACCAGCCGCTGTTTATCGTGGCGGAATACTGGTCCCATGAGGTGGATAAACTTCAGGCCTATATTGACCAGGTCGAAGGCAAAACCATGCTGTTTGATGCCCCTCTGCAGATGAAATTCCACGAGGCGTCACGTCAGGGCCGGGATTACGACATGAGCCAAATCTTCACCGGCACCCTGGTAGAAGCCGATCCGTTTCATGCGGTCACCCTCGTCGCGAACCATGACACCCAGCCTCTGCAGGCGCTTGAAGCACCGGTCGAAGCCTGGTTTAAACCGCTGGCGTACGCGCTGATCCTGCTGCGGGAAAATGGCGTGCCGAGCGTCTTTTATCCGGATCTTTTCGGCGCCAGCTATGACGACGCGGGAGGAGACGGTGAAACGTACCATATTGATATGCCGGTCATTGAGCAGCTTCACGAGCTGATCCTCGCACGCCAGCGTTTTGCCCACGGCGTGCAGACGCTGTTTTTCGACCATCCAAACTGCATCGCCTTCAGCCGCAGCGGTACGGAAGACGATCCCGGCTGCGTGGTGGTGCTGTCGAACGGGGATGATGGTGAAAAAGTGATTTGTCTTGGGGAAAACTACGGCAACAAAACGTGGCGGGATTTTCTCGGCAATCGCGAAGAAACCATCACCACGGCGGCGGATGGCGAAGGGACGTTTACCTGTAATGGGGGAAGCGTCAGCGTTTGGGTGATAGAGGATGCGTTGTAGTACTGGCAAAGTGCGGCCTGATGCCCTCACCCCGTCCCTCTCCCATGGGGAGAGGGCGCAAACACCAAAAACGGCAACGAGGTTGCCGTTTTGCTTTTAACCGCAGGGTAAGCGTCAGCGCCACCCGGCAACAAACGGCTACGGTAGTTTACTCTCGAGCGGATTCTTGCTCAGGTAATCGGCACACTCAACCGTTGGGCGGTCGACCTTCTGCAGCTCCAGCCCGTCATACTCAAGCGTCGAGCCGTCGCGCTCCAGCGGATAGATATCCAGCTTACGCGTCACGTTGTAATAACTGTCTGAACGCAGCATGATTTTACCCGGCACGGCAATCACGCGCTGCCACTGACGGCAGTCCAGCGTATCGCCCTCTTCCGTCACCACCAGCGTGGCAATCGCCTTCGGGCTGACCATGTTGCTCTGCAGCCCTTTCGACTGCCAGTATCCGGCCAGATTTGCCGGGACAGGATGTTTGATCACATCTTGATAGTTATCCACCTGGACACACCCGGCAAGGATTATCAGAGCGCCTGTGACTGCTAACTTTTTCATGAAAAATCCAGGTTAATGAAAAAATTCATTTTGGCATTAAAACGCGCGCAACTCTAGTCAGAACCCTTTATGAAATAAGAATTACCTATTGCAGATGACTCATAGACTTTATGCCACACGTACGACGCGAGTCAGTTGATCATTTTGATCGCGAAGGAAATCAACTTTCGCCTCATTTTTAGGATGGTGAGCCAGATAATCATCAAACTGAATATGTTCTACTGTGTATCCCAGCTCAAGAATAAAGGTCATCAATGCCTCACGCTGTTCCTTAAACCAGGGTAAATCCCATGCTTCGAAAGAAAAGGGAGGGAAATTATTATGCTCAAGGAATCCGACGGCACCTTTTAAAACTTCCAGTTCCAGGCCTTCGACATCAATCTTCAAAAATCGCGTTTTCTGTTCAAACAGAACATCATCAAGTTTGATAATTTGAACGACATCTTTTTCTCCGCTCATCGCCGCCTCTACTCCCGTGTTTGAACGATATTGCTCAATCATGGAAAAACCACCAACGTTATACATTTTATGGTAGTCAGGTACTGGCAACTCAAGTATCCCATTTGCCGCACCAACCCCTTTGTTCAGGGCTGTTACATTATTGAGACGATTGAGGAAAATATTTCCGCAGAGCTGATAATACACAACCTTTTGTGGTTCGAAAGAATAAATATGGCCATTTTGCTCATTCAGCATGAGTGCTGTAGGTATGGTATACGCCCCCAGATTTGCCCCGAGATCGAACACTATAGGCTTATCAAAACCTCTGGTGAATTCACCTGTAATAGCAAAAAGCCAGTTTTCCCAGTTGTCCTGGGTAAAGAGGTGATTGGAAATGACATCATTGCCAAAGGTCAGAAAGCTACCTTGTGATGAGTTAACGACGTGAACTCTTGGTAACATAAGTAATCCTGTAAACTTTCTTTGTAAAAAGAAACTACGTCTGAAATCTCGGTAAGACATTTCACTGCCTAAACCTGCATCCCCATCACTTCCTGATACGCAGACACCAGCTTGTTACGCACCTGGATCCCCATCTGCAGGGAAACCGAGGCTTTTTGCAAATCGGTCATCACATCATTCAGCGCCACGCCCGGCTCACCGAGGGTGAACTTTTCGGCCTGAGTGCGCGCGGCGGTCTGGGTATCACTGATACGGTCAAGAGCGGCATGCAGTTGCCCCGCGAAGCTGATGCTCGGCTGCTGATCTGCCACATTCTGATTACGGGCCGTCATCGCCGTTGCCTGCAACTGACTGATTACCCCTTCAATGCCCTGTATAGCCATGACTCTCCCCTGGATGGTTTTTTACGCGGTCAAGACTAACAGCTTGTCAATAAGATAATGGCGGTAAATAGCATGAAAAAACCAGGTTATTTGACGCATAGAAAATCACGAATCATCAAATAATGGCAGGGCCATCAATATGGAACTTTTGTCGTGTTTGCCGACCCGGGAGTCAGTTTTGTTTCTCTACACGAATAACGTAAACCACCAGGATTTAAGAGGTGCGCAATGAGTGCAACAGCATCGACAGCGCCGCAGAATAAATCACTCGAGTGGATGAACCGCCTTCGCGCGAATCCTAAAATCCCGTTGATCGTGGCAGGCGCTGCCGCAATTGCGATCCTTGTAGCGATGGTCCTGTGGGCGAAAAGCCCTGATTACCGGACGCTCTACAGCAACCTTTCCGATCAGGATGGCGGCGCCATCGTCACCCAGCTTACCCAGATGAACATCCCTTATCGCTTTGCCGATAATGGCGGTGCGCTTGAGGTACCGGCAGATAAGGTACACGAACTGCGTCTGCGTCTGGCTCAGCAGGGGTTGCCGAAAGGCGGCGCGGTGGGCTTTGAGCTGCTGGATCAGGAAAAATTCGGTATCAGCCAGTTCAGCGAGCAGGTGAACTACCAGCGTGCGCTGGAAGGTGAACTGGCCCGCACCATTGAAACATTAGGCCCGGTGAAGAGTGCCCGCGTGCATCTGGCGATGCCTAAGCCTTCCTTATTTGTCCGCGAACAGAAATCACCTTCAGCTTCCGTTACCGTGAACCTCGAACCCGGCCGCGCGCTGGACGAAGGGCAAATCAGCGCGGTGACGCACCTCGTTTCCAGCGCCGTCGCCGGCCTGCCGCCGGGTAACGTGACGCTGGTTGACCAGAGCGGTCACCTGCTGACGCAATCCAATACCGCCGGTCGCGATCTGAATGATGCGCAGCTGAAGTATGCCGCCGATGTCGAAAACCGTCTCCAGCGGCGTATTGAAGCCATCCTCGGCCCGGTGGTGGGTAACAGCAACGTGCACGCGCAGGTTACCGCGCAGATCGACTTCGCGAATAAAGAACAAACTGAAGAACAATACAGCCCGAACGGCGATGCGGCTCAGGCGGTGATGCGTTCACGCCAGATCAATTCGAACGAACAGATCGGCGGTGCCTACCCGGGCGGCGTGCCGGGCGCGCTGTCTAACCAGCCTGCCCCGGCTAACGCGGCACCGATCTCTACGCCGCCGGCCAATCAGCAGAACGGTCAGCAAAATAATCAGCAGACCACCTCAACGACCAGTAACGCCGGTCCGCGTAGCAGCAGCCGTAACGAAACCACGAACTACGAAGTGGATAGAACGATTCGCCACACTAAACTGAACGTTGGCGATATTCAGCGTCTTTCCGTTGCGGTAGTGGTGAACTACAAAACGCTGGCGGACGGCAAACCGCTGCCGTTGACCGCCGAGCAGATGAAGCAGATTGAAAACCTGACCCGTGAAGCGATGGGTTACTCCGAGAAGCGCGGCGATACCCTCAACGTGGTGAACTCACCGTTCAACTCGGTTGATGAGACCGGCGGTGAACTGCCGTTCTGGCAACAGCAGGCGTTTATCGACCAGCTGATGTCCGCAGGACGCTGGCTGCTGGTGCTGATTGTCGCATGGCTGCTGTGGCGTAAGGGCGTTCGTCCGCAGCTCCAGCGCCGTGCTGAAGCCGAAAAAGCGGCTCGCGAGCAGATGTCTGCGCGTCAGGAAACGGAAGAAGCGGTTGAAGTGCGCCTCAGCAAAGATGAACAGATTCAGCAGCGCCGTGCTAACCAGCGCATGGGCGCTGAGGTGATGAGCCAGCGCATTCGCGAAATGTCAGATAACGATCCGCGCGTCGTGGCGCTGGTCATCCGCCAGTGGATGGGTAACGAACATGAGTAATACGCTTACGGGCACCGATAAAAGCGTCATCCTGCTGATGACCATTGGCGAAGATCGCGCGGCAGAGGTGTTTAAACACCTCTCCCAGCGAGAAGTGCAAATTCTCAGTGCGGCCATGGCCAACGTGCGTCAGATCTCCAACAAGCAGCTGACCGAAGTGCTGGCAGAGTTTGAACAGGAAGCTGAACAGTTTGCCGCGCTGAACATCAACGCCAACGACTACCTGCGCTCCGTGCTGGTCAAGGCGCTGGGCGAAGAGCGTGCCTCCAGCCTGCTGGAAGATATTCTGGAAACGCGCGATACCGCCAGCGGTATCGAAACGCTCAACTTTATGGAACCGCAGAGTGCCGCCGACCTTATCCGCGACGAGCACCCGCAGATTATCGCCACCATCCTTGTCCACCTCAAGCGTGGCCAGGCGGCCGATATTCTGGCACTGTTCGAAGAGCGCCTGCGTCACGATGTGATGCTGCGTATCGCGACCTTCGGCGGCGTCCAGCCGGCCGCGCTGGCGGAGCTGACCGAAGTGCTGAACAACCTGCTCGACGGCCAGAACCTCAAGCGCAGCAAAATGGGCGGCGTGAGAACGGCGGCGGAAATTATCAACCTGATGAAAACGCAGCAGGAAGAGGCCGTCATTACGGCGGTTCGCGAATTCGACGGCGAGCTGGCACAGAAAATCATCGACGAGATGTTCCTGTTCGAAAACCTTGTCGAAGTGGACGACCGCAGCATCCAGCGCCTGCTCCAGGAAGTGGATTCCGAGTCGCTGCTTATCGCCCTCAAAGGTGCCGAGCAGCCGCTGCGCGAGAAGTTCCTGCGCAACATGTCTCAGCGTGCGGCCGATATCCTGCGCGACGACCTTGCCAACCGCGGCCCGGTTCGTCTGTCTCAGGTGGAAAACGAACAGAAAGCCATTCTGCTTATTGTTCGTCGTCTGGCGGAAACCGGCGAGATGGTGATTGGCAGCGGAGACGACACCTATGTCTAATGAGCTGCCCTGGAAGCGCTGGACGCCGGACGATCTGGCGCCTCCCCTCTCCGAGTTCACGCCGGCCGTCATCGCAACCGAAGAGCTTGACCCGGACGTCGAGCAGCCCGAGCTGACCGAAGAGGAGCAGCAGGCCCAGATGCTGGCGCAGCTGCAAATGCAGGCGCACGAGCAGGGCTATAACGCCGGTCTGAACGAAGGCCGCCAGAAAGGCCACGAGCAGGGGTATCAGGAAGGTCTGGCGAAAGGGTTAGAGCACGGTATCGATCAGGCGCGCCAGCAGCAGGCGCCGATCCATGCCCGCATGCAGCAGCTGGTCAGCGAGTTTCAGCACACGCTGGACGCGCTGGACAGCGTGATTGCCTCGCGACTGATGCAGATGGCGCTGGAAGCCGCGCGTCAGGTCATCGGCCAGACGCCCGTGGTGGATAACACCGCGCTTATCAAACAAATTCAGGGTCTGCTTCAGCAGGAGCCGCTGTTCAGCGGGAAACCTCAGCTGCGCGTCCATCCGGACGACCTGCAGCGCGTTGAAGAGAGCCTGGGCGCGACGCTTAACCTGCACGGCTGGCGTCTGCGCGGCGATCCGTCGCTACATCACGGCGGCTGCAAAGTCTCTGCCGATGAAGGCGATCTGGATGCCAGCGTCGCCACCCGCTGGCAGGAGCTGTGCCGCCTGGCGGCACCGGGAGTCGTCTGATGACTGCGCGCCTCACCCGCTGGCTCACCACGCTCGACAACTTTGAGACGAAGATGGCGCTACTGCCATCCGTTCGTCGTTATGGGCGACTGACGCGCGCCACCGGCCTGGTTCTCGAAGCCACCGGCCTGCAGCTTCCGCTGGGCGCGACCTGCGTCATTGAGCGTCAGGATGGTCTGGAAACGCGTGAAGTTGAAAGCGAAGTGGTCGGATTTAACGGCCAGCGCCTGTTCCTGATGCCGCTTGAAGAGGTGGAAGGCATTCTGCCCGGCGCGCGCGTGTATGCCAAAAATATTTCTGGCGACGGGCTGCAAAGCGGGAAACAGCTGCCGCTTGGCCCTGCCCTGCTGGGCCGCGTGCTGGACGGCAGCGGGAAACCGCTCGACGGACTGCCCTCCCCGGACACCACCGAAACCGGCGCGCTGATCACCCAGCCGTTCAACCCCCTGCAGCGTACCCCTATCGAGCATGTGCTGGACACCGGCGTGCGCCCGATTAACGCCCTGCTGACCGTGGGACGTGGACAGCGTATGGGCCTGTTCGCCGGCTCAGGCGTAGGCAAATCCGTCCTGCTCGGCATGATGGCGCGCTATACCCAGGCCGACGTGATCGTCGTGGGGCTGATCGGCGAACGTGGTCGTGAAGTAAAAGACTTTATTGAAAACATTCTGGGTGCGGAAGGCCGCGCCCGCTCGGTGGTGATCGCCGCACCGGCAGACGTGTCGCCGCTGCTGCGCATGCAGGGTGCCGCGTATGCCACCCGTATCGCCGAAGATTTTCGAGACCGCGGCAAGCACGTGCTGCTGATCATGGATTCCCTGACCCGTTACGCGATGGCGCAGCGTGAAATCGCGCTGGCCATCGGTGAGCCACCGGCGACCAAAGGCTACCCGCCTTCGGTCTTCGCCAAACTCCCTGCGCTGGTGGAACGCGCGGGGAACGGCATCAGCGGCGGCGGCTCCATCACCGCGTTCTATACGGTACTGACGGAAGGCGATGACCAGCAGGACCCGATTGCCGACTCCGCGCGCGCGATCCTTGACGGTCATATTGTGCTGTCGCGTCGTCTGGCCGAAGCCGGACACTATCCGGCCATCGATATTGAAGCCTCTATCAGCCGCGCAATGACGGCGCTGATAACCGAGAAGCACTACGCCCGCGTGCGTAACTTCAAACAACTGCTTTCCAGCTTCCAGCGCAACCGCGATCTGGTCAGCGTGGGGGCGTATGCCAAAGGCAGCGACCCGATGCTCGACAAGGCGATTAGCCTGTGGCCACAGCTGGAGGCATTTTTGCAACAAGGCATTTTTGAACGCGCCGACTGGGAAGATTCAATTCAGGCACTGGAGCTGATTTTCCCGCAGGTGTAACACAGGTGGAGGGCGAAGGTCATGGCGCAAAACAGCGCGTTATCAACGCTGAAAGATCTGGCTGAAAAAGAAGTTGATGATGCCGCATTGCAGCTAGGCGCAATGCGACGCGGGTGCCAGCAGGCTGAAGAACAGTTGAAGATGTTGATCGACTATCAGCATGAATATCGCACCAACCTCAATACCGATATGACACAGGGCATTGGCAGCCAGCGCTGGATTAACTATCAGCAGTTTATCCAGACGCTGGAGAAGGCGATAGATCAGCATCGCCAGCAGCTTAACCAGTGGACCCAGAAAGTCGATACCGCGCTCAATTTCTGGCGCGAGAAGAAGCAGCGGCTGCAGGCCTGGCAGACTTTACAGGACCGACAGATCGCGGCAACGACCCTGGCGGAAAACCGTCTGGATCAGAAGAAAATGGATGAGTTTGCCCAGCGCGCATCAATGAGGAAACCGGAATGATCACACTGCAACAACTGCTGATGAGCGACAGCGACCTGTCAGGCGGCACGCAAACGGGGAAAGGCGCCGACGGTGCACAGGATTTTCTTTCTCTGCTGGCGGGCGCCCTCTCGGACGCAACGGGCAAGGGCAAAGATGCGCCGCTGACCCTGGCCGATCTGAAAGCCGCCGGCAGTAAGCTGTCGAAAGTGGCTCAGGACGCCAAAGGGGATACCACCCTGCAGGCAAAAATTGCCGACCTGCTCTCGCGCCAGCCCGCGCTGAAAGGCGATGAAACGTCGCCGATCGCGTCGCTTGATACGCTGGTTTCCGGGCTGGTGCCGCTGTCTAAGGGCGACGCGCTGAAGACGCTCAATGCGGCAAACGGCAAAGATGACGGTAAGAGCGACCTGAGCGAAGAAGAGCTGGCCGGATTAAGC
Source organism: Enterobacter sp. 01-M-02-SI-ECC (assembly GCF_047530595.1). Classification (NCBI taxonomy): domain Bacteria; kingdom Pseudomonadati; phylum Pseudomonadota; class Gammaproteobacteria; order Enterobacterales; family Enterobacteriaceae; genus Enterobacter; species Enterobacter sp. 01-M-02-SI-ECC. Next base: position 366,212 of record NZ_JBLKCZ010000002.1, on the reverse strand, counting down.
GCGCTGATGGCGATGCTGCCGCACCAGCAGCAAACTACCGCCTCTCGCGTGGCAGGCAACGAGAGCGTATCCGCCACCTCAACGCTGAATTCCGCGACGCTTTCGCAAAACGGCGCGGGCCAACCGTCCCTGAACGCGCCTCCGGGTAGCCATGATAAAGCGCAAAGTTCTACGCCTTATCAGAGCCAGGCGAAAAACAGCGACCCTGCCCTGTCGGGCAACGCGCCGGCCACACCGGCCGTGGCCGCAACCGCAGAGAAGCAGGAGCTCGCCAGCGCCTCCTCATCATCATCGCCGACGGCTACCCTGGCACCGATTATGTCCAGCCATGCGACCAGTCAGACGGCTGCCACCGTCGCCCCCGCGCCGGTGTTAAGCCAGCCTCTGGGGACCCACGAATGGCAGCAGTCCCTGAGCCAGCACATCACCCTGTTCACTAAGCAGGGCCAGCAGACGGCAGAGCTGCGCCTGCATCCGGAAGATCTGGGTCAGGTGCAAATTTCGCTTAAGCTGGATGACAATCAGGCCCAGCTGCAGATGGTCTCTGCACACAGCCACGTTCGTGCGGCGCTGGAAGCCGCGCTGCCGGTACTGCGGACCTCACTGGCGGAAAACGGCATTCAGCTTGCCCAGAGCAGCGTCAGCAGCGAGACCTTCGCCGGGCAGCAGCAGTCCTCATCCCAGCAGCAGCACCAGGCTTCGCGTTCCGGCAACACCGGCAGTTTTAATGAAGAGAGCGATGAGTTACTGCCTGTTCCTGCCGCCCTGCAGTCCGCAGCGCGCGGTAACAGTGCCGTAGACATCTTCGCCTAAACGCCAGAGGTAGCGTGATTATCCCCGTCTTTTCCACGCTTTGACGACAGCAGGACACGGGATAATCACCTTATTAAGCTGTACCGAAACAGGAAGCTCGTATCAGATGACTGACTCCGCTATCACCAAAAAAAGTAAGCGTTCCATCTGGATCCCGCTGCTGGTGTTGATCACGCTCGCCGCCTGCGCTACCGCGGGCTATAGTTACTGGCGTATGCAGCAGGAACCGACCACCGCTGCAGCCAAAGCTGAAGCACCTCCTCCGCCGGCTCCAGTGTTCTTCCCGCTGGATACCTTCACCGTCAATCTGGGTGATGCGGATCGCGTGCTTTACGTTGGCATTACGCTGCGCCTGAAAGATGAAGCCACCCGTTCACGTCTGAACGATTACCTTCCTGAAGTGCGTAGCCGCCTTCTGCTGCTGTTCTCTCGTCAGGACGCTTCGGCGCTGGCTACCGATGTGGGTAAGCAAAAGCTGGTCGACGCCATTAAACAAACGCTGGCGGCCCCGCTGGTAAACGGCCAACCTAAGCAGGAAGTCACTGACGTTCTGTATACAGCATTCATTCTGCGGTAACGACATGGGCGACAGTATTCTTTCTCAGGCAGAAATCGATGCGCTGCTCAACGGCGACAGCGATAACAATGATGATCCGCAACCGGGTATTGGCGGCGATAGCGATATTCGTCCCTATGACCCGAATACCCAGCGTCGCGTGGTACGTGAACGTCTGCAGGCGCTGGAGATCATTAACGAACGTTTTGCACGTCAGTTCCGTATGGGGCTGTTTAACCTGCTGCGTCGTAGCCCGGATATCACGGTCGGTGCGATCCGCATTCAGCCGTATCATGAGTTTGCCCGCAACCTGCCGGTGCCGACCAACCTTAACCTGATTCATCTGAAGCCGCTGCGCGGCACCGGCCTGGTGGTGTTTTCGCCAAGCCTGGTGTTTATAGCGGTGGATAACCTGTTCGGCGGCGACGGGCGTTTCCCGACCAAAGTAGAAGGTCGTGAATTCACCCACACCGAACAGCGCGTCATTAACCGCATGCTGAAGCTGGCGCTGGAATCTTACAGCGACGCGTGGAAAGCGATTAACCCGCTGGAAGTGGAGTACGTCCGTTCTGAGATGCAGGTGAAATTTACCAATATCACCACCTCCCCGAACGATATCGTCGTTAACACGCCGTTCCACGTGGAGATCGGTAACCTGACCGGCGAGTTCAACATCTGCCTGCCGTTCAGCATGATCGAACCGCTGCGCGAGCTGCTGGTTAACCCGCCGCTGGAGAACTCCCGCAACGAAGACCAGAACTGGCGTGAAAACCTGGTCCGCCAGGTCCAGCATTCGCAGCTTGAGCTGGTAGCGAGCTTCGCCGATATCCCGCTGCGGTTATCTCAGATCCTGAAATTACAACCCGGTGATGTTTTGCCGATAGAAAAACCCGACCGCATTATTGCCCATGTGGATGGTGTCCCCGTGCTGACAAGCCAGTACGGCACGATTAACGGTCAGTATGCGTTACGCGTTGAGCACTTGATCAACCCGATTTTGAATTCGCTGAATGAGGAACAGCCCAAATGAGTGACATGAACAATCCGTCCGATGAGAACAGCGGAGCACTGGACGATCTGTGGGCTGACGCGTTAAACGAGCAAAAAGCACCCCCGGCCAAAAGTGCAGCGGATGCCGTATTCCAGCAGCTCGGCGGCGGTGACGTCAGCGGCACGCTGCAGGATATCGACCTGATTATGGATATCCCGGTTAAGCTGACCGTTGAGCTGGGACGCACCCGCATGACCATCAAAGAACTGCTGCGCCTGACGCAGGGTTCCGTGGTGGCTCTTGACGGTCTGGCCGGCGAGCCGCTGGATATTCTGATCAACGGTTATCTGATTGCCCAGGGTGAAGTGGTGGTGGTTGCCGATAAATACGGCGTACGCATCACCGATATCATCACCCCGTCTGAACGTATGCGTCGTCTGAGCCGTTAAGCATGAAAACCCAGGCAACAATATCACAGCCTTCTGCCGTTCCCGGCTCGCCTCTGCTCCAGGTGAGCGGGGCATTGTTCGGTATTATTGCCTTTATTCTTATCGCCGCATGGCTGGCTAAGCGCTTTGGCCTGGCGGGTAAAACCGCCGGTGCCCGCGGCCTGAAGGTCAGCGCCAGCACCACGCTGGGTCCACGCGAGCGCGTGGTCATCGTAGAGGTGGATGACGCGCGCCTGGTCCTGGGCGTCACGGCCTCAAACATCAGCGTATTACACAAGCTGCCGCCCGCCCCTGTTGTGGTGGACGAGCGCGCAGACGCCCCTGCGGATTTTCAGTCCGTCATGAAGAGTTTGCTTAAGCGTTCCGGGAGATCCTGATGCGCCGTTTGTTATCCCTGACGCTTGCGGGCGTTGGCCTGTTTGCTCCCGCGGTTTATGCACAGCTGCCCGGTCTGGTCTCCACCCCTCTCGCGGGCGGCGGACAAAGCTGGTCGCTTCCGGTGCAGACGCTGGTGTTCATCACCTCGCTGACGTTTATTCCGGCCATCCTGCTGATGATGACCAGCTTCACCCGCATCATCATCGTCTTTGGTCTGCTGCGAAACGCGCTTGGAACTCCTTCCGCACCGCCAAACCAGGTTCTGCTTGGGCTGGCGCTGTTTTTGACCTTTTTCATTATGTCGCCGGTTATCGACAAGATTTATACCGACGCCTATCAGCCGTTCAGCGAAGACAAAATCTCCATGCAGGAGGCGCTGGATAAAGGCGCTCAGCCGCTGCGAGAGTTTATGCTGCGCCAGACGCGCGAAGCCGACCTGGCCCTCTTTGCCCGCCTGTCCAACACCGGCGAGCTGCAGGGACCGGAAGCGGTGCCAATGCGTATTCTTCTGCCTGCCTATGTCACCAGCGAGCTGAAAACCGCGTTCCAGATCGGCTTTACCATCTTTATTCCGTTCCTGATTATCGACCTGGTGATCGCCAGCGTCCTGATGGCGCTCGGGATGATGATGGTGCCGCCCGCGACCATTGCCCTGCCCTTTAAGATCATGCTCTTTGTACTGGTCGACGGCTGGCAGCTGCTGGTCAGTTCGCTGGCGCAGAGTTTCTACAGTTAAGGAACGGCAATGACACCCGAATCGGTCATGATGATGGGCACGGAAGCGATGAAAATCGCGATTGCCGTTGCCGCGCCCCTGCTGCTTGTTGCGCTGGTTACCGGTCTGATTATCAGTATCCTGCAGGCCGCCACGCAGATTAACGAAATGACGCTGTCGTTCATCCCGAAAATCATCGCCGTGTTCGTGGCGATTATCGTGGCCGGGCCGTGGATGCTGAACCTGTTGCTGGACTATATGCGCAACCTGTTTACCAATCTGCCGTACATCATCGGCTGACCTGACGATGCTGCACTTCACCAGCGACCAGTGGGTTCAGTGGCTCGGCGTCTATTTCTGGCCGATGCTGCGCATCATGGCGCTGATATCCACCGCCCCCATTCTCAGTGAGAAATCGATACCCAAGCGGGTCAAGGTGGGGCTGGGCATCATCATCTCCATTATCGTTGCGCCCTCTCTTCCCCCCGTGGATATTCCGATCTTCTCAGCGAATGCGGTGTGGGTGGCCCTGCAGCAGGTGATGATTGGCGTCGCCGTCGGCTTTACCATGCAGCTCGCCTTTGCCGCGGTGCGTACCGCTGGGGAACTGATCGGCCTGCAGATGGGGCTATCGTTCGCCACGTTTGTCGATCCCGGCAGTCATCTCAACATGCCCGTGCTGGCGCGCATTATCGATCTGCTCGCCATGCTGCTGTTCCTGTCGTTCAACGGCCATCTGTGGCTTATCTCCATGCTGGTAGATACGTTCCATACGCTACCGATTGGCGAAAATCCGGTGAACAGCAACGCTTTTCTCGCGCTTACTCGCGCTGCGGGGCTGATTTTCCTCAACGGGCTGATGCTGGCGCTGCCGATCATCACCCTGCTGCTGACCGTCAACCTGGCGTTAGGTTTACTCAACCGAATGGCGCCGCAGCTTTCAGTGTTTGTCATTGGTTTTCCGCTGACGCTGACGGTTGGGATTTTATTAATGTCATTACTGATGCCACTTATCGCTCCCTTCTGTGAACATTTATTCGGCGAGATATTCAACCTGTTAGCGGATATTGTCAGCGAGCTGCCACGCAAATAATAGCCCTCACTGTTGCTATTGTCTTTCTGAGGATATTCCTAAAATAAAACACGTAAAACATCTTCCAGGATATATCTGACGCGGTTTAATTGTTTCTAACCATCTCACAATACTTAATATTTACTTTACTTTAAGAAGATTCCTGGCAAATTATACGTAACTTTACGGGATAGTGAGTCCGCCTGAAAGTCTTTGTCATGCTCACAGGTTTATTATTTTTTTCCATCCCGTATGGCTGTTTTGAGCTCTCAGGCAGATGGTGAATTATCGTTACGCATTGAGTGAGGGTATGCCATGTCAACGATCATTATGGATTTATGCAGCTACACCCGGCTAGGGTTAACCGGGTACCTGGCAAGCAGAGGGGTAAGAAAGAGAGACATCAACGATGCACACACCGTTGACGAACTCGCAGCCGCTTGTGACGAACTAAAACCAGGCGTGGTGTTTATTAATGAGGACTGTTTCATTCACGATCCAGCCAACAGTCAGCACATTAAGCAAATCATTAATCAGCATCCAAAAACCCTGTTTATTGTTTTTATGGCGATCGCGAATATCCATTTCGATGAGTATTTGTTGGTCCGTAAAAATTTATTGATCAGTTCTAAATCGATTAAACCCGAGTCGCTGGATGACATTCTGGGTGATTATTTGAATAAAGAAGTTAAAAATGTAGGAGCGGTTAACTTACCCACCCTATCATTAAGCAGGACTGAATCAAGTATGCTGCGAATGTGGATGGCGGGACAAGGAACTATTCAGATCTCTGACCAGATGAATATTAAAGCGAAAACCGTTTCGTCACACAAAGGAAATATTAAAAGGAAAATTAAAACGCATAATAAGCAAGTGATTTACCACGTGGTACGCCTGACCGATAATGTGACGAACGGGATTTTCGTTAACATGCGTTAGTCGCTTAAGACCTGTGCACCCTACCTTTGATCTCTGGCCTGGCCAGAGATTTTTGCTTCTGGAGAGGTTGTCGGGCACGCGATGTGCTACCCGACGCCGTGCTACTCCGCCTTCTCGACAAAAATACCGTCCGGATGCCCCAGTTCGTTAAAAAACCAGATGCCGAGCGGGTAGTCTTCAAGCGATACCAGGTACATTGTGCCTTCGCTAAACTCTTCAATTGCCAGCACCACACCCGGGCGGCGCGGCCCACCGTCCGTTTTAACGGTTACCCGATCGTTGACCTTCATACATTCCTCCTCTGGTTTTGAGCCAGTGTAGAACAAAACGCAAAAACGCACATCGCCGCCCGGTGTGAATGGCGTTTTTATGCACAGTCTATACTTACCGTTGGACACGGTTGAATGAGGAACCCCGTAATGAAGACCGATAAAGAGTACAGCGACACCATCAAGCGCGAAGTCGAGGTGGATGTCGATGCCCTGCTGGCCGCCATCAATGAGATCAGTGAGTCAGAAGTCCGCCGGTCGGACGACAATTCGGACCGCGTCATTGTCAACGGAAGGGATTATCACACCTATCGCGAGCTGGCGGAGGCCTTCGAGCTTGATATTCACGACTTTAGCGTGTCTGAAGCCAATCGGTAGGGCGAAAAAAATCCCGGTCATGGGGATGACCGGGATCAAAACTTGCTTATGCAAGAAGCACTTGAAAATTCGTTACACCAGGAAATCTGATGTACATGCCACACTATCCCCAACGAATTTGGCTGACAAGCATATATTCTTACGATGAATATAATATTTTTAACATAATGCTTTTAGTTATGAGCAATAACACACGCCGAATGCGGGTTTGCCAGGGGAATCCCTCTTATCTGCGGTTTTCGCCTCAATCATTTTTTAGGAATTTTCTTAGGACGAAACGCATCTGTTACCAGGAGTCGCTATGCCTTCACTGCGGGATACATTGCTGATTTTCTCTGACCTGGATGGTTCACTGCTGGATATTCACACCTATGAGTGGCAACCCGCCATGCCCTGGCTGGACAGGCTGCTGGATAATCAGGTTCCGGTCATTCTTTGCAGCAGCAAGACCGCGGCAGAGATGCTGGATCTCCAGCTGGATCTGGGGCTTGAAGGCTTGCCTTTTATTGCCGAGAACGGCGCGGTGATTCAGCCTGACGTACGCTGGGATAAGATTCAGCGCCAGATCAGGGGGATGACGCACCGGGATATTCGCCCGCGAATCGAGCAAATTCGCCTGCAGACGGGCTATAAATTCACTACCTTTGACGACGTGGATGAGCACGTTATCAGCGAGTGGACCGGACTGACGCGCTACCGTTCGGCGCTTGCCCGCAAGCATGAAGCGTCCGTCACGCTCATCTGGCGCGATACCGACGAGAAAATGGTTCAGTTTGAAGAGGAGCTGGCGAATGTCGGACTGAAATGCCTGCAGGGCGCGCGCTTCTGGCATGTGCTGGACGCCCGCTGCGGCAAAGACGTTGCGGTAAACTGGCTAATTGAGCAATACCGCGAGCTGGAAGAGATTGAACCCACCACGCTGGGGCTCGGCGACGGTCCCAATGATGCGCCGCTGCTCGACAGCGTTGACTTCGCGGTAGTGATTAAGGGCATTAACCGTGAGGGCATCACGCTACGGGACGATAACCCCGCCCGGGTTTATCACACCCGACAGCCCGGCCCGGAGGGCTGGCAGGAGGGGCTGGATCATTTCCTTTCTTAATCCCGCCAGACGACCCGGTTACGCCCGCTCTGTTTGGCCTGATACAGCCGGATGTCCGCCACGGACTGCAGCTGTTCAAACTCGTAGTTTCCCGCTTCATCCGCGCTGCTGACCCCCAGCGACGCGCTGACGCGCAGGGTCGTGCTCTTCTTCACCAGGATCTCCTTACTGTTGATGCGGCAGCGAATACGGTCCGCGACGCTTCTCGCCTCCTCCAGGCCGATCCCCGGCAGGACGACGCAAAACTCTTCCCCGCCTACGCGCCCTGCCACATCATTCTTGCGTAACGCGCTGGCAATCAGCCCTGCCGTGTGGGAGAGCACCTTATCCCCGGCCTGATGGCCGAAGCGGTCGTTGATGTTTTTAAAATGGTCGAGATCGATCTGAATCACCGAGAACGGCAGCGACTGCTGGCGACAGGTTTCCGCCAGCAATTTTGCGCGGTCGAACAGCGCGCCGCGATTATTCAGCCGGGTAAGCGGGTCATGCCAGGCCTGCCACTGGAGCGAGTGCTGAAGCGTGTACATGTTACTCACCATGCGGCGGATCACCAGCCACGAGATCAACAGCATGGCGGTAAAGAGCGCCCACATCAGCGCCAGCACGATACTGATGCTGCCGAAGTCGTCCTGTACCCCTTCGTGCAGGGTGTGGATCCGCAGGACAACGCCGTCGAAGTGATCGAGCCGCTCCCAGCTCACAAAACGGCTTCCGAGGCGGATCCCGCCGCCGGTAGCGTGCTCAATCGCCTGCGCAATCTGCGCCGTTTCGCGTTCGTCAAAATGGTTAACCGCGTTTTCCGTATGGGCAGAGGTGGCAATCATATTGAGCCGGGTATCGTACAGCTGATACTCCCCTTCCGTTCGGTCTTCCGTCGCATCGGCCAGCAGACGCTGCATGGTGCCCAACGTAAAATCCATCGCCACAACGCCATACCAGTAATGATCGAAATAGATGGGGACGCTGGCGGTAATCGTACGTTCATCATTGGTCCAGGATGACGGGGTAGAGATAAACCAGCGCACCGCGCGCGCGCGATTGTTCCGCTCTGACTGCTGGGTAAACCAGGACTGCGTGACAAGATGGTAATAGCGGGAGGTAATGTCGCCCGCCTGGTCCGGCGTATCCGTGGAAATGAAAAATCCCGCGCGGGAGACGTAGATCACGCGCGCTTCCGTTTGCGCTCTCGACGACGCCAGCCTGAGCAGATACCCCACTTCGAGCGCGGCAGAAATTTCATGACTGATGCGCTCAGCATCCCGATTCAGAAGCGTGGTTTTATCCACGAACACATCCGAGACCCCGTTTATGGGAAGCGTGCGCTTTTTATCAACGGCAATCTGCCAGGTTGGGAGCATGCGGACGGTATTAAAGCGTGATACCGCATCCTGTAAGACTTCAAAGGCCAGCGGCGTCTCGATCGCATCATGCATGCCCTGACGGAAAAACAGCATCCTGTCCACGCTGTTCTGCAGCTGCCGGTCCAGAGAACTGGCCACCGTATCCAGATGATTGCGCTGGCTGGAGATGTAGGCCTCTTCCAGTACCACCACTTCACGCCAGGTCAGTAGGGTGGAAAATACCAGAACCACCAGAAAACAGAGATTAACAATCAACCCCGGATTGCTACGCTTATGCAGCCATTGCAAAAAGGATTCTCTTACAACAAAGGTATCGCGCTGCACACACACTCCCTGATCGCTGCCTTACACCCGGTACTGGAGATAAAAACGCCCGGCAAAGCCGGGCGTTATGTGATTAAGCCTTGTCCCGCTGGTGCTGCCCGTCCCCCGGCTGAAGCTCATCTTCACGAAATGCTTCCCGCTTGATGCCATAGCCATCGTGCCACCGACATTCCACCATTCCGCTGGAATAGCCGGTCACAATCATACGTGGGCCGCCCTTCTTAGGCTTAACTTCATCACTGACCAAAAAGACCATACCTGCCTCCTGTATCAGGGTGAAACTGTTTCAATTTAGACGAGGAATGGTCTTTTTGCATCCCACAACGGGTAACAATTAGTGCGACGTGCCGCGTATTTTTTCAACCAGCTTAACTGCCGCAACCACGATAGCGCCAATGATAAAGCCCAGCACCAGATTCAGCAGCGTGGGCAGAATTGCCGCGACCACGGCCCCCTGCGCCGAGGAAAAATGTTCGATAGCATGGTGCAGCGGCGCGATACCGTGAACCACGATCCCGCCACCCACGAGGAACATCGCCAGCGTGCCTACCACCGACAAACTCTTCATCAGCCACGGGGCCAGCACCAGCAGGCTTTTGCCGATGCCTCTTGCCACCGCGCTCGTTTTCTCTTCCAGCCAGTAGCCAATATCGTCCAGCTTGACGATCAGTCCCACCAGGCCGTAGACGCCGACGGTGACCAGAATGGCGATGCCGGAGAGGATCAGAACCTGATTCAGGAGCGGCGCGTCAGACACGATACCCAGCGTAATGGCGACAATCTCCGCGGAGAGGATAAAGTCGGTCCGAATAGCGCCTTTGACCTTATCGCGCTCGAAGGTTTTCGGATCCTGAGCGGCCAGCGCTTCAAGACGCTGCTGGCGCATCTCCGGCGTATCGCTCTGCTTGCGCGCGCTAAAGGAGTGCAGGACCTTCTCTACGCCCTCGAAGCAGAGAAACGCCCCGCCAATCATCAGCAGCGGCGTGATGGCCCAGGGAATAAACGCGCTGATCAGCAGCGCCAGCGGCACCAGAATCACCTTATTCAGGAAGGAGCCTTTTGCCACGCCCCACACCACCGGGAGTTCACGGTTAGCCCTTACCCCACTCACCTGTTGGGCGTTAAGCGATAAATCATCTCCCAGCACGCCTGCAGTTTTTTTCGCCGCCAGTTTACCCATCACTGAAATGTCATCCAGTAAGGTCGCAATATCATCCAGCAATGTTAATAAGCTACTTCCTGCCAAAATCTTAATCCTTCATTTTTTGGTAATTAAGTGAATAGTATGGAGCAAAAGCGCAAACCCGGAAACACCCACCTCGCGTCAACAAAAAATTCACATCAGCTACACAATTAAAGGGCTCGCCAGCGCGATAGTTTTCGCGTTTACTATCAGCGACCTTTTTATTTCGTCGTGAGGGATTATGCGTTTCCGGCAATTGCTACCGCTCATTGGGGCACTCTTTTCGCTGTACATCATCTGGGGCTCAACCTACTTTGTCATTCGCATCGGCGTGAAAAGCTGGCCGCCACTGATGATGGCTGGCATCCGCTTTCTCTCGGCTGGCGTGCTGCTGCTGGCCTTCCTGCTGCTGCGCGGGCATAAACTTCCCCCGCTGCGCCCGATGATGAATGCCGCCCTGATCGGCCTGCTGCTGCTGGCGGTGGGAAATGGGTTTGTAACGATTGCCGAGCACCAGAACGTACCGTCCGGGATCGCCGCCGTGGTCGTTGCCACCGTACCGCTATTTACCCTCTGCTTTAGCCGCCTTTTTGGTATCCGCACCCGCAAGCTGGAATGGCTGGGGATTGGTATTGGCCTTGCCGGTATCATTCTGCTGAACAGCGGCGGTAACCTGAGCGGGAATCCGTGGGGCGCAATCATCATCCTGATTGGCTCGATGAGCTGGGCGTTTGGTTCCGTCTACGGTTCGCGTATCGAACTGCCGACCGGCATGATGGCGGGGGCGATTGAAATGCTTGCCGCCGGAATTGTGCTGCTGCTCGCCTCCACGCTGACGGGAGAAAAGCTGACGACCCTGCCGCCTCTGTCGGGCTTTCTGGCGGTAGGCTACCTGGCGCTGTTTGGTTCCATCATCGCCATTAACGCCTATATGTTCCTGATCCGCAACGTCTCCCCGGCTGTCGCGACCAGCTATGCCTACGTCAACCCGGTCGTGGCCGTGCTGCTCGGAACGGGATTGGGGGGAGAAACGCTCTCACCTGTGGAATGGATTGCTTTAGGGATCATCGTGTTTGCCGTCGTGCTGGTCACCCTGGGCAAATATTTACTGCCCGCAAAACCTGTGGTCACGCCTTGCGAGGTGGAGAAACCGTAAGCAGGTGAATACCCTGCGTGTCGATCTGCGCGGTCTGGCCGCCGCCGCAGATCCACTCTTCCAGCCGTTCGGTCAGATCGGTATCGTTCAGTTTTAATCTGCCTCTCAGCGCGCACTCCCAGACGATCAGCACCCGCCAGCCCTGCGCAATCAGCGCGCTGAGATCCCGGCGGTCGCGCTCGACGTTCTTGCCAATTTTATCCAGCCAGAAATCGGTGCGCGTCGCGGGGACTTTAAACAGGTAGCAGTCGTGGTGATGCCAGAAACAGCCGTGGGTAAAGATGATGCCTGCCAGGCGTCGATGACGAAATCGGGGCGACCCGCAAGCGCGGGATCCTGCACGCGGAAATCAAACCCCGCCTGCGTCAGCAGCCCGGCCAGGCGCTTTTCGATGGCGGTGTCACGCGTGCCGATGGCACGCATATTTTTGCTGCGCGTGGCCTTATCGTGAACATCCGTCATTGACGGCCTCACCCTGACGGAGTGCCACCGCCTGTCTGATGCGCGAGGCCAGCAGTTTTGCCACGGCCGCGAACGCGGGAACCACCACCGAATTACCAAACTGGCGGTACGCCTGAGTATCCGAAACCGGAATGCGGAAGCGGTAGCCCTGCGGGGTCTCAAATCCCATTAACCGGGCGCATTCCCGCGGCGTTAAGCGTCGCGGACGGTGACGCTGGTTGTGCGGATCGTCGAAATCTTTTTCACCCAGCGCCTTGTCCCAGCCTCGGTCGATCAGGATCTCTGCCCCGTCCTTATAGTATCGAGCGGACAACGTGCGGGTCACGCTGTGCGGATCGTTGGGGTTTACCATTCCAAAACCGAAGCCGTTGCCCTTCGCCTGATGTTTCTTGGCATAGCGGTAGAGGTATTTCCACAGCACCGGGGTAAGAATAAATTTCGCGTCAACGACAGGTTCCAGCAGGTCGGCCACGGTAGGACGACGCTCTGGATACAGAGACGGGATATCCCGCAGGGTGAAATCACCCTTGAGATTGAGGTCGCGGCGGAACCCCACCAGCACGATACGTTCGCGATGCTGGGGCAGAAAATGTTTCCCATCAATGATTTTGGGATCGTCCGCGCCCATGTCCTGCGAGTCGGCCACGTCATAACCCAGCTCATCCAGGGTCTGCATGATAATGCGGAAGGTTTTTCCGCCGTCGTGGCTCTTTAGATTTTTGACGTTTTCCAGCACAAAGATGGCCGGGCGGCAGGCATCGATGATGCGCGCCACATCAAAAAACAGCGTTCCCTGGGTATCGCAGGCAAAACCGTGGGCGCGTCCGAGTGCATTCTTTTTGGAGACACCGGCCAGCGAGAAGGGCTGACAAGGGAAGCCGGCCAGCAGCACGTCATGCGCCGGGATCGTCTGGCGAATATGCTCGGCGGCCTGTTCATCGCTCACGCCGCTTTTATGGCTCAGGGTCACATCGCGGATATCCGCGTTGAAATGATGCTCGTGCGGATCGCAGTACCAGTTGGCCTTGTAGGTCCGGACGGCATGCTTGTTCCACTCGCTGGTAAACACGCACTGTCCGCCGATAGCTTCAAAACCGTGTCGGATACCGCCGATACCGGCAAACAGATCGATAAAGCGGAAGGCATAGTTCGGATGCGCGGCAGGAGGACGCGGAAGCAGGTTTTGCAGATAACGAAACTCGCCTTCACTCAGGCGACGCCCTGCGCGTTCGCTGGTCAGCAGACGCTTAAGGATCGCCGGGCTCCAGTGGCTCTCGCCGTGCGCCACCAGCATATTGGCCAGCGTTTTAGCATCATAGATATCCAACAGCTGGTGCAGCAACGCCTGCACCGTTGCCGTTGATTTCTCAGCCTGCTCGGGCGCGGGCTCTGTCACTGATAGATTTTCCTGCATTCTTTTAACCGGAGAGTAAAGACTGGGAACAGATTACCACAGTTCAGTTGCGCAAACTGCGACGGAAGCGGCTCAACACCTGGCTATCCAGCCCGATGCAGTCACCGTGTAATTCGGCACTGAGTTTCGCCATAAACTGGATCAGGAAATCGGCATTGTGACGTGCCAGCTCGCGGCCCATTTCCGTTTGCATTGTATCAGGCAATCGCAGCAGCTTGGTCTGAAAATGGTCCAGGGCAAACGCACGATCGTCAAGGATACGCGCATCGGCAAAGGGATCGTCAGCATCAAAAAGCGGCACGCCCAGCGCGCCCGAGACGGCAAAGACGCGCGCCAGACCTATAGCGCCTAACGCTTCCAGCCGGTCTGCGTCCTGCGCAATTTTGGCTTCCATGCTCTGCGGCGCAATTCCGGCGCTGAAGCTGTGCGCCTCAATCGCGTGCGCGACGCTGGCTGCGTGCTCTGGCGGAAAATCAGGGAAGTCGCGGCGCAGAATGTCACACGTCCTGCGCGCTGCCATCTGGGATGACCGGCCGCGTTCGGGATGGTTTTTCGGCAGGCTGACAATATCGTGGAAATAGCATACGGTCAGGATCACCAGCGGCTCCACCGCCTGGTCAGCCATGATTTTTTGCGCCGTCATCCAGACCCGACGAAAATGCGAAATATCATGTGCGGTATCGTCGGTGCTGTGGTTTTCCTCGAGCCAGCGCTCAAATCGCTGCTGCCACCGGACAAGTTCCATCGTCATATCCTGTTGTTTAAAAGTGCATGAATTATAACATAGACGAATTAAATCAATTTAAAAATAGAATCACGAAATACTTAATAATAATTACACCATATAAATTCAATGAATTAATTCACAGGAAAAATAAAGAGATTAATAGAAATATCTGGAAATGTTTATTAGAATTTAATTACATTTATTTTCGAAACTAAATAACATTCCCTGGAATAGTATCAAGCCTGTAATTACGGAGGTTGATTACATATATTCATGTAAATTATATTTAAAGGGAATATATAATGAAAAGAAAAGTTCTGGCAATTCTGGTACCCGCATTATTAATGGCAGGCGCAGCCAATGCGGCTGAAATGTACAACAAAAACGGCAACAAAGTTGACCTGTACGGCAAAGTCGACGCGCGTCATACCTTCTCTGACAACCCCGGCGACGACGGCGACGAAACCTATGTGCAGGTTGGCTTCAAAGGCGAAACCCGGATCGCTAACGACCTGATCGGTTACGGTCAGTGGGAATACAAAACCTTCGCTAACGATACCGAAGGCGCGGGTAACAAATCGTTCAACCGCCTGGCGTATGCTGGCCTGAAATATGGCGAATACGGCTCATTTGATTATGGTCGTAATTACGGCGTCATGTACGACGTAGAAGCCTGGACCGATATGCTGCCTGTATTTGGCGGTGACTCTTACACCTGGACCGATAACTTTATGAACGGTCGTGCTAACGGTCTGGCCACCTACCGTAACCAGGATTTCTTCGGTCTGGTTGAGGGTCTGAATTTCGCGCTGCAGTATCAGGGTACGAACGAAGGCCAGGATGCAACAGAAGATCAGGAAGGCACGAAAAACGGCCATGACGATGTTCGTTTCCAGAACGGCGACGGCTTCGGTATGTCTACCTCCTATGACTTTGCTGGCGATCTCTCAGGCCTGAGTCTGGGTGCGGCGTACTCGTCTTCTGACCGTACTAACGAGCAGGTTGCTTACGGCAAAGCCGCGAAAGGCATAGGTTATGCGGGTGGCGATAAAGCTGAAGCCTGGACCGTGGGCGCAAAATACGATGCAAACAGCGTTTACCTGGCGATGATGTATGCGGAAACCCGCAACATGACGCCAATCGGTAACTTTGGTATCGCCAACCAGACCCAGAACTTTGAAGCGGTAGCCCAGTACCAGTTCGACTTCGGTCTGCGCCCTTCCCTGGCATGGGTCTACTCAAAAGGTAAAGACCTGGACGGTAAAGGATTCAATCCGGATCTGGTTAACTACATCGACCTGGGCATGACGTACAGCTTCAACAAGAACTTCTCCACCTATGTTGACTACAAAATCAACATGCTGGATCAGGACGAAGCGCTATATGATGCATACGGTATTTCCACCGACGACATCGTTGGCGTAGGCATGACCTACCAGTTCTAATCCCCAAAATACCAAAGGCCGCAACTGCGGCCTTTTTTATATCTTCACTTTAAATTACGGCGCTTCCTGCAGCGCCACGCGAATAAACCCGTTATTCTGCGCCAGCAGCTCATGGGCTTTCCATGCATCCAGCCCTGTCAGCACCATCAATACCGCCGTTTTACAGTTATGGTTACAGCTCGCCAGCGCGGCTTTTGCCTCGGCCCGTGTGCATCCCCCCGCTTCCATTACAATCGCAATTTGCCGTTCAGCCCATTTGGTCGCGCTTGCCTCAAGATCCACGCGCAGGTTGCTGTAAACCCGTCCGGTGCGGACGGCCAGCCCGGTGGCGATCATCGCGAGGATCATTTTTTGCGCGATCCCCGCTTTAGTGTTGATATAGCCTGCGACGACATCGGCCCCCAGCTCCGGAGCGATAACCATGCTTGCCAGCTGCGCGGCTTCGCTTTGCGCATCACCGGTAACAATGGCGACCGGTGAACCCAGCGACCACGCATGACGCATTGCCCCCCAGACCCACGGCGTTTTTCCGCTGACGGTCACGGCCAGCATCATATCGTGTTCACCAAACTTGATGGCCTGCAGATCGGCAACGCCGCGCTCGTAGCTCCCTTCCCCATCTTGTGCCGTAACGGCCATAACAGGAGTTTTGCCCGGCGCATATTCATCGGCAACCTGTTGCGCTACGCGCCCTGACGGCCCCGCGCCAACAACAATCAGGCGACCGCCGTGGCTGAGCGTCGCGGCGGCGTTGTCCACCACGCGGGCAATAGCATCTAGACAGGGGGTAATAGCAGCAGAAATGAGTGCATCATCCTGGTGAATGACTTTCAGCATGTCCAGCGTGGACAATCTATCAATATTCATCGTGCTGGCGTGCCGTCTTTCCTTGACCGAACCGGTAAGCATAATGCTCATAAACAGCCTCCTTATTATGAGTACCCACACACTATAAAGTGTTTTATATAGACGACCTGCGAGGAGGGTCACGAAAAGGGGACCAAATCCACGCCTTTACATGGCTTTAAGAAAAGCGCGTCATCGGCGATAATTACCCCTTTCTTAATTATCGCGGAGTGTTAATGAGCGATTTGCAGCCTTTCCTTACGACGCGCAAGCGACCCATGAAGCTGAACACCCTGGTCACGCTGATGGTGTGCGCGATTATTGCCTCTGTGCTGCTGGTGGTCTTTGCGCTCTACTCCGTACAAATCACCCGGGCGACCCGCGATGATGTTAAAGATACGGCTCTGGGTATCGCCAGAACGCTGGCCAACAGCCCGGAGATCCAGCGCGGCCTGATGCAGCCACCCCAGGCGGACATCATTCAGCCCATCGCCAAAGCCGTCACCCAACGCAACGATCTGCTGCTCACCGTGGTGACCGACATGCGGGGAATTCGCTACTCGCACCCGAACGAAGCCCTCATCGGCCTGCACTTTATTGGCAACGACCTGGAACCTGCGCTGGAAGGTAAAGAGAATGTCTCCGTAAACCGTGGCGCCCTCGCCGAAGCGCTTCGCGTCTTCACCCCCGTTTACGACAGCCAGCACGACCAGATCGGCGTGGTGGTAGTCGGTATCTCCCTCAAAAAAGTGGAAGATCAGATTGCCCGCGGACGGCTCAACGCCGTCTGGACCATTTTGTTCAGTATATTTATGAGCTCCATGGCGATTTGGGGTCTGGTGCGGGTACTGAAACGCATCCTGTTCGGGCTCGAACCTTACGAAATTTCCGCCTTGTTCGAACAGCGTCAGGCGATGCTGCAGTCGCTTCGCGAGGGGGTGCTGGCCGTCGATATTCACGGGCGCGTGACGATGATCAACCAGACCGCCAGAGAAATATTGCTTCTCCCCTCCGGCAAGCAGACCGAAAACGCCAGCGCCCCCCTGCTGGCCAGCCTGCGCGAAGTCTCAAAGACGGGCGCCGCGCGCCAGGATCAGGAGATCAGCTGTAACGGGCGTCTATTGCTGTGCAATATGGTGCCCGTTAAAAGCCAGGATCGGGTGATCGGCGCCATCACCACCTTCCGTGATAAAACGGAAATCAGCCAGTTGATGCAGCGTATTGATGGCATGGTTAACTACGTCGATGCCCTGCGCAGCCATACGCACGAGTTTATGAATAAACTGCATGTGATCCTGGGCCTGCTGCACATGAAGCGCTACGACAAGCTGGAAGAGTACATCATCCAGACGGCACATAATTACCAGACGGATATCGGTACGATACAGAGCAAGGTAAAATCCCCGGTTATTGCCGGGTTCCTGCTGGGTAAAATCAATCGGGCGAAAGAAGCGGGCGTCACCCTGACGCTGGCGGATGAATGCCAGATACCGGATACCGCGAGCGAAGAGCAGGTCGCGGTGCTGATCACCGTGCTGGGTAACCTCATTGAAAACGCGCTCGACGCGATGGAAGGACAGCAGGAAGGTGAGATCGGCCTGCTGCTGCATTATCAGAACGGCTGGCTCAGCTGCGAAGTGAGCGACGATGGCCCCGGCATTGATCCCGCTCAGCTGGAGGCTATTTTTACAAAGGGCTTCTCAACAAAAGGTGAAAACCGCGGCGTTGGGCTGTTCCTTGCGCGCCAGCAAATCCAGAACCTCGGCGGTGATATCACCGTCGAGTCTGAGCCCGGCGTTTTTACCCAATTTTTTGTTCACATCCCCTGGGATAGCGAGAGGAATATCGCGTGATAAATGTATTAATTGTCGATGATGACGCCATGGTAGCCGACCTCAACCGTCTGTATGTCAACCGTGTTGAAGGTTTTAGCTGCTGCGGCGTCGCCTCCACGCTAAACCAGGCCGAGGCCATCATTAATAACCCCGGGCACCCTGTCGATCTGGTGCTGCTGGATGTCTATATGCAGCAGGATAACGGGCTGGATCTGCTGCCCGTTATTCGCGCATCCGGGCGCCCAATCGATGTGATTATGATCTCGTCGGCTGCCGACGCCGCCACGATCCAGACCTCTATCCATTACGGGGTGGTGGATTATCTGATCAAGCCGTTCCAGTTCCCGCGCTTTGAAGAGGCGCTGAACGGCTGGAAGGCAAAGCACAGCCTGATGGGTTCGCACCAGTATTATGAGCAGGCCGACGTCGACCGGCTGATCCACGGTGGGGCGCCGGAACTGGCGGACAGTAAAAAGCTGCCGAAGGGGTTAACGCCGCAAACGCTGCGCACGATTTGCCAGTGGATTGACGCTCACCCGGAGACGGAATTTTCTACCGATGACCTGGCTAACGCCGTCAATATCTCCCGCGTATCCTGCCGTAAATACCTGATTTGGCTCGCGCAAATCAACATTCTGTTCACCAGCATTCATTACGGTGCCACCGGGCGTCCGGTGTATCGCTATCGTCTCCAGCCGGAGCAGACCGGCCTGCTCAAGCAATACTGTCAGTAACGCGGTAGTCATTATCCAGCAGGGTAAAACGGAAGTGGTGCATCGATGAGATCACCACTTCTTTTGTTTTGGTCACAAAAATCGCTTCGATATCAGGACGAGAGCGCAGCACAGCGCAGCCCTTCTCTACCCCCATGCCGTACATCAGCGTAGTCCAGATATCGCCGTCAATAGAGTCTTTCGAAACAATCGTCACGCTGTCCAGCTCGTTGTCCAGCGGATAGCCGGTGCGCGGATCGAGAATATGGTGATAGCGCTTGCCGTTTTGCTCAAAGTAGCGCTCGTAGGTTCCAGACGTCACGACGGACAGGTTCTCTACGGTCATCGTGCCGATCAGCGCATCCCCGGCGAACGGTTTTTTCAGCCCCACGCTCCAGCCCCCTTCCGGCGAGCCTAACGTCTGAATGTTTCCACCGAGGTTGATCAGCCCCAGCTCAGCGCCCTCTTTATGCAGGTAATCACGCACCCTGTCGGCGATATAGCCTTTGGCAATGGCCCCCAGATCGATCTCCATCCCCGCTCTGGTCAGAAACACGCTGCTGCTGGCCTCATCAAGAAGGACATCTTCAGGACGGGTTATCGCCAGCAGCGACGCAATTTCCTCCGCAGGCGGAACGCTGTCCCCCTGAAAGCCAATTTTCCAGCGCTTCACCAGCGGACCTATCGCCAGGTTAAAGGCGCTGTCCCTGAACAGGCTTGCCGCTTTTGCACAGCGGATCAGCTCAAACACCGGCCGGCTGACGGTAACCGGATGCTGGCCAGCCGCATGGTTGATGTCCATCACCTGCGAGTGCGCGCGATTAACGGTGAGCAGATCTTCGTACTGTTTGATCAGGCGAAACACGCGGGACGCGAGGGCTTCATCGTGGGAGAAGAGTTTCAGGAGAATGGGTGAGCCCATCAGGACGGCGGAATAACTGTAAACGCGATGGTCATCAGGCATGACTGGAGTCCTCAGATGTAGCCCCGGCAGGCACCGCGCCGCCGGGGAAAATGCCGGATAACGCTGCACGTATCCGGCCTACAACACAGGGGCCTTACTGCTTTTTCGAACGCATAGCCGCCTGATGTCCTGCAAGCGTACCAAAAATAATGATATCTGCCACTGCGTTACCGCCGATACGGTTACCGCCGTGGATCCCGCCGACCACTTCACCGGCCGCAAACGCGCCTGGCAGCACGTTGTGCTTGCTGTCCAGCACGCAGGTTTCGGTGTTTATGGTCACGCCGCCCATGGTGTGGTGCACGCCCGGTGCAATCTGAATGGCGTAGAACGGCCCTTCATTGATAGGCGCGCGCAGCGCGGTGGTACGACCAAAATCGTCATCATGCTGTTTTTCAACGAAGCCGTTGTAACGTTCCAGCGTCGCGAGGAAAGCGTGGTAATCCATACCCAGCGCTTCAGCCAGGGCTTTTGGCGAGCTGGCGCTGGTCACGAAACCTTTTGCGATGTACTCATCCGCGGCTTTGTTTTTGGCACGTACGTGCTCGTCAAAGACGATGTATGCGTATTTCTCCGGCAGCGCGATGATTGACGCCGAGACCTTATCGCGGGTCGACATTTCGTTGTAGAAGCGTTCCCCTTTCTGATTGACCAGAATCGCCCCACCGCCGCGAATGGATTCGGAAATCAGGTACGAGGTGTTCTGCTCAACGGTTGGGTGAATCTGAATTTCGCCCATATCCACGGTACCCGCCCCGATGCGCTCCAGCAGCGCGATGCCGCCGCCGGTTGCCCCTTTGTGGTTGGTGGTGACGAACCCTTCCAGATCCGGACGGTATTTCACCACCATCTGGCTGTTGGCGCTGAAACCACCGGTGGCGACAATCACGCTTTTGGTTGCCACGGTGACGGTTTCGTTCTCTTCGGTGGTCAGACGTACGCCGGTCACTTCGCCGTTCTCGAAGATAATGTCGCTGACGGAGGTATCCAGCATCACCTCGATGTTGCGTTTGTTGACGTTACGCACCAGGCCGCTGATCAGATAGCCGCCCACCGCAGAACCGTCTTTTGGACGGTGAGTACGGTCGATGCTCATCCCGCCGGTGGTGGTGATGTCGTTCAGCATGATGCCACGCGTTGCCAGCCACTCAATTGCCTGCGGCGCGTTTTCGACGAAGCGACGCAGCAGTTCCGGGTTGTTCTTGTTGCCGCCGCCTTTCAGGCTTTCCTGATAGAACAGCTCCTTGCTGTCCTGAATGCCCTTCACGCGCTGGAAGCGGGTTTCGGCGGCGTTCATACCGGCAGAGGCTTTAATGGTGTTCCCGCCGATGGTCGGCATTTTCTCGACAATCAGCACGCTCGCGCCTTCGTCGTGAGCCTGGATCGCTGCCGCCAGACCGGCGCCGCCGCTGCCGACAACGACCACGTCCACGCTGCGGGTTTCGTTCGGGTCGACGCCCTCTTCCGCGGCCAGCGCTTTGCTGGATTTCAGCATCGCTTTAGAGACCGCTTTCTTCACCGCTTCACTCTGGCTGGTTGCGCCGGTGATAGCATCCACGTGCGGGGTGTTGGCATCCAGAATGCGGGTACGGATCTCTTCAAAGCTGGTCACAAACTCAACGTCTTCGCTCGGGCCGGAGGCCAGTTCGATGTCCGCAATGCGGTCGGTTTCCAGACTGACGTTAATCACCAGTTCGTTAGCGTCATCCTGCACTTTCTCTGCAAAGGTACCCGGTTTGAATTTGGATTCGCCAATGCTCATGTCGCGGATCATCGCTTCTACCAGCGAGAAGCGCCACAGCGGTTCAGGAATGCTGAGCTCTTCGCGTTTGGTGCTGTCCATAAACAGCTCCAGGCTTTCCCCGGCCGCAATGCGGTCTGTCCAGTCCGGATAAGCGATGGTGGCGCGGCCAACGGCAATCAGGTCGTAACCGTGGTCCAGCGCTTCATTCACATCGGAAGCATTCACCACGCCGCCCACGCCCATGACCGGAACCTGCGCCAGCGTTTCAGAACGCATCGCGCAGTATTTTTCGATAAGCGGGGTTGGATCCTGGGTGTCGACAATGGAAGGACGCAGGGTCGCGCCGACGGAGAAGTGCAGATAGTCCACGCCGCGCGCCGCCAGTTTTTCCAGCAGGTACATGGTGTCGTCAAAGCGGATGCCCGGGACTTCCATCTCTTCAGGGGAGAAGCGGTAGCCAATAATAAACGCGTCGTCCGCGTACTGGCGCACCATTTTGTGGGTAATGTCCAGCACGGCCAACGGGAACTTCGCGCGGTTATTGCGGCTGCCGCCCCACTCGTCATCGCGCTGGTTTGAATTAGGTGAGTAGAACTGCTGAATCAGATAGGTGTTTGCCCCGTGGATTTCCACGCCGTCGAAACCGGCCTGGATGGCGCGACGCACCGCCTCACCAAACTTGCCGATCATGCCTTCCACTTCTTCTGCGGTCAGAGCAACCGGCGTTGCGGCACCTTCACGCGGCGCGGCTACGGCGCTCGGGCCAACCGGGGTGCGGCCACCGATCAGTTTCGGGTCAACCATGCGGCCGCCGTGGTAGATCTGCAGCAGCGCCTTAGATCCTTTGGATTTAATGGCTTCTGCGATTTTCGCCAGCCCGGCGATTTTCTCGTCATTATCAATACCGATGGCACCCGGGAAGGCGAGACCGAGATCGTCGACGAAGCAGCATTCCACAATGATGGTGCCAATGCTGCCGGAACGGGCACGATAGTACTCCACCAGCTCGCTGGTGACGGTGCCGTCAAAATAGCCGGTACAGGTTGTCATAGGGGCCATTAACAAACGGTTTTTCAGTTCAGTACCATTCGGTAATGTGAAAGGGCTAAGAATGCGTTCGTTAGTGCTCATAATAGAAACTCCAAACTTTTAAAAATTAAGAATTCGTTATCGGATTGATTTTTTATTTCGTCGTTATTTGCCGATGTCATGATATTAATATAATGATTTTTTTAGTTTCTAAAGTTATTACGTTAGTTAAAAAACTATTTAATCCCTTCGATAACACAAATAACACATTGGTGTTAGCAATTG
Organism: Enterobacter sp. 01-M-02-SI-ECC; assembly: GCF_047530595.1. Taxonomy (NCBI): domain Bacteria; kingdom Pseudomonadati; phylum Pseudomonadota; class Gammaproteobacteria; order Enterobacterales; family Enterobacteriaceae; genus Enterobacter; species Enterobacter sp. 01-M-02-SI-ECC. The sequence goes on along the minus strand of NZ_JBLKCZ010000002.1, from coordinate 343,062 downwards.
TAATTCAGCCATTCACAATAATTTAAAATTCGTTAAATGATTAATGGTAAAACCAATTCACCAAAACAAAATTAAAATCAATAAAAACAATACTCTACAAACACACCAAAATCTAACCTGTTAAAAAAATGATAAAAAATATGCCAAAAAAAGGCAATAACCACATACGCCAGAGTGGTTATTAATAAAAGCATAAAAATAACGCTGCAATTCTATTTTTTTGATCGCGATCAATAGTTATGGCATTCAAAAGCGCAATATAAAAACATCATCATTTTTTAATTTAGCGCACACAAAAACGTGTTAAATCGTTATTACTGAAAATACAAGAAAGCACCTTTAATAACTAAAAAAAGCAAAGAAACTAAATAAAGTGCCTTTTCATTGTGACCGAATTTTTGACAACTTAAGACGTGAAACTATGAATACAAAAACTGCTGTAACGCCCCCTGTGGCGAACCAGGCATCAAATGGAAACGCAAAACGATTGCTGATGATGGCGCTACCCGTCATCGTCGCCGTACTGCTGCTGTTTGTTCCCGTTCCTGACGGCTTGCCGCCTTACGCATGGCACTACTTCGCCATCTTTGTCGGCGTGATCGTCGGTCTGATCTTCGAACCGCTGCCGGGTGCGGTGATCGGCCTGACCGGCGTGGTCGCCATCGCCCTGTGCAGCCAGTGGGTGCTGTTCAGCCCCGATCAACTGGCTGACCCGAAATTCAAACTGGCGGGCGCCTCCTTTAAATGGGCGGTGAGCGGGTTTGGTAACTCTACCGTCTGGCTGATTTTCGGTGCCTTTATGTTCGCCGCAGGCTATGACAAAACCCGCTTCGGCCGCCGTCTGGCGCTGATTCTGGTGAAGTACCTCGGCCGTCGCAGCCTGACGCTCGGTTACGCCATTACGTTTGCTGACCTGCTGCTGGCACCGTTCACCCCGTCCAACACCGCGCGCAGCGGCGGAACCATCTACCCGATTATCGCTAACCTGCCGCCGCTGTACGGTTCAAAACCTAATGACCCAAGCGCGCGTAAGATTGGTTCATACCTGATGTGGGTGGCGATCACCGCCGCCTGTATCACCAGCTCAATGTTCCTCTCCGCCCTCGCGCCAAACCTGCTGGCCCTGGCGCTGGTGAAAAGTACGGTTGGGATTGATATCTCCTGGGGCACCTGGTTCCTCGCCTTCCTGCCGCTGGGTATCCTGCTGATTCTGACCATGCCGCTGCTGGCCTACTGGTTCTACCCGCCAGAAGTCAAAGTGAATAACGAAGTGCCGCTGTGGGCGACCCGCGAGCTGGAAAAACTGGGCAAACTGTCCCGCAACGAAATTCTGCTGCTGGTGTTCGTGTGCTGTGCTCTGCTGATGTGGATCTTCGCCGCCGCGTGGATTGAGCCTGCCATGGCGGCCCTGCTCATCGTCGGTCTGATGCTGTGGACCGGCGTGCTGGAGTGGAACGATATCACCGGTAACAAGGCCGCATGGAACACCTTCGTCTGGTTCGCCACCCTGGTTGCGCTGGCGGATGGCCTCTCCTCTACCGGCTTTATCAGCTGGTTAGGTAAAGAAGGCGGTCTGCTGATGAGCGGTATCTCTCCGGGCGTGGCGACCATCGTTCTGCTGCTGGCGTTCTACCTGCTGCACTACCTGTTTGCCAGCACCACAGCGCACACCACGGCGCTGCTGCCAGCGATGCTGACCATCGCCTCCACCATCCCTGGCATGAATATGGAAGTGTTCGTTCTGCTGATGGTGACTTCGCTGGGCGTGATGGGGATCATCACCCCATACGGTACTGGCCCAAGCCCGATTTACTACGGTAGCGGCTACCTGCCAACCAAAGACTACTGGCGCCTCGGCACCATCTTCGGTGCCATCTTCCTGGCGGCCCTGCTGCTGATTGGTTATCCGTGGATGTCCATGATGTTCTGATTCCTGACCGCCGGACGTTTCCTCCGGCGGTTTTATTTTTGTGGAGCAATACTATGTCGAATAAACCGTTTTTTTATCAGAACCCCTTCCCTCTTTCCCATGACGACACCGAATACTACCTGCTGACCAAAGAGCACGTCTCCGTTGCCGAATTCGACGGTCAGGAAGTGCTGAAAGTGGAGCCGGAAGCCCTGACCCTGCTGGCGCAGCAGGCCTTCCATGATGCCGCGTTTATGCTGCGTCCTTCCCATCAGAAGCAGGTTGCCGCCATTCTCAACGACCCGGAAGCCAGCCAGAACGACAAATACGTTGCCCTGCAGTTCCTGCGTAACTCTGAAATTGCCGCAAAAGGCGTTCTGCCAACCTGCCAGGATACCGGCACCGCGATCATCATGGGCAAAAAAGGCCAGCGCGTCTGGACCGGCGGCGGTGACGAAGCGGCGCTGAGCCAGGGCGTGTATAACACCTACATTGAAGATAACCTGCGCTACTCGCAGAATGCGGCGCTGGACATGTATAAAGAGGTGAATACCGGCACCAACCTGCCCGCGCAGATCGATCTCTACAGCGTGGACGGGGACGAATACAAATTCCTGTGCATGGCAAAAGGCGGCGGTTCTGCCAACAAAACCTACCTCTATCAGGAAACCAAAGCGCTGCTCACCCCGGCGAAGCTGAAAAACTACCTGGTTGAGAAGATGCGCACCCTGGGCACTGCGGCCTGCCCGCCTTACCATATCGCGTTTGTGATTGGCGGTACGTCAGCGGAAGCCACGCTGAAAACCGTGAAGCTCGCTTCCACGCGCTACTACGACGCGCTGCCGACGGAAGGTAATGAACACGGCCAGGCGTTCCGCGACGTTCAGCTCGAACAGGAACTGCTCCAGGAAGCGCAGAACCTCGGCCTCGGCGCGCAGTTCGGCGGTAAATACTTCGCCCACGATATCCGCGTGATCCGCCTGCCGCGCCACGGCGCCTCCTGCCCAATCGGCATGGGCGTCTCCTGCTCCGCAGACCGCAACATTAAAGCGAAGATCAACCGCGACGGGATCTGGATTGAGAAGCTGGAACACAACCCGGGCCAGTATATTCCTGAATCACTGCGCCAGCAGGGCGAAGGCGACGTGGTGAGCATCAATCTGGACAAGCCGATGAAGGAGATCCTGGCACAGCTTTCCGCGCACCCGGTCTCTACCCGCCTGTCGCTGAACGGTACCATCATCGTGGCGCGCGATATTGCCCACGCGAAGCTGAAAGAGCTACTCGACAACGGTGAAGAACTGCCGCAGTACGTTAAAGATCATCCGATTTACTACGCAGGCCCGGCCAAAACGCCGGAAGGCTACGCGTCTGGCTCACTCGGCCCGACCACGGCTGGCCGTATGGACTCGTATGTGGACTTACTGCAATCCCACGGCGCGAGCATGATCATGCTGGCGAAAGGCAACCGCAGCCAGCAGGTAACCGACGCCTGTCATAAACACGGCGGCTTCTACCTGGGCAGCATTGGCGGCCCGGCGGCGGTGCTGGCGCAAAACAGCATTAAGAGCCTGGAATGCGTCGCATATCCGGAGCTGGGAATGGAAGCCATCTGGAAAATTGAAGTCGAGAACTTCCCGGCGTTTATCCTGGTGGATGACAAAGGCAACGATTTCTTCCAGCAGATCCAGAACAAACAGTGCGCGGGTTGTTCACAGCGCTAGGTTGAGACAGTCCGGGTGGCGCAACGCTGCCCGGCAGTCGCAGAAAGACATGCGCCTGCGTCATGTCACAAAACCGTGATATCAGCCACTTAGCAAAACGTGGTGAATAAAAAATCAATTAATTGTTAAGTTATTGTTGTCATTAATTGTATTTATCCCGCGAAGGCTATTCATGCAAAAAGTGCATCAGCCGATGCGGCATTTGCGCTTATCTATTTCCTCATCCTGATCCAGTTTTCAAAAACAGACGCGTAAAACGTCAACAATAAACTGGAGATAACCATGTTTTCCTCAACCTCACCTGCAACCGTACGCTCGAAAGCGGGCGCCATACTTCGCGTGACGTCCGGCAACTTTCTTGAGCAGTTCGATTTCTTTCTTTTCGGCTTCTATGCCACCTACATCGCCCACACGTTCTTCCCGGCAAGCAGTGAATTTGCGTCGCTGATGATGACCTTCGCCGTCTTCGGCGCGGGCTTTTTGATGCGTCCAATAGGCGCCATCGTGCTTGGCGCATATATCGACAAGGTGGGGCGCAGAAAGGGGCTAATCGTCACGCTTTCCATCATGGCGGCGGGGACGTTCCTGATCGTGCTTATCCCCTCTTATCAAAGCATCGGTCTGTGGGCGCCGCTGCTGGTGCTGACGGGCCGTCTGCTGCAGGGCTTTTCCGCCGGTGCGGAGCTTGGAGGCGTCTCGGTTTATCTGGCTGAAATCGCCACGCCGGGGCGCAAAGGGTTTTACACCAGCTGGCAGTCCGGTAGCCAGCAGGTCGCCATTATGGTCGCCGCGGCGATGGGCTTTGCCCTGAATGCCCTGATGGAGGAGAGCGCCATTCGCGAATGGGGCTGGCGCATCCCGTTCCTGTTCGGCTGCTTAATCGTGCCGTTTATCTTTTTCCTGCGCCGCAAGCTGGAGGAGACGGAAGAGTTCAGCGCGCGCCGCCAGCATCTGGAGATGCGTCAGGTCTTTAAAACGCTGCTCGGCAACTGGCAGGTGGTGGTCGCAGGCATGCTGATGGTAGCGATGACCACCACCGCGTTCTACCTGATCACCGTCTACGCCCCCACCTTTGGCAAAAAGGTGCTGATGCTCAGCGCCTCGGACAGTCTGCTGGTCACGCTCCTGGTGGCGATTTCTAACTTCATCTGGCTGCCGGTGGGCGGCGCGCTGTCGGATCGCTTCGGGCGCAAGCCGGTGCTGATTGCCATGGCCCTGCTTGCGCTGGCGACCAGCTACCCTGCCCTGACGCTGCTGGCGAGCGCGCCCAGCTTCTCCATGATGCTGATCGTGCTGCTGTGGCTCTCCTTCCTCTACGGCCTGTACAACGGCGCGATGATCCCGGCCCTGACGGAGATTATGCCTGCTGAAGTGCGCGTGGCGGGGTTCTCTCTGGCTTACAGCCTGGCAACGGCGGTCTTTGGCGGCTTTACCCCGGTCATGTCCACCGCGCTGATTGAATACACCGGTGACAAAGCCTCGCCTGGCTACTGGATGAGTTTCGCTGCCGTGTGTGCCCTGCTGGCCACGCTCTACCTCTACCGCCGCCGCGCGGTATCGCTGCAAAACACCGTCAAGTCACAGGGGGCAGTATGAAACGCACCTATCGCTTTACCGCCAGCGCGCTGGTGCTGGCGCTTCTGAGCGTTAATGCCTGTGCCCAGGACGTGAAGGTCATGATTTCAGGCGGCTTCAAGGCCGCCCTGGAAAAGCTGGCCCCGGACTATGAACGCCGGACCGGGGATAAAATCGTGATTATCCCCGGACCCTCAATGGGCGCTACGCCGCAGGCGATCCCAAACCGACTGGCGCGCGGCGAGAAAGCCGACGTGGTGATTATGGTGGGCGATGCGCTGGAGAAGCTCGAAAAAGCCGGCCAGACCCAGCCGGGTTCGCGAACGGAACTCGCGGACTCCCCCGTTGGCATGGTGGTGAAAAAAGGGGCGGATGTCCCTGATATCAGCAGCGAGGCGGCTCTGCGTAAAACGCTGCTGCAGGCCAGCTCCATCGCCTACTCTGACAGCGCCAGCGGCAGGTACGTCAGCCAGACGTTGTTCAAAAAGCTGGGGATTGAAAAGGAAGTGGCGGATAAAGCGACAATGGTCGAGCGTATCCCGGTCGCCTCAGAAGTGGCGAAAGGAAAATACACCGTCGGTTTCCAGCAGGTGAGCGAGCTGCTGCCGGTTCAGGGCGTCACCTTTATCGGGAAAATCCCGGATAATCTGCAGTACATCACGCGCTTCGCGGGTGCGGTCACCCGTCACGCAGAATATCCCGCGGAGGGGAAAGCGCTGCTAACCTATCTCGCCTCACCGCCCTCCAGGGACGTCATCCAGAAGACGGGAATGATCCCCGTTACGTCCGGCGATACTGCTCGGTGATCTGTTTTTCCAGTTCAGCCGCAATATAGGACTGGATGCGCCCCCGGCGCCGGATAAGCCCCACGGTGCGTTTCACTTCCGGCGCCACCAGCGGCAGATGCGTCAGCAGCGTGTGCTCTGACGTCGGCATCGACATGGCGGGAACGGCAGCAATGCCGATCCCCGCCTCTACCATACCGAGCATCGTGGTAACGTGGCGCGTTTCGCATACGCTAGGGCGGTCGGGAACGATATCCCCCAGCATCCGATCGAGCAGGTTACGGTTACCTGACGTTTTATCGAGGGAGATATAATCCTGCTGGTAAAAGGCCTGCCACGTCAGATGACTCTTCTGCGCCAGCGGGTGATCCTTTCGGCACGCCGCAACATAGACATCCTCCACCAGCGGGAAAAATTCGATGTCAGACGGCAGGTTTCCTGCGAAGCTGATGCCAAAATCCGCCTGGCTTCGGGCCACGGCGTCAATCACATTCCCCGCGCTGCTGTCGATGAGCTTAATGCGAACGCGCGGATAGCGAGACTGAAAACGACGGATCACATCGGGCATAAAGTAACAGGCCGCGGACGGTACCGTGGCAACCGTGATCAGCCCCGTCCGCTCTTCGCTGACCTTATCGACATCCGCCAGCATTGACTCAACGTTGTCGAGCAGCTGCGCGGAGCGTTCAGCAAAGTTTTGCCCGTATAACGTTAAGGCCACGCGGCGGGTGGTACGGTCAAACAGCCGGTTTCCCAGCGCGGCTTCCAGTTTTTCAATCCTGCGGCTCAGCGCCGACTGGGATAAGCAGATAGATTCAGCGGCGACACGGAAGTTACCGTATTCCACTAACGCTCTGAAAGCATAAAGATCGTTAAGGTCAAAATTCACGGGCATAGCGTCTGGATGTCCTGTCGGGGAATACGCAGCAAAGTCAAAAATAATAGCGTCTTATTGACCCACCGCAACCGGCGCAGTGTTGAAATACGTCAGAGCTCGTTGAGATGCAGGCGAATATACCCGGCGCGGTCGGCAATGGCCTGCCGCTCCTCTTCCTTCATGTCCGCAAGCTGTTTAAAGACGATGCCCAGGCGGGGATTGTTACCCAGACGCGCCTGGTTGCGCGCAAAGAAATCCCAGTAAAGGGCATTGAAGGGGCACGCCAGCTCTCCGGTACGCTGGGTGTGCTGATACCGGCACCCCTGACAGTAATTACTCATCTTGTGAATGTACGACGCGCTCGAAACGTAGGGCTTACTGGCCAGCAATCCGCCATCGCCAAACTGGCTCATCCCGAGGGTATTGGGCAGCTCTACCCATTCAAAGGCATCAATGTAGACACCCAGATACCATTCATGAACAGCCTGCGGCGACAGGCCGCTGAGCAGGCTAAAGTTCCCGATGACCATCAGGCGCTGGATATGGTGGGCGTAAGCCTCGGTGAGCGACTGTCCAACGGCATGCGCCAGGCAGCGCATCTGCGTCTTGCCGGTCCAGAACCAGTCCGGCAGCGGGGCGTGCTGGTCTAAGGCATTCAGCTCCCGATAGCCCGGCATCTGCGACCAGTAGATCCCACGCACGTATTCCCGCCAGCCGAGAATTTGTCGGATAAACCCTTCAACGGCAGGCAGCGGCGCATGGCCCGAACGCCATGCCTGCTGGGCGGCAGCTACCACTTCCCGCGGATTAAGCATTTTGGTATTCAGCGCGAATGAAATTAACGAGTGGAACAGAAAAGGTTCCTCAGCGTGCATCGCGTCCTGCCAGGCGCCGAACTGGGGGAGCACGTGAGCGATAAATTCATCCAGCCTGGCTTTGGCTTCCGAACGGTTGAGCGGCCAGCGAAAATTCCCGGCCTGCGGTTCGCCGAAGGTCATTACGCCGCAGCGCTGGATCTCCGCCCATAAGGCTGAATAATCGTGGCGCGGACGCGAATCCTCCGGTGCGGGCGGCTCGCCGGACCAGCGTTTGCGGTTTTCGGCATCATAATTCCATTTCCCCCCTTCCGGCTCGCCTTCTGAGGTTAACAGTACGCCGTGCTGACGACGCATTTCCCGGTAAAAGTACTCCATTCGCCAGCTTTTGCGCGTCGCAAAGAACGCGCTCACCTGTTCACGGGTAGTGAAGAAATGCTCGCTGCTGACGCAGGCCGTTTCGACGGACGCCGCTTTCGCCCACGTCTGGAGCTGCGTATCCAGGCGCCATTCGTCGGGCTCCTGCCATATCACCCTGTCGGCGCCGTAATGCGCGACCAGCGCGTTGAGATTGTCTTCCAGCGCGCCGCGGTTTGAGCCGTCAGAGAGCCGGACATACCTCACCCGATGCCCCTTCTCCTTTAACGCAGTGGCAAACGCGCGCATGGCCGCAAAAATGGCGATCACTTTCTGAGCGTGATGAAGCACGTACGCGGCTTCTGCCCGCAGCTCCAGCATCACGTAAATGACATTTGGATTGCAGGCATCAAACCAGCTGTGGTGCGGATTAAGCTGATCGCCGAGGATCAGGCGCAGTTCGGTCAACGGTGGCTCCTGCGACAGCGCTCGGAACAGTATTTGACCTCATCCCAGCATTTCGCCCATTTCTTGCGCCACGTCATAGGCCGCTGGCAGTGCGCGCACGCACGGCTGGGCAGACTCTGCTTGTTACCTTTGAAATCGCTCATCTTTTCAATACCGTACTGATTTCTTCACTGAACCTGTGGGCTAAGGCTACGACAGACTTCACAAAATGAAGGTGATGCCCGTAAACCGCTACCCACCGCTACGTACGAATGATAGTTTATTCAGGCTGGAATTGTCGCAGTGAGCGATTTTCTGGCATCTTAACCAAACCTGACTTTCCCATTTTTGTTCAAGTGACGAGTTTGCGAGCAAAGCGATGATAAAGTGGCCCTGGAAAACGAATGAAGCTGGCCGGGATATGGCGCTGCCATGGGATGACGCGCTGACGATCCCTGTTCTGGCTAATCTTAAGCCGGATGAACAAGCGAAACTGGTTCAGCTGGCGGATCGTTTTTTACAGCAAAAACGTCTGGTTCCACTGCAGGGTTTCGAACTCGATCCCCTGAAAAACGCGCGTATCGCCCTGCTTTTCTGTCTGCCGGTGCTTGAGCTCGGCATTGAGTGGCTGGACGGTTTCCACGAGGTGCTTATCTATCCCGCGCCGTTCGTGGTGGATGACGAATGGCAGGACGATATCGGGCTGGTGCACAACCAGCGCGTGGTGCAGTCCGGACAAAGCTGGCAGCAGGGGCCGATTATCCTGAACTGGCTCGACATTCAGGACTCGTTCGATGCGTCCGGTTTTAATCTGGTTATCCATGAAGTGGCGCATAAGCTCGATACCCGCAACGGCGATCGCGCCAGCGGAGTTCCGCTGATCCCGCTTCGCGAGGTGGCGGGCTGGGAGCACGATCTGCACGCGGCGATGGATAACATTCAGGATGAAATAGACCTGGTGGGCGAAAGCGCGGCCAGCATTGACGCCTATGCGGCAACCGACCCGGCCGAGTGCTTTGCGGTGCTCTCGGAGTATTTCTTCAGCGCGCCCGAACTCTTCGCGCCCCGCTTCCCGGCGCTGTGGCAGCGTTTCTGCCAGTTTTATCAGCAGGATCCGCTCCAGCGTCTGCGGCAAAATGAGGAGTCTGGCGGCCATTCCTCCCGCCAGATCCATTAAGGCTTTTCAGAAGGGGTCCGCTCGGTTGAGCGTACCCCTATGCTCAACGCTAAAAACAGCACTGCCATTCCCCACGCGGCCACCGTCAAAGACTGCTCGCCGTAAAAGCGCGTCACCACGGGCACCAGCAGCGCGCTGACGCCGTAGCCTAACGTGTGGCTGGTGGCGATGACGCCCGCCCCTTTCCCGGTGGTCAGCCTGTCGTTCAGCAGAAGCTGGTAGCCCGGCGTGGCCATCGCCGCCCCGAGTGAAGTGATAACAATCCCCACGTAGAACAGCGTTAAACCCGCGACGGTCATCAGCCCAAGCCCGGCCACCATCAGCACCGCCGCGATGCAGAGCAACGTCACCGGGGTGAAATGCTGCGGGCGGACCACCAGAAACTGCGCCGCGAGCGTGGCCAGCGCGGCCAGGCTCAGCAGAAGCGCAACATGATGGCTGATCTCCCGGGCGTTGCCCTCCAGCAGGGGGCTAAGATGCGGTGACAGGCCAAGCTGCATCAGGCTCACCAGCGCCGCCAGCAGCAGCGCCAGCAGCAGGAACGGCAGCATGGAGGCCTGCAGACGGGTTGCCTGGTGCGCCACCGGCGGCAGCGGCGGGTCTGCGGCTTCGCGAAGCACCAGCAGCAGCGCGATTAACGGCGCGATCGCCATTAGCCAGAGCGGCGCCACCGGGCTGACGCTGAGCATTAGCGCCGCCAGCGGCGGGCCGAGCAGACGTCCGCAGCTGAGGCCGGAGCTTATCGTCGCCAGCGCCGCCATTCTTTTCTCCAGCCCCGCACGCTGAATAGCCCACGTCTGGGCCGCAGGCACCAGCCCCGACACAGTCAGTCCGTAAAGCAGACGTGAAAGAATCAGCCCCGCCAGTCCCCAGAAAGTATCCAGCCTTCCGGCCGCCATCGCCCAGACCACCAGCGCCATGACGGCGAAACTGGCCAGATAGCCGCTCAGCGAGGCCAGCATCACGGCCTTACATCCCCGTCGCTCGCTCTGGCGTCCCCACCAGGGCGAGGCCGGTAAAAAGAGCATGGTTCCGAACATCAGCAGACCGGCCCAGACCGAGAGCGACAGCCCGGTCAGGGTCACCAGCTGCGGGAGCATCACCAGCAGGCCGTTTTGCCCGATACCTAATAAACCCGCACATAACGCCAGGGGCCAGTTGGCTTTTGAGGTGACGTTTTCGGTCAATGTTTCTGAGTCAGCGCGCATGAGAATGTAAACATAGTGTCAATAAATGTGTGGAAATCATGAAGTTTATGAAAACAAATATTGCAAAAATGGTTGCGACTGTAAACAGAATGAATATCATAACGAGAATTATTATCAATCATGGAATGAGGTACATCTATGCGTGCTCTGCCCCGCTCTGCCGGTACAGACGTTGCAGCCCAGTGTTTTTTAAACGCCCTGTTGCGCGAAACGAAGGACTGGCGCTATCTCCCCGCTACCGCTGCGGATGCGTTACCGAACATTCATATCCCGCTGTCCCAAACCCAGGCGCTTCGTGTTCCGGTACGCTATTTCTCTCCCACCCAGCATCATCAGTACCGTTTCCCGGCAACGCTTATTCAGAGCAACAGTGATGACGGTGACGCCGTCACATTTGACCAAATGGTTGATTTAATTCTTGAAAAACCATCAGTTAAAGGCTCGCTGGATGCCGATACGCTGGCGCGTTTTAAGCAGCGCGTTCTCGAAAGCCATGCGCACACCTGGCAGGCGATCGATCTGCGCCACAGCTGGGCAAACCTGCGCGATAAGCCGCTGACGTTTGCCGACGCGGAACAGGCGCTGCTGGTCGGCCACGCGTTTCACCCTGCACCGAAGTCGCACGAGCCGTTCAACGAAACCGAGGCGCGTCGCTATCTGCCCGATTTCGCCTCCCGCTTCCCGCTGCGCTGGTTTGCCGTTGAGAGCACGCTCGTTGCCGGCGACAGCCTGAACGTCTCCCTGCGCGAGCGTCTGCTGCGCTTCGCGGCCCAGAGCGCGCCTGAGCTGCTCGGCCACTTCACCGACACCCGCTGGCTGCTGCCGATGCATCCGTGGCAGGCCGACTATCTGCTGGAGCAGGACTGGTGTCAGCGTCTGGCGGAAAACGGTACATTGCAGGATCTGGGCGAAGCGGGCGCGCAGTGGCTGCCTACCAGCTCCTCCCGCTCGCTGTACAGCGAAACCAACAGCGACATGATTAAGTTCTCCCTCAGCGTGCGCCTGACCAACTCCGTGCGCACGCTGTCGGTCAAAGAGGTTAAGCGCGGAATGCGCCTGGCGCGCCTGGCGAAAACGGAACGCTGGCAAGATTTACAGGCTCTCTACCCAACCATGCGCGTGATGCAGGAGGACGGCTGGGCGGGGCTGCGTGACGAAAGCGGCGTTATTCAGGAAGAGAGCCTGATGGCCCTGCGCGTCAATCTGCTGTTCGATACGCCAGACACCCAGACCAACGTGCTGGTGAGCCTGACCCAGGCCGCGCCGGACGGCGGCGACAGCCTGCTGGCTTCCGCGGTGCGCCGTCTGAGCCAGCGTCTGGATTTACCGCTCGCCCAGGCCGCCCGCTGCTGGCTGGACGCTTATTGCGACCGCGTGTTGCTCCCGCTGTTCAGCGCCGAGGCGGACTACGGTCTGGTCCTGCTGGCGCACCAGCAAAATATCCTCGTTGAGATGCAGCAGGATTTCCCCGTCGGGCTGATCTACCGCGACTGCCAGGGCAGCGCGTGGACCGAAGGGGCCGACGCGTGGCTGAAAGAGGCGGGCGAAACGGAGGTGGAAAACCGCTTCGGTGAGAGCCAGCTGCTGCGCTACTTCCCTTATTACCTGCTGCTGAACTCTACCCTTGCCGTCACCGCCGCCCTCGCCGCTGCCGGTTTTGACAGCGAGGAGAACCTGATGTCCCGCGTGCGCGACGCGCTGGCCGAACTGCGCCGCACGGCAAAGCAGACCCGCTGCCTCGACTACGTGCTCGACAGCCCGACCTGGAACTGCAAAGGCAACTTCTTCTGCTACCTGCACGATCGCAATGAAAACACCATCGCCGATCCGGCGGTGATCTATTTCGACTTTAGCAACCCGTTTTACAAGGAGAAGGCGTAATGGCAATCGCGAATATCGTCCATTCCGGCTACGGCTTTCGCTGCACCGCAACGGATCGCGCGCTGCCGCTGACGTTGGGTCTCGACGGCAGCGCGGTGCTGGAGCGTCTGAATGGGCTCCCGGACGGCTGGCTGGTCGAAGCCCTGGATCAGCTGTTTGTTGCCGCACCCGCGCTGACCGGCATTACCCTGCCCTGGGCGACCTGGCAGGATGCCCCCCAGGCGCAGGCGCTGTTTAGCCTGGCCCACGGGGACTATCTGGCACGCGAAACCTTCTGGCAGCTGCCGCTGTGGCTGAAAGGCGAACGGCCGCAGGCCAGCGGCGGGATGCAGTTTGATGAGAGCCGTCAGCTGTATTTCCCGCTGCGTCCTCACCGCCCGCAGGGCGAAGTGTACCGTCGCTACGATCCGCAAATTAAGCGCACCCTCAGCTTCCGCGTGGTCGACGTGGCGCTGGACGGCGAGCGCTTTACCCAATGGATGAACAACCCGCGCGTGAACGCCTTCTGGGAGATGGCGGGCCCGCAGGCCGAGCAGGAAAGCTACCTGCGCCGTCAGCTTGACTCGACCTACTGCTACCCGGTTATCGGCTGCTTCGACGACCAGCCGTTCGGCTATTTTGAGCTCTACTGGGCGGCAGAAGATCGCATTGGCCGCCACTACCGCTGGCAGCCGTTTGACCGCGGGCTGCACATGCTGGTGGGCGAAGAGAACTGGCGCGGCGCGCAGTACATCCGCAGCTGGCTGCGCGGCCTGAGCCACTATCTGTATCTCGATGAACCGCGCACCGCGCGCATCGTAGCCGAGCCGCGCTTTGACAACCAGCGCCTGTTCCGCCATCTGGCCTCCGCCGGTTTCGACACGGTGAAAGAGTTCGACTTCCCGCACAAGCGCTCGCGCCTGATCATGAGCCAGCGCCACCGCTTCTTCAGCGAGGTGGAACTGTGAACGCGCTCTGGCAGAAAGTGAACCGCGAGATGGTGGCAAAGATTCTCGCCGAGCTGGAGTACGAACGCACCCTGCGCGCTGAGCCGGTTTCGTCGGACCTCTGGCGCATCGCCATAGGCAACGAGTCCTGGCAGTTTCGCGCCGCGCGCGGGATCTGGGGCTGGCTGCATATCGACCCGGACAGCCTGATCGCCGCCAGCGGCGATGCCGTGGAAGCGGAACGCGCGCTGCTGCAGCTGGCGACGGTGCTGGAGATGAGCGACGCGCAAACGGCAGAGCATATGGAAGATCTCTACGCCACGCTGCGCGGCGACATGCAGCTGCTGCAGGCGCGTGAAGCGCTGGACGCGGACGCGCTGATCCACCTCGACCCGGACGAATTACAGTGTCTGATGAGCGGTCACCCGAAGTTTATTTTCAACAAAGGTCGCCGCGGCTGGGGCCTGGACGCGCTGCGTCAGTACGCGCCCGAGTATCGCGGACGTTTTCGCCTGCACTGGGTCGCCGTTCAGCGCGAGCATCTGGTCTGGAGCAGCGACGCCGATTGCGAGATCAACGCTCTGCTGGCGAGCGCCATGGACAACGCCGAGCGCGCCCGCTTTGACGCCCGCTGGCAGGCGCTGGGTCTCAACGACGGCTGGCTGCCACTGCCGCTGCACCCGTGGCAGTGGCAGCAGAAGATCGCCGTTCATTTCCTGGCCCAGCTGGCGCGCGAAGAGATGGTTGAGCTGGGCGAATTTGGCGACGAGTATCTGGCGCAGCAGTCCCTGCGCACGCTCACCAACGCCAGCCGTCGCGCGCCGTATGACATCAAGCTTCCGTTGACCATCTACAACACCTCCTGCTATCGCGGCATCCCGGGCAAATACATTGCTGCCGGGCCGCTGGCTTCGCGCTGGCTTCAGCAGCAGTTTGCCACCGACGCCACGCTGATCCGCTCCGGTGCGCAGGTGCTTGGCGAACCCGCTGCCGGCTATCTGTCGCATCCGGGCTATGCCGCATTGCCGAAAGCGCCCTACCGCTATCAGGAGATGCTGGGGGTGATCTGGCGCGAGAATCCGTCCTGTTATTTAGAAGACGGTGAACAGGCGGTGCTGATGGCCGCGCTGATGGAAACCGACAATGCCGGGCGCCCGCTGATCGACGCGTGGATTAAACGCTCGGGGCTAAGCGCCGACGCATGGCTGGAAAAGCTGTTTGAGGCAACGGTGATCCCGTTCTATCACCTGCTCTGCCGCTACGGCGTGGCGCTGATCGCCCACGGCCAGAACGTGACGCTGGTGATGAAGGATTACGTCCCGCAGCGCATCCTGCTGAAAGATTTCCAGGGCGATATGCGACTGGTGGATGAGGATTTCCCGCAGGCCCAGAGCCTGCCGGAGCAGGTGAAGGCCGTCACGGCGCGCCTGAGCGCGGATTACATCATTCACGACCTGCAAACCGGCAACTTTGTGACGGTGCTGCGCTTTATCTCGCGCCTCACCCTGCAATGCGGCGTGAGCGAAACGCGCTTCTACCAGATTCTGGCCGGAGTTTTACGGGAGTATATGGCGGCGCACCCGGATCTGGCAGAGCGCTTCGCCAAATTCGATCTCTTCAAGCCGCAGATTATTCGCGTGATCCTCAACCCGGTCAAACTGACCTTCTCCGAACACGACGGCGGCAGCCGCATGCTGCCGAACTACGTCACCGACCTTGATAACCCTCTTTTTCTCGCCTCCCGGGAGTCAGCGCAATGAAAACCTATGATTTCATCGGCATTGGTATTGGCCCGTTTAACCTCAGCATCGCCGCTCTGGCCGAAGGGCTGGACGGCTTTAGCTCGCTGTTCCTTGAGCGTAAACCGCACTTCTCCTGGCACCCGGGAATGATGGTGCCGGACTGCCACATGCAGACCAGCTTCCTGAAGGATCTGGTCAGCGCCGTGGAGCCGACCAACCGCCACAGCTTCCTGAACTATCTGGTGCAGCGCAAAAAGTTCTACCGCTTCCTGACCACCGAGCAGCGCACCGTCTCCCGCGAAGAGTTTGCGGACTACCTGTGCTGGGCGGCGGATAACCTCACCAACCTGGCCTTTAGCCAGCAGGTGCAGCAGGTGAGCTTTGATGAGAAAAACGGCCTGTTTGAGGTGGTGACCCAGCGCGACCGCTTCCTGGCGCGGCACGTCTGCGTGGGGATTGGCAAACAGATCAACCTGCCTGACTGCGTTACGACGCAGGACGATACCTGTTTCCACGCCAGCGAGATGATGCTGCGCACGCCGGATCTCACCGGCAAGCGCGTCACCGTCGTCGGCGGCGGCCAGAGCGGGGCCGACCTGTTCCTGAATATCTTCCGCGGCGAATGGGGCCAGCCGCTGAGCCTGAACTGGGTATCGCGCCGCAATAACTATAACGCGCTGGATGAAGCCGCCTTTGCCAACGAGTATTTCACGCCGGAGTACGTGGACAGCTTCTCCACGCTGGGCGAAGAGGCCCGACGTCAGATGCTGCACGAGCAGAAGATGACCTCCGACGGCATCACCACCGAGTCCCTGCTGGCGATTTACCGCGCCATGTACCACCGCTTCGAAGTGCTGCGTGAAAAACCCTGGGCGCACCTGATGCCGTCCCGCTCGGTGACGGCCCTGACGCGCCAGGAAAACGGACATCGCCTGAGCATTCAGCATCACCTCGACGGCGGCCGCGAGCAGCTGGATAGCGACGTGGTGATTTTCGCCACCGGCTACCGCGCCGTGCAGCCCGCGTTCCTCGCGCCGCTGTCTCACCGCCTGCATCTGGACACGGACGAAGCCTTCTGCATTAACAACGATTTCACCCTCGAATGGGACGGCCCGCAGAGCAACCGCCTGTTCGCCGTGAACGCCGGGATGCACCGTCTCGGCATTGCCGAACCCCAGCTCAGCCTGATGGCCTGGCGCGCGGCGCGAATTCTTAATCGCGCGCATGCCGACGAGCCGTTTGAGCTGGCCACCACACCCGGCGTTATCCACTGGCGCACAACCACCAGCCCGGACAGCAGCCCGGTTTTTAAATCATTAGCAAAAACCACCGAGTACTGACACACACAATCAGGATCAACATAACAATGAAACGTTCTCATCTTTGGGTTTTAAATCCTTGCTTGCTTGCAATGCTTTCTACCTCTGCGTGGGCGGAAGAACAAAAGGAAGAAAATATCGTTGTCTCCGCCAGCCGCGCGCACCGCAGCGTGGCGGAGATGGCGCAGACCACCTGGGTCATTGAGCGGGCTGAAATTGAGCAGCAGGTTCAGGGCGGGAAAGAGATTAAAGAGGTGCTGGCGCAGCTGATCCCGGGCATGGACGTCAGCAGCCAGGGCCGTACCAACTACGGCATGAACCTGCGCGGCCGCTCCATGATGGTGATGGTGGACGGCGTTCGCCTGAACTCGTCCCGCAGCGACAGCCGCCAGCTGGACTCTATCGATCCGTTCAACATTGACCGTATCGAAGTGATCTCCGGCGCCACCTCGCTCTACGGCGGCGGCAGCACAGGCGGCCTGGTGAACATCGTCACCAAAAAGGGCCAGCCGGATACCGAGGTTGAGTTCCAGACCGGGGCAAAAAGCGGGTTTAATAGCCACAACGATCACGATGAGAACGTGTCGGCAGCCGTAAGCGGCGGCAACGACAACGCCTCCGGTCGTCTGTCGGTGTCCTATCAGCGCTACGGCGGCTGGTATGACGGCAAAGGCAACGAGGTGATTATCGATAACACCCAGACCGGCCTCCAGTATTCCGACCGTATTGATGTAATGGGCACAGGCACCATCAACATTGACGATCGTCAGCAGCTGCAGCTGACGACGCAGTACTACAAGAGCGAGTCCGACGGCAAGCATGGGCTGTATCTCGGGAAGAACTTCTCGGCGGTAACGGGCGATGCGACCGCGTACAACAAAGATAATCTCGATTCTGACCGCGTACCGGGTACCGAGCGCCATCTGATTAACCTGCAGTATTCCAATACCGATTTCTGGGGCCAGGATCTGGTTGCGCAGATTTACTATCGCGACGAGAGCCTGACCTATTATCCGTTCCCGACCCTGACCAAAGGCGTGGTGAGCAGCATCGGCGCGTCCCAGCAGAAAACCGATTTTTACGGCGGCAAGCTGACGCTGAACAGCAAGCCGGTGGACGATTTGACGCTGACCTGGGGTGTGGATGCCGACCACGAAACCTTCGATGCCAACCAGCAGTTCTTCAACCTGAGCAAGGCCGCGGCGAGCGGCGGCATGGAGCTGGATAATGCCTACAACGTGGGCCGTTACCCGGGCTACAGCATCACCAACCTCGCCCCGTTCCTGCAGGCCAGCTACGACATTGACGCCATCACCCTGAGCGGCGGCGTGCGTTATCAGTACACCGAGAACAAGGTGGACGACTTTGTCGGTTATACCCAGCAGCAGGCCATCGCCACCGGGAAAGCCACCTCCGCCGATGCGGTGCCGGGTGGGAAAACCGATTACAATAACTTCCTGTTTAACGCCGGGATCCTCGGTCGCCTGACCGAACAGCAGCAGCTGTGGTTTAACTTCTCCCAGGGCTTCGAAATTCCGGACCTGGCGAAGTACTACGGCTCCGGCACCTATCAGCTCAGCAACGGTCACTATCGCCTGCTGAACAGCGTCAACGTGAACGACTCGACGCTGGACGGTATCAAGGTCAACGCTTATGAGCTGGGCTGGCGCTACACCGGCGATAACCTGCGCACGCAGGTCGCGGCGTATTACTCGCTCTCGGATAAAACCATCACCATCAACAAGTCGGATATGACCATCAACCTGGAAGACGACAAGCGTCGTATCTACGGGGTGGAAGGTCAGGTGGACTATTTCTTCACCGACAGCGACTGGAGCACCGGTGCGAACTTTAACGCCATCAAGTCTGAAACGCGCGAAAACGGGAAATGGGAGAAGCTGACGGTTGACAGCGCAAGCCCGTCGAAAGCCAGCGCATGGGTCAACTGGGCGCCGGGCGACTGGACCCTGCGCGTGCAGAGCACGCAGACCTTTGACGTGTCAGACTCCGACGGCAAGAAGATCGATGGCTATAACACGGTCGACTTCCTGGGCAGCTACGCCCTGCCGGTGGGTAAGGTCAGCTTCAGCGTGGAAAACCTGCTGGACAAAGACTACACCACCGCCTGGGGCCAGCGCGCGCCGGGGCTGTATAGCCCAACCTACGGTGCGCCGGGGCTGTATACCTATAAAGGCCGCGGACGTACCTTTGGTCTGAACTACTCCGTACTGTTCTGATCCTGAGCGCCGCCTGCGGGCGGTGCATTTTGCTGTGTAATTTCAACGCGAATTTGCTATAAAATCAGCGATTTGCTGAAATTGTCGGCAAACGAAAGAAAAGTGCGTTTTCACCCTTTGACAAGGCGTACCGAGGTCGCTACTATGCGCCTCGTTCACACGATTCCTCTGTAGTTCAGTCGGTAGAACGGCGGACTGTTAATCCGTATGTCACTGGTTCGAGTCCAGTCAGAGGAGCCAAATTTGAAAAGCCTGCTTTTAAAGCAGGCTTTTTGCTTTTCTGCGTTCGGATAATTTGCCGTATGGCAAAAAGCTCCTGTCGCTTAGGGCAGCCTGGCAATCACCTTAATCTCAAACTGGAATCCGTACAGCCACGTCACGCCGATCCCAGTCAACGTAGGGTAAGGCGCTTCCCCCCAATATTCTGGCAGGATACTCCAGATTGCGTCGAGGTTTGACTCAGGATCGACGACAAAGAGGGTAACGTCAACCACGTCATCGAACGTGCAGCCCGCAGCTGCGAGAACAGCATTAAGGTTATCGAATGCCAGCCGGATCTGCGCGTTGAGATCCTCTTCAGGCGAACCATCCTCCCGGCTACCTACCTGTCCCGAAACAAACAGGAAGCCGTTAGATTTGATGGCGGGTGAATAGCGATTACGCTCGTAGAGCGCCTGTCGTCCTAATGGAAAAACGGCTTCGCGTGTTGTCATGTTTGTGCCTCTGTAATGGGGCGAAATCTGCCCGGTGAACATAAAGACACTTTACAGGTGCCAGATCGGGCGGATAAACAAGCGACTTTGTTCATCATTGTTTGTAATATCCAAACAATCTGCGAAAAGAGAGGACCTGGGATGGATCGTTTCGATGCGATGCGCGCCTTTGCTCGCGTGGTGGAGGCTGGCAGTTTCACCAAGGCTGCCCAAACGCTTCATATGAGCAAAACCACGGTGACGCAGCTTATTCAGCAGCTCGAAGCTCGCCTGCGCGTAAAGCTGCTCCATCGCACCACCCGCAGGCTCGGTGTGACTCCTGATGGCGCGGTCTACTACGAGCGCGTCATCCGCCTGCTGGCGGACATGGAAGATGCTGAAAACAGCCTGTCCAGTGCGGCAATTACGCCCAGAGGACGGCTACGGGTAGATGTGCCCACTCCTCTCGCCCGCCTGGTGCTGGTGCCCGCGCTACCGGCTTTTCACGTGCGCTACCCTGATATCCAGTTCGACATGGGCGTGAGTGACCGGGTGGTGGATCTGATCGGCGACAACGTGGATTGCGTCGTGCGCGGCGGGGGAATCAATGACCAGTCCCTGATCGCACGCCATGTTGGCGATTTGCAAATCGGTGTTTACGTCGCACCGAGCTACGTGGAACGCCTCGGCGCCCCTGCGCACCCGCGAGAGCTGGAAAACACGGACCATCGCATAGTGGGATTCTTGTCCTCACGCACCGGTAAGATTGATCCTCTGGTACTGAACGGTGAGAGTGTACGTATTGAAATCACGGGAAGCTATGTGCTTGCAGTGGATGATGGCAACGCCTACCTCGAAGCCGGGCTCGCGGGATTAGGCGTGATTGCGCTACCCGTCTATATGGCGGCAGCGCATCAGGCATGTGGTTCCTTGATTCCGCTATTTGAAGACTGGCGTATTGATCCAATGCCCCTGTATCTGGCATTTCCGCCGAACCGCCACGTTAACGCTAAACTGCGCGTTTTTATTGATTGGATCGTTGAATTGATGCAGCAGCATGTCCCCACTTCTACCCATAAGTAATTGCATCTATTCGTTCATCACCGCGAGTGACGGTCATGCTGGCGGTTTTGAAGCAGGTTTTTTTTGCTTTTCTGCCCTACAGCACGAACTCATAGTGCGAGCCATCCGGCAGCTCCACATCAAGCCGCAGCTTTCCGCCCGCCGCCTCAACGTAGCGCTTGAGGGAAGAGAGTTTCAAATCGCGCCCGGGCTTTTCCATTACCGCAACGGTAGGTTGCCTGATACCCAACGCCTGCGCCATTTCTACCTGCGTTTTTTGTACTTTCTCGCGTAACTCAGCAAGATGAATGTTGAGCAAAATATCCGTTGCTATCGCCTGAGCGCTGGCGACAACCTCCGGCTTTTCATCCGCTATAAGCTGCTCAAGGGTTCTTCCCATCGCGCTATTCCCTCTCTTTTAATGTATTCAGCCAGTGAGTGAATTCCCGGTCAGCAACGAGAAGCATCTCATCGTAGAATCGCCTTTCATTGCCGACCTTATTGCCCGCACAAAGCACGATACCCGTGCGGTTTGGATCAAAGGCGAAAAACGCCCGCAAGGGATCGCCCTTACTCTGAATACGTAGCTCTTTCATGTTGCTGTGACGAGAGCCTTTAAGCGTATCGGCGTAGGGTCTCGATAAACCCGGCCCCTTCTCTCGCAAAACAAGCAGGGCTGCAAGTACGCTGGCGCGTTCGGTATCGTCAAGCGAAGTAAACCAGCGATCAAACCTGTCCGTCGTGTTAATTGCCGACACAAGGCCTCCCATCCAATATAGATCAAAAACTATATACATGCAAAGCTATAGCGATGATTATGCAGAGATGGAAAAGCAGAATCTTGTGGGGTTACGGAAAGACTGAACGCGTGCCGGAGTAATTCTGTGTATCCCTTGTTGGATATTCATTTTGTTACGAGCAGCATCGAAAAAAGTTCAGCAGCCCGTCAACTGCCGCCAGACCGCCACCTCCTCATCCAGCCATGCGACAAAAAGAGCCACCTCCGGCTTCGTCTCCGTTGACCGCGCTGTCACCAGCCAGTAAGGCCAGGGATACGGCGCGGTAATGGAGGTTAGCTGGACCAGTTCACCCCGGGTGATGGCATCCTGAACCAGAGAGCGGCGCTCCAGCGCGATCCCTTTCCCGAGCCGAACAGCTTCGATAATGATATTGGAGTCGTTAATGCATAAACCGCCAGGCACGATCTCTTTCTCCAGCCCCGCATTCACGCACCACGTTTTCCACGACTCCATGGAAAAAATAATATGACTTTTTGCAATCTCAGCCGGCGTAGCGGGCAACACACCGTCGTTATAGCCAGGCGCGGCCACCACAATAAGCTCATCGGAAAAAAGGTACTGGCTTTCACTCCCTTCCCAGTTTCCCTTCCCCATTCGTATCGCGATATCTGTTCCTTCCTGCTGCAGGCTGGTGACCGTCAGGCTGGCCAGGATCCGAAGGGTGATAAGCGGATATTTCGCCCGAAAGCGTTCCAGACGCGGCAACAGCCAGTGGCATCCAAAAGACGGCACCATCGCTAGCGTTAGCTCCTGCTTTCTCGGCTTCACCTGTACGAGCCGGGTGGCATCCGCAATATGGTTCAACGCCTCGCGTACCTGTAAGGCATATAGCCGCCCTTCTTCGTTGATCTGCACCCCGCGTCCCTGACGGATAAAGAGCTTTACGCCCACCATCTCCTCCAGCAGTTTGATCTGCTGGCTGATTGCGGAATGGGTAACGTGGAGTTCTTTCGCCGCCAGCGTCACGCTGCCAAGACGGGCGACGGCTTCAAAGCTTCGCAAACTGGCAATGGGTGGAAAATCCGACATGAAAGCTCTCCCTTATCCGCGCTGGATGTATAACGGCAACTTGCCCACATGTCAGTAATACTAACCTTTACGGTAAGATACTGAAGATATTCGCCAGGAAGTTTGTATTGTACTGTCTGTTCATCCTCTTCAATGACGCGTTATTTCACAGAGACAGGAAAACGGGAAAGATGATTAAGCTTGTTGGCATGATGGATTCACCTTATGTACGGCGCGTGGCGATCTCCCTTGAGCTTTATGGCGTTGAGTTTGAAAGCCAACCGCTGTCGGTCTTTAGCACTTTCGAAGCGTTCTCCCGAATCAACCCCGCGGTAAAAGCGCCCACGCTGATTCTGGATAACGGAGTACGTTTGATGGATTCGTCGCTGATACTGAATTATTTCGAGGCTCAGGCCGCACCCGAGCGGAGACTCCTGACCGTCGCGCCGGATGCGCTGGCAAACGATCTTCAGACGCTGGGCTTTATCCTCGCCGCCGCGGAGAAAGCCGTTCAAAATGTGTATGAACACCACCAGCGCCCGTTGGAAAAGCAGCACGCTTTATGGGTCGAACGCATTACAACCCAGCTGCTGGCGGCCTGCAGGGAATGGAATGCCTTGCTGAAGAAGCGTCCGGCCTCCGCCGATCCCGATCAGGTTGCCGTCACGAGCACGGTTGTCTGGACGTTTATTCAGTCGATGATTCCGCACGTCGTTAACGCAGCGGATTTTAGAGAGATTCAGGCGGCTGCCGAATCATTTGAATCACAGGCGGTCTTTAAAAAATATCCGTTCAACTAAGCGATGAGCCCGGTCAGCGCAGCGCTACCGGGCAAACCAGCGCCTAAATCTGATAATCAATCGCCACTTCTTCCGGTTCCATCACCTGGCGTTTAATCTCATCCACCGACAGCCCGGCGTTGCAGAGCTCGATAAAGCGCCACACGTAGTTGCGCTGCAGCTGCCCGCGCTTCAGGCCAAGCCATACGGTGTTAGCGTCAAACAGGTGACGCGTATCAAGACGCACCAGGTTCCCGTCCTCGCGTTCTCCGCTGGACTGTTCCGCCACCAGACCAATGCCCAGACCCAGCTCGACGTAGGTTTTGATCACGTCAGAATCCTGCGCGCTCAGCACCACGTCCGGCGTTAACCCTTTCCGGTTGAAGGCTTCATCAATACGCGAGCGTCCGGTGATCCCCTGGCGGTAGGTAATGAGCGGCCATTTCGCAATGTCTTCCAGCGTCAGGGGAGAGACCTGATTGAGCGGATGATCGACCGGGAGTAATAAGCTGTGGTACCAGCGGAACCAGGGGAACGCCACCAGCAGCGGGTCGTTGCTCAGGCGTTCGCTGGCTATGCCGATATCCGCCCCACCGTTTTGCAGCAGCACTTCAATTTCCTGCGGCGTGCCCTGGATAAGCTCCAGACGGACGTCGGGGAAAAGTTCGCGGAACGCTTTAATCACCGGCGGCAGGCTGTAGCGCGCCTGGGTGTGGGTGGTGGCGATGGTGAGTACGCCCGAAGCGTCATTGGTAAAGAGATCCGCCAGACGACGCACGTTGCTGGCCTCGTTGAGGATCCGCTCTGCGATGGTGAGCAAAGCCTTACCCGGCTCCGTCATGCCGAGCAGCCGCTTGCCGCGACGGATAAAAATCTCTATGCCCAGCTCCTCTTCCAGCTCGCGGATATGGCGGCTGACGCCGGACTGAGAGGTATAAAGCATATTGGCGACCTCGGTCAGGTTGTAGTCCCGCCTGGCCGCCTCACGGATGATTTTAAGTTGCTGGAAATTCACGATTCACTCCGGCGCATCTGACATAGCTCTATTGTTAGAGTCTGCCGCGCTGCAGAACAAATAATAAAAACCAGCATCTTATGCTTTTATGGAATATCAGCTCACGAGCTGGAGTTCACGGTTCTCAAGCGACGGCTTGCTGACCAGCGACATCAAAATTTCTTTTACCGCCTGCGCCTGCGGCGACAGCGAACCGCGAGCAGACATGTTCAGCGACAGCGGCAGGCTCATGGAAGGCGTGGTGATCCGCGCCATCCAGCCGTTTGCCGCGCTGCACAGCGAGCGGGCTGCGGATTCCGGCAGCACGGTCACCCCCATCCCGCTGGCAATGGCCGCTGTGAGCGTGGAAATTGAGTCAATTTCGCCGATGATTTTGGCCGTCAGGCGGCGCAGTGAGAACGCTTCGTCCACGCGCACGCGCACGGCGCTGTAGTCGCGCGGCAGATAAAGGTTCATCTCTGCCACGGCGGTAAGGTCTACGCTCTGGCCCGGACAGTCGCGGGTGCCCACGAGGTAGAGATCTTCTTTCAGCAGCGGCTGGCTGGTGATGCCGGCGACCGGGGAGCGATCGTAAAGGACCGCCATATCCAGCTGGCCGTTGAGCAGTTTGTCATTCAGCACGGAGCCGCTGTTTTCGTGCAGGTAGACCAGCACCTCAGGCAGCTCGGCGCGAACGGCCTGCAGCAGCGGCATGGTAATAGAGGACGCGGCAGTTCCCGGCGCCAGGCCGATAGACACGTGCCCGCTCAGGGTCTGGCCCACGTTATTCACCGCCAGCTGCGCCTGTTCACACTGGCGAAGGATGGTGCGCGCATGGGTATACAGGATCTTGCCTGCTTCCGTTGGCGTGACGCCGCGTTTGGTGCGAATCAACAGCTGCTGATCCATCTCGCCTTCCAGAGTAGCCACCTGCTGGCTCAGCGCAGGCTGCGCGATATGCAGCACTTCTGCCGCTTGAGTCAGGCTGCCGATATCGACGATTTTTACGAAGTATTTCAGTCGTCTTAAGTTCATTTTGCCCCCTGTTCGAAATGCTGTGCCGGAACCGGCTGTCGTTGTTGAACAGGTTTTGCAATATGAATGCCACTTTTACCAGGCGGTCTAAATTGTTCGCTAAGCGCCTGAAAATAAGGAAACCTAATTACAGAGGGGGGTTTTATTACCGAAACAGCAGTTTATGATCTGCCCCATTAGGGGTATACCCGCACCATGACGGTGCATTCCGCTGTCAAAAACATCACTTTGCCGATTTTGTCAGCAAACGATCAAAAGGCGTTGATCCACCCTTTGACAAGGCGAACGCAGGTCGATAATATGCGCCCCGTTCACACGATTCCTCTGTAGTTCAGTCGGTAGAACGGCGGACTGTTAATCCGTATGTCACTGGTTCGAGTCCAGTCAGAGGAGCCAAATTTGAAAAGCCTGCTTTTAAAGCAGGCTTTTTGCTTTTCTGCGCAAGGTAAATGCAAAACGGCAACCGAGTTGCCGTTTTTAGTGTGTGCTCCCTCTCCCGTGGGAGAGGGTTGGGGTGAGGGCACCAGACCGCACTATGCCTTTACATGCCGAACTTCACCGGCATCCCGGACCGCCGTTCCAGTTCGGCTCCTGCCCCCTCGTTTATCAGCTGCGTCCGCTGCGCGGCGGAGATGGGCAGCGGCACTTTCCGGGTCGATTCAAATTCCGCTCGGTTGCGTGATAATGGCTCGTGAACTTCCACCCAGCGGCTACCGTCCGGCTCGGTGGTGACTTTAACCGGCCTGTCGATAAGCTGCACGCGGGTGCCTACGGGAACGTTATCGAAAAGATACTTGATGTCGTTATTACGCAGACGAATACAGCCCTGACTTACCCGCAGCCCGATGCCGAAATTCGAGTTTGTGCCGTGAATGGCATACAACCTGCCGATATAAATGGCATACAGCCCCATCGGGTTATCCGGCCCGGCGGGTACGAATGCCGGAAGCGTTTTCCCTTCTGCCGCATAGGCACGGCGCGTGTTCGGCGTCGGAGACCAGGTTGGCCCCTCCTGCTTACGCTCAACGGCCGTCACCCAGTTACGCGGGGTTTCGCGTCCGGCCTGACCTATGCCGATGGGCAGAACTTCAACGGTATTACCGCCAGGCGGATAATAGTAGAGACGCATTTCCGCAGCATTCACGATAATGCCCTCGCGGACGGTGTCGGGCAAAATCAGCTGCTGAGGGATCACCAGCCGGGTGCCGGATTTAGGCAAAAAAGGATCTACGCCCGGGTTCGCTTCCAGCAGATTGCTCAGCCCCTGCCCGTGCTGCGCGGCAAAGGCTTCCAGAGGCAGCGTGTTACCTTCAGGAACGGTGATGATAATCGGGGTTCCCACCAGACGACTGCCTTCCGGCGGAAGCGTATAGGTTACGGCAAACGCACCGGGTACAGCGGCACACAGCGTAAGGACGAACCAGGTAAGTCGAATCATAGTTTTCTGCGCTCAAAAAAGAGAAAGCCCGGACTCAGGCAGGCTTTCTCAGTTTACGCTATTACGCTTCGGTTTTGCGCCACCTGCGCGTCAGCACTTTCTCCGCCTCGACAATAAGGAACATCACAAAACCAATCAGGAAGGTGATGACCCAGTAGCGGAACGGCAGCGCTTCGGTGCCAAACAGCATCTGCATGAACGGTGCGTAAATGATAAGAAGCTGTAGCGCCAGCAGTACGCCGCTCACGATCCAAATCCCTTTATTCGCCAGCAGGCCTTTGCTCAGCGAGAAGCCGTCATTCACGCGGCAGTTAAGCATGTAGAACCACTGCGCGGTCACCAGGGTTTGCAGCAGCACGGTGCGGATAAATTCCGCCGAATAGCCGCGCGGCTGTAGCCAGGCTTCCAGCACGAAGGCGCTAATGGCAATCATCAGACCGACAAACACCACGCGCCAGATGGCATAGCCGTCCATCACATGGAGATTAGCCTTGCGCGGTGGCCGGTTCATGATGTCCTTCTCACCCGCTTCAAACGCCAGGCCAAACGACAGCGTTGCTGACGTGGCCATGTTCATCCACAGGATCAGGACCGGCGTCAGCGGGATCAGGTTCCCCGCCAGCAGCGCGATGATGATCAGCAGAGCCTGCGCGATGTTGCTGGGGATAACGAACAGAATGGTCTTTTTCAGGTTGTCGTAAACCCGGCGTCCCTCGTGCACCGCGCTGGCAATGGTGGCAAAGTTGTCATCCGTTAACACCATGTCGGCGGCCTCCTTGGTCACTTCCGTCCCCTTAATCCCCATGGCGATACCCACATCCGCCCGCTTGAGCGCCGGGGCATCATTTACGCCATCCCCGGTCATGCCCACGACTTCCTGCTTACTTTGCAGGGCCTGCACAAGGCGGAATTTATCCTCCGGGCTGGTTCGGGCGAAAATATCGTACTGCTGCGCGGCGTCGCTCAGCTGACGATCGTCCATCGCTTCCAGCTCACGTCCGGTAACAGCGCTTGCGGCGTTACCAATCCCCAACATTTGCCCAATGCTCATGGCCGTTTGCGGGTGGTCGCCGGTGATCATTTTCACGCGGATCCCGGCCTGCAGACAGTCGGCAATGGCGGTAATGGCCTCCGGACGCGGTGGATCCATCATTCCGGCAATGCCCAGCAGGATCACGCCGTCATGCAGGTCCGGGTGATCCAGCTCGCGTTGCCCCTCGCGGGCAGGTTTCCAGGCCGCGGCCACCATGCGCAGACCTTCCCGGGCATACTCTTCAATCTTCCCTTCCCAGTAAGGCTGATCGAACGGCTGCAGCCCGTCATTCGTCTGCTGGTACTGGCAGAGGCGGAACAGGACGTCCGGCGCGCCGGTGATTAAAATCACCTCTTCATCACCCAGCCGGTACAGGGTGGACATGTATTTATACTGTGAATCAAACGGGATTTTGCTGCGCATTTCGGTATCGACCGGAGGGAGCGGGATTTTCGCCGCCAGCACCTTCAGCGCGCCCTCGGTTGGGCCCCCGGTGATTTTCCACAGCCCCTGCTCGTCTTTGATCAGCTGGCTGTCATTACAAAGGTCAATGGTGCGCAGGTAGCGTTCCAGCAGGGAACCCTGCGTCACGCTGACGGGCGTTGGGTCATCTACGGGGTGAATATTCCCCACCGGTTCGTAGCTGTCGCCCTCCACGCGATAGGTCGTGTCAGCGGTTATCACCGCTTTGACCGTCATTTCATTCATCGTCAGGGTGCCGGTTTTATCCGAACAGATGACCGTCATCGCCCCCAGCGTTTCAACCGTAGGCAGCTTGCGAATGATGGCCTTGCGGCGCGCCATGGCCTGTACGCCAAGCGAAAGGATGATGGAGATGATGGCCGGCAGGCCTTCCGGCACGGCGGCAACGGCGAGGCTGATAAGCGACAGCACCAGTTCAGAAACCGGCATATCCCGGAACAGGAGGCTAAAGACAAACAGCGCCACCATCATCACCAGGATAGTGATGAAGATGGTCTTACCGAGCTTGTCCATCTGCACCATCAGCGGCGTGCGGTGCTTTTCAATGTCGGACATCATCTGATTGATGTGGCCCAGCTCGGTCTCCCCCCCGGTTGCTACCACAACGCCTTTACCGCCGCCGGAGCTGACGGTGGTGCCCGAGTAGAGCAGATTATACCGGTCACCTAAGGGCAGTTCCCCGCTTAACGCATCGCTGTTTTTCTCAACAACGGTGGATTCGCCGGTCAGGATGGCCTCCTCCACGCGAAGGTTATGCGCTTCAATCACGCGCAGGTCCGCAGGGATACGATCCCCGGCGCGGATCACCACGATATCTCCCGGGACCAGCGCCGTAGTGGGGATCGTTTCATGATTCCCCTGTCGTACCACCACGGCTTCGCTGGAGAGCATATTGCGAATGCTCTGCAACGATTTTTCAGCATTGCTCTCCTGGATATGGCCAATCAGCGCGTTAATGATGGCAACCCCAAGGATCACAAACATGTCTACCCAGTGGCCCATAAAGAGCTTAAGCAACGCGGCCACCAGCAGCACGTAAATCAATACGTCGTTAAAATGCGCCAGGAAGCGCAGCCAGGCGGGTTTGCCCTTTTTTTGCGGTAACGCATTCTCACCGTGCTGCTGAAGTCGGGCTGATGCCTCTGTGCCGCTGAGGCCTTCCAGGGTGGAGTGGATATTCGACAGGGTTTCGTCAACGGTTTGTTGATAATACGGACGTTCAGGTTTTCCTGTTTTCATCGTTCCTTCCTCAGGTTCTATTCAGAAATCACCTTGCTTCTCTGTAATTAACGAATAACGAAAACAGGAACATGAGCGTAACGAACAATACTTGCCGCCTCAGATCCTAACAAATGGGTTTGAATATTTGGATTTCGCGAGCCGACAATAATCGCGCCGACGGCAAGTTCATCCGCCAGCTTAATAACCTCATCACGAACATTCCCGCTACGGACGTGGAGATGAACACGCTCTTCTGGCAGATTTACTTTTTTGACCAGGTCAGACAGCTTTTCTTTCGAATTATTAATCATATATTCATCCATTTTGCGCGCATCTGAAATAAAACCACGCGTCAGTTCGGCTGAAAACTTGGGCATGACGTGCAGCAAATGAATGTCACCCGATGCGCTTTGCGCCAGAAACTGTGCATGCTGCAACGCCTTATCCGCCAGGCTTGTCTCGTAGACATCCACCGGAACGAGAATGTTTTTATACATATCGAGCATCCTTTTTATAACCAACACGAGAGTGAATGAAGCAAAAAAACGCATTAAATGCAGGGGGTTGCCCTTAATGCCAGCTACGGTAAAAAAGATGGATAATATTAAACGTAGCACAGGAATATCAGGTTTAGCGCTTCCCCACTGATAATGGTTATTTAACATTTATCTTTTCGCCGACTATGCTCATAGTCAGCCACCGCTTCCGGCTCATGGAGGAATGTATGTATGGTTTAAGCCTGATCCGCCTGGGTATGTTTATTGCACTTGCCATTATCGCCAGCACGGCGATTGGTTTATTTACCTATATGGTCGTCACTGTTCTGGCAGAATAGTGTCACCCCCTGTCCAGGTGATGGAATAAATAAAACAGTTATTTATTAGGGGAATACAGTGAACCGCTACCTCTCTCTTTTACCGTTCGTTTTGTTAACGCTCACGGCGTGCGACCCGAAACCGAAGCAAGCCGCCCCCCTGCCCAGGATGGTAAAAGTGGCGGAGGTGACGGTTCCCGGTCACGCCCGGCAGCGCGTTTTTCCCGCCCGCATTGAATCGGGCGATGCCACAGACCTTTCCTTCAAGCGCGCCGGTCAAATTGAAGCGCTCGATGTGCGTCAGGGCGCAGCCATCAAGCAGGGGCAACAGCTTGCCAGACTGAACGC
This sequence comes from Enterobacter sp. 01-M-02-SI-ECC, assembly GCF_047530595.1. Lineage (NCBI taxonomy): Bacteria > Pseudomonadati > Pseudomonadota > Gammaproteobacteria > Enterobacterales > Enterobacteriaceae > Enterobacter > Enterobacter sp. 01-M-02-SI-ECC. Next base: position 312,376 of record NZ_JBLKCZ010000002.1, on the reverse strand, counting down.
CCGTGAAGCCCAGCAGCGGGTTAACGACAGACAAACGGCGGCGACGCTGGCCCAGAGGCAGTTCGATCGCTTCCAGACGCTGGCGGGCCGTCAGGCGATTTCGAAAGCAGAAATGGACGTGCAGCGTGCGAACCGCGATTCGGCGAATGCGGCGCTACAGATTGCCCGGGAAGAGCTGAATCAGATGACGCTCGTCGCCCCCTTCAGCGGGACGGCGGCCAGCGTACATGTCCGAAACCATCAGGTGGTGTCCCCCGGTCAGCCCATTGCCACGTTAACCCGCACCGACCTGCTGGACGTGGTGTTCAGTATCCCTGAAAACCTGTTTAAGGCCTTTGATATCCGCAACGCGCAGTATCGCCCCGTGGTGAAAATTAACGCTATGCCGGATCGGGAATTTACCGCCGTCTACAAAGAGCATTCGGGCAGCAGCGACAGTAATACCCTGACCTGGCAGGTGATACTGACCATGCCGCGCCCGGATGATTTTCCCGCCGTCGGTGGCGTAAGCGGTACGGTGACCATCAATTTAACCAACCTTCCGGCGGGCGCGGACGCTCAGGCGCTGGTCGTACCGGTTGAGGCAGTCTTTAACCCGAACAACAGCCCGCGCAACGAGCCGCACGTCTGGGTCGTGACGGGCGAAGGCGACGCGCTCCATCTCGAAGACCGCAAGGTCAGCGTGGGGCAAGTGAGCACCGAAGGGGTGGTGATTACCAGCGGGCTTAAGGCAGGCGAACGCGTGGTGGCCGCGGGCGTTGGGGAGCTCCATGCTAACCAGCCGGTACGTATCTGGACGCGTGAACGGGGACTGTAATGGATATCTCTCGTCAATTTATTAATAACCCTGTTCGCGTCTGGCTAACGATCCTGCTGCTGGGCATCGGGGGTATTTTTGCCCTGTTGAATATCGGCAGGCTGGAAGATCCCGCCTTTACCATCAAAACCGCAGTGGTGGTCACCCACTACCCCGGCGCATCCGCTCAGCAGGTTGAAGAGGAGGTGACGCTTCCGCTGGAGAATGCCCTTCAGCAGCTGCCTTATCTGGACAACGTGAGCTCCATCTCTTCAAACGGTCTGTCGCAAATCACCGTTAACATCGCTTCTCGCTATCACTCGAACGAGCTGCCGCAGATTTGGGATGAACTGCGACGCCGCGTAGGCGATGCCTCGCGTCAGTTTCCGCCCGGCGTCGTCACGCCCTTTGTGAATGACGATTTCGGCGACGTGTTCGGCTTCTTCTTCGCCATTTCCGGAGATGAATTCAGTAATCCTGAACTGGTGAGATATGCGGAGCAGCTGCGCCGGGAGTTAATTCTGATACCCGGCGTCGCGAAGGTCGCCATCGGCGGGGCGATTAGCCAACAGGTCAACATCGATATCTCCCTGACCAAAATGGCCGCGCGCGGCATTACGCTGAACCAGCTTTCCGCCCTGCTCAACAGACTTAACGTCGTTTCCAGCGCAGGAGAAATCACCTCCGGCACCGAATCCATTCGCCTGCACCCGACCGGTGAGTTCGAGAATCTTGATGAACTGGCGGATATCATCATCACGCCTTCCGGCACCGGGGCGGCGACGCGTCTGCGGGATATCGCCACGCTGTCGCGCGGGCTGAACGAATCGCCAGCCAGTATCTACCATGCCAACGGCAAAAAAGCCGTCACCATGGGCGTCTCGTTTATTCCCGGCGTGAACGTTATCGACGTGGGCCACGCGCTGGAGGCGAAGCTAAGCCAGATGTCGGCGGAAAAACCGGCAGGTATACAGATAAATCTGTTTTACGATCAGGCAGCCGAAGTGGGCCACTCCGTTAACGGTTTTATTATTAACTTCCTGATGGCGCTGGCGATTGTCATCGGCGTGCTGCTGATCTTTATGGGCGTACGCAGCGGGATCATCATCGCGGTTTCTCTCGCCCTTAACGTGCTGGGCACGCTGCTGATTATGTATCTGTGTGGCATTGAGCTACAGCGCATCTCGCTCGGGGCGCTGATTATCGCCCTCAGCATGCTGGTGGATAACGCCATCGTGATTGTCGAAGGGGTGTTGATTGCCCGACAGCAGGGCTCGCCACTGCTGACCGCCGTGAACTACATCATCCGCCGCTCCGCCCTGCCGCTGCTGGGGGCGACGGTGATTGCCATACTGGCGTTTGCCCCTATCGGGCTGTCGCAGGATTCCACCGGGGAATATTGTAAATCCCTGTTCCAGGTGCTGCTGATTTCCCTGATGCTGAGCTGGTTCTCGGCGCTCACCCTCACCCCGGTGCTGATTAAGTGGTGGTTGTTTAAAAACGACAGCGCGCCCGATAAAACCGACGAGTCAGATCCTTACGACAAACGCCTCTACCGCGCCTACCAGCGCCTGCTTAACGCGCTGCTGCACCATAAGGCACCGACGCTCATTGTGATGGCTGCGCTGCTGGCAGCCTCTGTCTGGGGCTTCGGCGCCGTGCGGCAAAATTTTTTCCCGTCGTCTAATACGCCGATTTTCTTTGTCGACCTGTGGCTACCCTACGGTACCGATATCAAGTGGACTGAGAAAATGACCAGCGATATTGAAAAGACGATCAATGGCCAGCCGGGCGTGGAGACCACCGTCTCAACCATTGGTCAGGGAAGTATGCGCTTCATTCTGACCTACAGCGGACAGCGCCAGTACAGCAACTATGCGCAGATCATGGTGCGCATGGACGACCAGCGCAACATCTCCGCCCTGACGCGCCACGTTGACGAGTACATCGCGCGAAACTATCCGCAGGTCAACGCCAGTACCAAACGCGTCATGTTTGGCCCCTCCGGCGACAGCGCCATTGAGGTGCGCATTAAAGGCCCCGACCCTGACAGGCTGCGCCTGATTGCCAGCCAGGTGGACGACATCCTCACCCGCGACCCGGCCACGGGCAGCGTCAGGAACGACTGGCAAAACCGCAGCAAGGTGATCCGCCCACAGTACGTTGCCGCCCTGGGCCGTGAGCTTGGCGTAGATAAGCAGGACGTTGATAACGCGCTGGAGATGAACTTCTCCGGCAGCCGGGCTGGGCTGTACCGGGAAGGCAGTGACCTGCTCCCGGTCGTGGTGCGCCCGCCTGAGAGCGAACGGCTGGACGCCAATCACCTGAACAACGTGCTGGTGTGGAGCCAGACGCGGCAGCAGTATATCCCGCTGAGTAACGTCGTCAGCCGCTTCTCGCTGGAGTGGGAAGATCCGCTCATCCTTCGACGCGACCGCTCGAGGGTGCTGACGGTGCAGACGGACCCGGACCCGCTGAGCCAGCAAACCTCCGGGGACATTCTCGCCCGCGTGAAGCCGCAGATTGATGCCCTTAGCCTGCCACACGGCTACAGCATCGAGTGGGGGGGCGACGCGGAAAACTCCAGCGAAGCGCAGCAGGGGCTATTCACTACGCTACCTCTCGGGTATCTGGTGATGTTTGTTATCACCGTACTGATGTTCAGCTCGGTAAAAAATGCCGTCGCCATCTGGCTGACCGTGCCGCTGGCGTTGATTGGCGTCACGCCTGGATTCTTGATTACCGGTATCCCGTTCGGCTTTATGGCGCTGATTGGCCTGCTGAGCCTGAGCGGCATGCTCATCCGTAACGGCATCGTGCTGGTGGAAGAGATCGAACAGCAGAAAACGCAAAAGGACCAGCACGAGGCGATCGTGTACGCCGCCACCTCGCGCCTGCGCCCTATCCTGCTCACCGCTTTCACGACCGTACTGGGCCTGGCTCCGCTGCTGCTGGACGTTTTCTTCCAGAGCATGGCCGTTGTCATTATGTTTGGACTGGGATTTGCTACAATCCTGACGCTGCTGGTACTCCCCGTGATTTATGCGTGTTTCCATCGTAAGGACGAAGCCAAACAACAATGAATGCGACAGGGCTGAACATTATCAAAACGCTGGGCTGTATGACGGCGGTCACCTTCTTCACCATCTATAATACCTGGGATCATTATGATTATGACTATCACTGGATCCTGGGGTTTTTAACCTTTATCTCGACAATTGCCACGCCGCTGTTTTTTGTGGTTGCGGGCTATCTCGACGGACAATCCCGGCACGGCACCCGCTGGCAGCTGGGTAAAATTAAAAGCCTGGTGATTGTTTTTCTGTTCTGGATAACGATCTACTACCTGTGGGAGCCCTATCAGCGCGGCTATTTAATCCAGCCCTGGTTCGTGTTTGCGTTTGTGGTGATTTACACCTTCCACCCGGCGGTGGAGTGGCTCAGCCAGCGGCGAGCGCTGTTCTGCGGCGCGATTGCCGCCCTGCTGCTCTTTTCCTACGGATACGATCTGCTATCGGCGCTTTATCCTGAAACGCATGTCCTTTCTCTTTCACCACAGTATCGGCTGTGGACGTGGCTGCTGTTTTATCTGACGGGGCAACTCTTCTGCGACCCGAAAGTCGCCGAGTGGATTAGCCGCAAAAATGTGGTCAGGGCGGCGGTTGTCGCCATCCCGTTTATCTACCTCTTCACCTGGTTTTACGAGCGCCACTTCTTCTTCGCGCTGTTCAAGGCGGACAGAAACGCCTTTATTCTCACCGGCTCTCAAATTTACATTTTGATCATCGCGCTGGTGATTGCGGCAAACGGCGTGCGCTTTCGCCGCAATGCTGAATTTAAAGAGTCCATTCTGGCCGCCATCAGCAAAACGATGACCGGCGTGTACATTGTGCATTACTCGGTGTTTCATCTGCTGACGGCGCTCATACCGGTGACCTCTCTCGGTATGAAGCTGGCGCTGATTGTGCTTACGTTCGTCACCTCTGTTCTCTTCTCCATGCTGGTATTGTCTAACGCCGTGGCAAAAAAGGTGATCACCCTTTAAAAGCCTAAGCGCAGCCAGGCAAAAAGCACGTTGCCGTTGTTATAGGTTCCAGGAATATAGGTGAACTGGACGGTAACGCGCTTGTAGCCGGCAGAGAACAGCGGGAAAATGAACGGTAGCGGTACATAGTTTGCAAAATCATCTCGCGCCGTGATTCCCGCTGCAGCACCGAGCCCAAGGCGGAAATCTTTGGCATTATCCAGATACCAGCCCTTCTCCCAGCCATAGCCCATCGCGGGCTGCCATTCGTTGTGCGAGTCCTTGAACATCATCGCGAAAAGCGCGCTCCAGTTGCCCTCTTCGTTATAGCGGGAAACGCCCAGGCCACCGCCCCACGGCATTTCGTTGTACTTATCGGTTTTTTCTTTGTCGTACATAAAGCGAGCGTGCCAGCTCAGAAACGGCAGGTACAGATCGTAACGTTGAGGCTGCTCCCAGGTTTGCGAAATATCGTCCGTCAGCGCGTTCCACCAGCCGCTGATACGCTGTTCACCATAGACGTTGGGCTCCGCATGAAGCGGTGCGACGAATAAAAACAGAATCATCCAGAATGCCGAAAAGGTGCGTTGCATCGTTATTCCCTCAGCTTAACTCACGCGCGGTCACTATTACTGTAAACCATTCAGCCTGTAACGGAGCCAGAAGACACAATTATCTCGCTGCAGGCGAAGATGAAATTTATTTATTCAGCACCTTCAGGAAAGATAAAAACGTTTTCTCGGGCGTTTTGTCGCGGTAGTCTCATAGGTTCCGTTTATATAACGGCGCAATGTGAGTGACCTTTTCTTATACCAATAATTAAAAATTAGTACGGACAGGACAACTATGGACTCCACCCTCATCTCCGATCGTCCCAACGAGGAGACCCCTTCGCTCAATCGTGCCCGCCGCGCCGCACTCGGCAGCTTCGCGGGTGCCGTCGTCGACTGGTATGATTTTCTGCTTTACGGCATTACCGCCGCGCTGGTGTTTAACCGCGAATTCTTCCCCCAGGTCAGCCCTGCGATGGGCACGCTCGCCGCGTTTGCCACCTTCGGCGTTGGCTTTCTGTTTCGCCCGCTGGGGGGTGTGATCTTCGGCCACTTCGGCGACCGTCTCGGCCGCAAGCGCATGCTGATGCTCACCGTCTGGATGATGGGGATCGCCACCGCGCTTATCGGTATTCTCCCCTCGTTTGCCTCTATCGGCTGGTGGGCACCGGTACTGCTGGTCACCCTGCGCGCCATCCAGGGCTTCGCCGTAGGCGGCGAATGGGGCGGTGCGGCGCTGCTGTCCGTTGAGAGCGCGCCGAAGCACAGAAAAGCGTTTTACAGCAGCGGCGTACAGGTCGGGTACGGCGTAGGCCTTCTGCTTTCCACCGGGCTGGTATCGCTAATCAGCCAGCTTACTACCGACGAGCAGTTCCTGAGCTGGGGCTGGCGCATTCCGTTCATCTTCAGCATCGTGCTGGTCATCGCTGCGCTGTGGATCCGTAACGGGATGGAGGAGTCGGCTGAGTTTGAAAAACAACAGCTGGAAAAACCGCTCGCCAAAAAGCGTCTGCCTGTGATGGAAGCGCTGGTTCAGCACCCTGGCGCTTTTCTGAAAATTATCGCCCTGCGCCTGTGCGAGCTGCTGACGATGTATATCGTCACCGCGTTTGCCCTGAACTACTCGACGCAGAATCTCGGTCTGCCGCGCGAGCTGTTCCTGAATATCGGCCTGCTGGTCGGCGGGATCAGCTGCCTGACAATCCCCTGCTTCGCGTGGCTGGCGGACAGGTTTGGCCGCCGTCGCGTTTACATCACCGGGGCGCTGATTGGCACCCTCAGCGCCTGGCCATTCTTTATGGCGCTGGAGGCGCAGTCGATCTTCTGGATTGTCTTCTTCGCCATCATGCTCGCCAACATCGCTCACGACATGGTGGTGTGCGTGCAGCAGCCGATGTTCACCGAGCTGTTTGGCGCAAGCTACCGCTACAGCGGCGCGGGAGTGGGCTACCAGGTGGCAAGCGTGGTCGGCGGCGGATTTACGCCGTTTATTGCCGCCGCGCTGGTGACCTTCTCCGGCGGCAACTGGCACAGCGTGGCGATTTATCTGCTCGCCGGCTGCCTGCTGTCGGCGGCAACGGCGCTGCTGATGAAAGAGACGAGCCACCGCTGATCTCCCTTTTGTTTCACAGGCGTGTGACATACTATCGGGTAGAGTCGCACACCTGTGGAACAAGGAGACAGAGATGAATAATAAGGGCTCCAGCCTGACCCCGGCTCAGGCGCTGGAAAAACTCGACGCGCTGTATGAACAGTCCGTCAACGCGCTGCGCGGCGCCATCAGCGAATATATCGAAACAGGGAAACTTCCCGACCAAAAGGCCAGAACCGAGGGCCTTTTTGTTTATCCATCGCTCTCTGTGACCTGGGACGGCAGCGCCAGCAGTAATCCCAAAACCCGCGCCTACGCGCGCTTTACCCACTCCGGCTGCTACAGCACCACCGTCACCCGCCCTGCGCTGTTCCGCCCGTATCTTGAAGAACAACTCACGCTGCTGTACCAGGATTACGGCGCGCACATTGCCGTTGAGCCCTCCCAGCATGAGATCCCCTATCCCTACGTGATTGACGGTTCGGCGTTAACTCTTGACCGCTCCATGAGCGCGGGGCTGACCCGCCACTTCCCGACCACCGAGCTTTCACAGATTGGCGATGAGACGGCCGACGGGATTTATCATCCGGCAGAATTTTCTCCCCTGTCGCATTTTGATGCCCGCCGGGTCGATTTCTCCCTGGCGCGCCTGCGCCACTACACCGGTACGCCAGTCGAACATTTCCAGCCGTTCGTGCTCTTTACCAACTACACCCGTTACGTCGATGAGTTTGTCCGCTGGGGCTGCAGCCAGATCCTCGACCCGGAAAGCCCGTATATCGCGCTGTCCTGCGCGGGCGGGATCTGGATCACCGCTGAAACCGAAGCCCCCGAGCAGGCGATCTCCGACCTGGCGTGGAAAAAGCACCAGATGCCCGCCTGGCACCTGATCACCGCAGACGGTCAGGGCATCACCCTGATTAACATCGGCGTTGGCCCGTCAAATGCCAAGACCATCTGCGACCATCTGGCGGTACTGCGCCCGGACGTGTGGCTGATGATTGGCCACTGCGGCGGCCTGCGCGAAAGCCAGCTGATTGGCGACTACGTGCTGGCCCACGCCTATCTGCGCGATGACCACGTGCTTGATGCGGTCCTACCGCCGGATATCCCAATCCCGAGCATCGCCGAAGTACAGCGCGCGCTGTACGACGCCACCAAAGAGGTCAGCGGCATGCCGGGCGAAGAGGTTAAACAGCGCCTGCGCACCGGCACGGTCGTCACAACGGATGACCGCAACTGGGAGCTGCGCTACTCCGCCTCCGCGCTGCGCTTCAACCTGAGCCGCGCGGTGGCGATCGATATGGAGAGCGCCACCATCGCCGCGCAGGGGTATCGCTTCCGCGTCCCTTACGGCACGCTGCTGTGCGTCTCCGATAAGCCGCTGCACGGTGAAATTAAGCTTCCGGGCCAGGCCAACCGTTTCTACGAAGGGGCTATCTCTGAGCATCTGCAGATTGGTATTCGTGCGATTGATTTACTTCGCGCGGAGGGCGACAAGCTGCATTCGCGCAAGCTGCGCACCTTCAACGAACCGCCGTTCCGCTAATAATGATAAGGAAAAACAATGTCCAGCACATCACCGCTCTCTGCCCTGCGCCACTGGCTTGAGGCCAGTCAACTCGACGGGATGATCGTCCCGCGCGCGGATGCCTGGCAGAGCGAATACTGCGCGCCCTACGACGAAAAGCTGGCCTGGCTGACGGGCTTTGACGGTTCGGCCGGCGTGGCGCTAGTGTTGAAAAACAAAGCGCTGCTGTTCGTCGACGGGCGCTATCAGGTTCAGGCGCGCGTTCAGGTCAATACGGATGAGGTTGAGATCCACCATCTGCACAACGAGCCGCTGGCAGAATGGCTGGCAGAAAACGTTGAGGCAGGAACGCGCATCGGTTTTGACGCGCTGCTGATGACCAATTCAGAGTTTGAGCAGCTGTCAGCCACGCCGTGCGAGCTGGTGCCACTGAAGGCCTCGCCGTTTGACACGCTATGGACCGATCGCCCTGCCGCACCGGCGGGGCTTATCCGTGAAATGCCGGTTGAACACAGCGGTGAACGCAGCGCGGACAAACGTCAGCGCGTCGCCGCCGTGCTGGCAGAACACAATGCTGATTTCCTCGCCGTGACGCTGCCGGATAACATCGCCTGGCTGCTAAACGTGCGTGGATCAGATATCCCCTTTAGCCCGGTTCCTCTTTCCTTCGCGCTGCTCAGCCGTGATGGTAGCGTTGAGTGGTTTGTTAACGACAATAAGCTCAGCGCACTGCCTGACGGTGTGCGCAGTGCGTTCGCCGTTGCCCCGCAGGATACCTTTATTGAACGCTGCCAGCAGATTGCTGAAGGCAAACGGGTGATGATTGATGCCGATTCCGCGCCGGTGGCCCTGCGCTTCGCCGTTGAGCCACGGGGAGAAATTGTCTGGCGGACTGACCCCATCACCCTGATGAAAGCGACTAAAAATCCGGTCGAGCTGGCAGGCTATCGCGAGTGCCATCACCAGGACGGGGCCGCGTGGGTCAACTTCCTCGCCTGGCTGAGCCGTGAAGTGCCGCGGCGCGAGGCGGCAGGAAAACCGCTCACCGAGCTGGACGCGCAGGCGCAGCAGCTTGCGTTCCGTCAACAGCAGCCCGGGTTCATCGAGCAGAGTTTTGCAACCATCTCCGCCTCTTCGAGCAATGCGGCGATGTGCCACTATCACTCGAGCGAGGCCAGCAATAAGCCCATCGGCCATGACCATTTTTACCTGAACGATTCCGGCGGCCAGTATGTTAACGGCACCACTGACGCCACGCGCACGCTGGCGTGGGGGAAAGTCGATCCGCAGCAGCGCCTGCACTACACCGCCGTGCTGAGAGGCTTTCTGTCGCTCATTACTCTGCAGTTCCCTTCCGGGACTCAGGGGCATCAGCTGGATGCGTTTGCGCGTCGCCCGCTGTGGGAGATGGGGCTGGATTACGATCACGGTACGGGACACGGCGTGGGGCACCAGCTGCTGATCCACGAGAACCCGCATCGCATCGCCAAAAAGGTCAATTCGTGGCCGCTGGTGGCGGGCAATATCATGACTATCGAGCCGGGCTACTATCTGGGCGACAGCCACGGTATTCGTATTGAAAACCAGGTTGAGATTGTGGAGAGCCGTCCGGGGTTCTGCAAATTTGCCTCGCTGACGCTGATCCCGATCGACTTAAGTCAGGTTGAGCTGCATCTGCTGAGCGAGCAGGAAAAGCAGTGGCTGGATGCGTATCACCGGCAGGTACGCGAGGTGCTTTCACCTCTGGTGAATAGCGATGCGCGTCCGTGGCTGGTGGAAGCGACAGCGCCGATTGGTGTGTAATTTCGTGCGGTCTGGTGCCCTCACCCCAACCCTCTCCCACGGGAGAGGGAGCACACACTAAAAACGGCAACTCGGTTGCCGTTTTGCATTTCCCTTGCGCAGAAAAGCAAAAAGCCTGCTTTAAAAGCAGGCTTTTCAAATTTGGCTCCTCTGACTGGACTCGAACCAGTGACATACGGATTAACAGTCCGCCGTTCTACCGACTGAACTACAGAGGAATCGTGTGAACGGGGCGCATATTATCGATGCTCCCCCATGATGTCAAAGGCAGAATGCATATTTCCGATCGTTTGCCGAATTATTCTCCACTTCGCGCAATTGTCAGGCATTCTTTCGCGGATATTTCCACAGCCAGCGCCCGCTGACCATCCGCCAGTAGAACAGCGCGCCCCGCACGGCCCAGTCGAGGAACATCCCCAGCCAGACGCCGACCACCCCCCATCCGAGCATCACCCCGAGCGTATACCCCGCGACAACGCGACATCCCCACATGCCGAGCATCGATACCCACATCGCAAAGCGGGCATCGCGCGCTCCTTTCAGCCCGGCGGGCAATACCCATGAGGCCGCCCAGATGGGCATAAAGGCCGCGTTGAGCCAGATGAGGATCTTAACAACCTCTTTAACGTCGTCTTCGTGGGTATAGAACGAGGCCATCAGCCCGGCAAACGGCGCGGTTCCCCAGGCGATCAGCGTCAGCCCAATGGTCGACAGCCAGAACACGTGCCGCAGCTGCCGCTCCGCCTGGCCTATCTGCCCTTTCCCGAGCCGCTTACCCGTAATAATGGTCGATGCCGAACCCAACGCGTTACCCGGCAGGTTAATCAGCGAGGCAATAGAGAAGGCTATAAAGTTACCGGCGATAACGTCGGTGCCCATCCCGGCGACAAACATCTGCGTGAGCAGCTTCCCGCCATTGAATAACACCGATTCAATGCTGGCGGGAATGCCGATCCCCATCACTTCCCAGATAATGGCGAAATTAAAGGGGCGGAAATAGCTTTTCAGCGTCAGACGCAGCGAGGGGGTAATCCCCGCCATCAGTACCCCGATGATGGCTGCCGCACCGATATAGCGTGAAATGGTTAATCCCAGTCCGGCACCGACGAATCCCAGCCCCTCCCACGAGAACACGCCATAGATCAGCACGCTGCTGATAATGATATTCAGGATATTCATCCCGCCGTTGATCAGCAGCGGAATTTTGGTGTTGCCCGCCCCGCGCAGCGCGCCGCTGCCAATCAGCGCAATGGCCGCCGCCGGATAGCTTAAGACGGTCATTTCCAGGTAGGTCAGCGCCAGGTCTTTAACCTCGTTAGTGGCCTCCCCGGCGACAAAATCGATAATCTCTTTACCGAAATAGTGGATCACCGCCGCCAGAACGATCGAAAAAATGGTCATGATCATCAGCGACTGGCGGGCCGCCTCGCGTGCACGTTTGGGATCAAGCTTGCCGAGGCTAAAGGCCACCACCACCGTCGTCCCGAGGTCTATGGCGGCAAAGAACGAGATCACCACCATGTTAAAGCTGTCCGCTAGCCCAACCCCAGCCATCGCCTCTTTTCCCAGCCAGCTCACCAGGAAGGTGCTCAAAACCCCCATCAGCAGAACGCAGGTATTTTCCAGGAAGATAGGCACGGCAAGAGGGGTGATTTCACGCCAGAACAGGACACGATAGCTTTTACGTTTTGCATACCATGGCGTGCGAGTTATCGCCTGGCGTAAGGAGGCAGTGACGTTCAAAATGGACCTTAGCGAGAAAAGTTGAAACTCCATTTCAAATGATGGGGGACAAATGCTAATCCTGCAAAGTATTTTCCAGAAAAAGATGTGTGGATTTACAACAAACTGACGACAGAATCAGCAATCAGTCGATTTTCCCTAAGATCAGGTTTGACAAAACTTTTTTCGCCGCTAAGATAAGCCTCCACAACGATTCCTCTGTAGTTCAGTCGGTAGAACGGCGGACTGTTAATCCGTATGTCACTGGTTCGAGTCCAGTCAGAGGAGCCAAATTTAAAAAGCCTGCTTTTAAAGCAGGCTTTTTGCTTTGCGGATGAGGGAAAATGAACGCTCTGTTTGTCTACGGCACGCTGCGCCCGGGCCACTCTAATGCGCATATTCTTGAAAACATCGGCGGCGAATGGCTGGCCGGTTCCGTATCCGGCACGTTTTACGAACGCGGCTGGGGCGCCGCGGCGGACTTCCCGGGAATTGTGCTCCACCCTGACGCCCCCCGCGTCGAAGGCTATCTGTTTATCTCGGATAACCTTGCCGCACACTGGCAGATGCTGGACGAATTTGAAGACGGCTACGATCGGGTTGAGGTCACGGTGACCACCCTTGAAGGCAAGCAGGTTCAGGCCTGGATTTATCAGCTACAGCCGCGTTCTGAATCATAAAAAAAGGCTCTCTGTCACCAGAGAGCCTTTTTCACTATTCGCTGCGATTACTCGCTTTTTGCTTCGCCGTTTTTGATTTCGCCCATCACTTTCAGCTTTTTAGAGATGTCACGACGCTCTTTGGACAGCTCAGCATTTTTGATGATGTAGTCATCAACGCGGTCTTCATAGTCGCTCTTCATGCTGGCGATGATGCCCTGAATAGCTTCAACGCTCATACCTGGCTTGATGTAGTCGCTCAGGTTGTCGAGCAGCAGAACACGTTTCTGGTTGTCACGGATCTTCTTCTCAACGTCCTGGATTTCACGCTGCAGCTTGTTTTTGCGGCGGAACAGGCGGACGAATTCCAGAACATCCTGGAACGAAGGCTTGGTAGTTTCCATTTTTACACCCCTGATAATGTGAGATTCGGATTCGTTAAGGCAACCGTTGTAACAATAACCTTACTGACAGCGGCTGCGAATGACAATGAGTATATCGTTTAAAGCTATCATAACCCCAATTGCTGCTGAATCGAAGCAGCAGGCGTCACATAAGCCTTTTATTTGCGCAGCGCCCGGCAAATAAGGTGCGATAACAGCTCAAGCTGCCGCGCCAGTTCCATGCTCAGCCAGACGTAGCCATGAATAGGCGTTTCCGCTACGTTATCGCTCTGGCGTTCATTGATTAACTGCTTCAGCTCCGCGACGATCTCATTCAGCCGCTCGCTGTTGGCCAGTATCGGCTGCGGGTTCCCTTCATAGAGCGCATGGGCAATGGTCAACAGGGTTTGCTGCGTCATCTGCTGGGTCTCTTTGAGGGTTTGCGCGTTCAGCATTAACAGATGGCTGGGACGCGAGGCCCAGTGCGCGTTGATCTGCAGTTCAAGCATGCAGACCAGATTGCGGCTTACCGTCTGGATGGCTTCGAAAATCGATTTCTGAATATGGGTTTCTTTGCTGGCAGGCGTGATCAGGCCGCGCATTTTGACCACATCGTTGAGGATCGTTTGCAGATGCTTTTCCAGCCGGGGACGTTCGACCAGATTCGGGGAAAAACCGGCCTGATAGACGCGGTTAAAGGCGGTGACGTAGTTCGCCATCTGAATACGCCAGTGCAGAAAAGCCCGCTGCGGCCAGATACCGGTGAAAAGCATTGCCAGCAATGACCCCAGGATGACATCCCCGCTTCGCCACAGCGCCGTGGTCATATCCCCGGCGGGCGCACCGACAACCACCGCGAGAGTAATCCCAATCAGCAAGGCCTGATACGGTCTTTTGCCCAACGCCAGCCAGCCGCACAGGAACATGGCGGCACCGCACCATGCCAGCATCACCGGAAACGAGATAAGCTCCAGCTTAAGGGCAATAAGCCCAAGGGCCGAGCCTAAAACCGTCCCGCCAATTCGCTCGAAGGCGCGCGGAACAACGTTCCCCCAAAACGAGATGGGCCCCATTACCACTACCAGGGTGATCAGCGGCCACGTCCCTTCCGGAACATCCAGCAAACGGACCAGCACAAACGTCAATACGAAAGCCAGCGCGATGCGACACCCGTGCACCACGCGGTAATGTTTGTACAACCGAATTTCAAAAGGGGTTAATGATTTGTCGGGACGCACACCCGCTCTCCAGCTACACGGCAAATCACAATTGTACTGTGTTTTCAGCCGGGCGGATCGCTCCCGGCTGAAAAACCCTTCATTTAGCAGGCTTAAGCCGTTTTATGCTCTACCGCGATATACATTTCGATATCCCAGTAGCCGTCTGCATTGCCGTCATTAAGATAGCGCTCGAAGCAGGGTTTGAGCGCCATCTGGTACTTATTGTCCTGCAGCAGGGAATTAAAGAACTGATACCACGGCGTGGCGAAGTCGTAGTTTTCCACGCGCGCCGTCGCCACGGCATAATCCCCGGCCGCGATTTCCGTCATCATGACGCCCTCGCTGTTTTCCGGAATAACGAAATCGTCCGGCACCGTAACGGCCGTATCGCAGCGCAGTTTTTCTGCCGGGACCTCATCGGGGTTATCGTAATAGACCGCAACCCACTCCAGCGGCTCAATGTGGCGCCCGTCCACCCACATCACCAGCTGTTCAAAGCCCTGTTTTACCGTTTGTTCCCACGGTCCGACCAAATGAAAACCGGCAATCTTACGTTTATGTTGCTGCTTGATGCTGTAGTCCATGCTGCCTCCATTTATTACTGTATATTTATACACCATAAGGCTGGATTACTATTATCGGCAAACGAGGAGTGTTTATTATGTGAGCAGACTCGCAACCCTGCCAGTCTGCCCATCAGCGGTTAAAGCGTGTGGTGGAGATAATCGCTCATGCGAGAGAACAGTCCACCTTTATCAACGGCTTCCAGCGTCACCAGCGGCCAGTGCGCCACCACCTTGTCACGGTCATAGAGCTGGATCTCCCCGACCCGCTGATGCGCAGCAATCGGCGCTTCCAGCTCTTTTTTATCCAGCACGTATTTGGCTTTGATGTTCGGCACTTCCGCTTTCGGCAGGGCCAGCCAGAAGTCCTGGTCGGTACCCAGTTTTACCTGCTCCTTATCGCCGTACCAGATACGCTCTGTCCCCACTTTTTTACCGTTGTGCAGGATTTGCACCGTATCGAAGTTCTGCTGCCCCCAGTGCAGCAGTTTTCGGGCCTGGTCCTCACGCCCCTTCGGGCTGTCCGCCCCCATCACCACCGCGATTAAACGACGCTCCCCGTCAACGGCGGAGGCAATCAGGTTAAAGCCCGCTCCCGAGGTGTGCCCCGTTTTAAGCCCGTCCACGTTCATGGTTTTATCCCACAGCAGGCCGTTACGGTTTTGCTGGGTGATCCCGTTCCAGGTCAGGCTCTTTTCGCTGTACATATGGTAAAACTCAGGCTCGCCGTGAATGATGGCCCGGGAAAGTACGGCCAGGTCATAGGCCGAGCTGTGCTGGCCCGGCGCGTCCAGCCCGTGGACGGTTTCAAAGTGCGTATCGCGCAGGTTCAGCTTCTGCACGTAGTCGTTCATCATCTTCACAAACTGCGGCTGACCGCCCGCCACGTGATCGGCCAGCGCCACGCAGGCGTCATTGCCGGAATCGACGATCAGACCGCGGCTTAAATCACGCACCGAGACGCGATCGCCCTCTTTCAGGAACATCAGCGACGAGCCGTCAAAAACCGGGTTGCCTTTTGCCCACGCGTCACGCCCGACGGTGACAATGTCGTCCGGCGTAATGCGATGGCTATCAATGGCCCGATCAACCACATACCCCGTCATCAGCTTGGTCAGGCTCGCCGGATTGCGTTGTTGATGTTCGTTGCCCGCCGTTAAGATCTGACCAGTCGTGTAGTCCATCAGCACCCAGGAGCCAGCCTGAATGGCCGGAGGCTGCGGCGAAAAATCCAGTGGTTCGGCCGCAAAAGCAGATGAGACACTCGAAGCGAGTAAAGAAACAGCAATAAACAGACGGCGTTTCAACGGTATATCCTCAGGTCATTAAAAATCGATGACCTTTTTACGGGAGTTCTGATGTCGTTACCTGGCTTAATTGCAAAAAAATGTGACAGAACGCAGATTTTTCTCTGAAGCTGGCGCGCAAATTTGCGTCACGGCGGTGCTTTTTATTCGGTCTGAACCGCACGATCGTTTACCATAGTGACGTCATTTTTTAACAGGATGGTATTACTGGTGTCTGACTCTGCCGCTCGCCCGACTTTTTTATTTCATGACTACGAAACCTTTGGCACGCACCCGGCGCTGGACCGACCGGCGCAGTTTGCCGCCATTCGTACCGACGACGAATTCAACATTATTGGCGAGCCTGAGGTCTTTTACTGCAAACCGGCTGATGACTACCTGCCGCAGCCCGGGGCGGTCATGGTCACCGGGATCACTCCTCAGGAAGCGCGCGAGAAAGGCGTTAACGAGGCAGAATTCGCCCGACGCATCCACGATCTGTTTACCGTCCCCAATACCTGCGTGGTCGGTTACAACAACATCCGCTTCGATGACGAAGTGACGCGCAACGTTTTTTATCGCAACTTCTACGATCCCTATGCCTGGAGCTGGCAGAACCGCAATTCACGCTGGGATTTGCTCGACATCATGCGCGCCTGTTATGCCCTGCGTCCTGAGGGCATTAACTGGCCTGAAAATGAGGAAGGGCTGACCAGCTTCCGGCTGGAACACCTGACGCGCGCCAACGGCATCGAGCACAGCAATGCCCACGACGCGATGGCGGACGTCTATGCCACCATTGCCATGGCGAAACTGGTGAAAAACGCGCAGCCCCGGCTGTTTGAGTATCTGCTGAGCCACCGCAGCAAGCAGAAGCTCATGACCCTTATCGACGTACCGCAGATGAAACCCCTGGTGCATATCTCCGGCATGTTTGGCGCCTGGCGCGGCAATACCAGCTGGGTTGCCCCGCTGGCCTGGCATCCGGACAACCGTAATGCGGTCATCATGGTGGATTTAGCCGGCGATATTTCGCCGCTGCTTGAGCTCGACAGCGACAGCCTGCGCGAACGGCTTTACACCCCGAAAAATGAGCTCGGCGATCTGCCTGCGGTGCCGGTCAAACTGGTGCATATCAATAAATGTCCGGTACTGGCGCAGGCGAATACGCTGCGCCCGGAAGATGCGGACAGACTGGGCATTAACCGGCAGCACTGCCTCGATAACCTGAAAGTGCTGCGCGAAAACCCGCAGGTGCGCGAGAAAGTGGTTGCTATCTTTGCCGAGGCGGAGCCGTTCGTGCCGTCTGAAAACGTGGATGCCCAGCTCTACAACGGCTTCTTCAGCGATGCCGACCGCGCGGCGATGAATATCGTTCTGCAAACCGAGCCGCGTAACTTACCGGCGCTGGATATTACTTTCGCCGATAAACGCATCGAAAAGCTGATGTTTAACTACCGCGCGCGTAATTTCCCCGGCACGCTGGACGAGGCAGAGCAGGATCGCTGGCTGCAGCATCGTCGCAATGTCTTTACCCAGGAGTTTCTTAACAGCTATGCCCAGGAGCTGGAAATGCTTTATAGCCAGTATGAAGGGAATGCTGAGAAACAGGCGCTGTTGAAATCCCTGTTCCAGTACGCTCAAGAGATTGTCTGAGCGAGGGGTATAAAAAAAGCCGGAGGCGATGTCTCCGGCTTTTTTTTGCCCGCTGGCACAGGCCTACGGGTGTGTCGTTTTGTAGGCCGGGCAAGCGCTAGCGCCACCCGGCGAGTCATTACGCGACGTCTTCGTACTGTGGAACCGGGTTACGGAAGCTCTTCGTGACGCAGGCCAGGTAAATCAGGCCGATACCCGCCCAAATCAGGCCAAGCACCATCGAGCTCTCTTCCAGGTTAACCCACAGCGCGCCCACGGTCAGGGCACCGCACATCGGCAGGAACAGATACTGGAAGTGATCTTTCAGCGTCTTGTTACGCTTTTCACGGATCCAGAACTGAGAGATAACCGACAGGTTAACAAAGGTGAACGCCACCAGCGCACCGAAGTTAATCAGCGCCGTTGCCATCACCAGGTCAAAGTTAATCGCCAGCAGCGCAATGGCACCGACCAGGATGATGTTCATCGCCGGGGTACGCCAGGTTGGATGAACGTAGCCGAAGAAGCTTTTCGGGAATACGCCATCGCGGCCCATCACGTACATCAGACGCGCAACGCCTGCATGCGCGGCCATACCGGACGCCAGTACGGTAATGGTGGAGAAGATCAGCGCGCCAACCTGGAACGCTTTACCCGCAACATAGAGCATGATTTCTGGCTGAGACGCATCCGGATCCTTGAAGCGGGAGATATCCGGGAAGTACAGCTGCAGGAAATAGGTCGAGAAAATAAAGATCAGACCGCCAATCAGCGCTGTCAGGAAGATTGCACGAGGGATCACGCGCTCTGCATCTTTCGTTTCTTCAGACAGGTTGCTGATGCCGTCAAAACCGGTAAAGGAGAAGCACAGAATGGTTGCCCCGGTAATCATCGGGATCACATGCGCATCACCAGACCAGAACGGTTTGCTGCTCGCCAGCGTACCAGCGCCTTCGCCGTGGAACACGCCATAGATCACCATGCCAAGAATAACGGCAATCAGGACAACCTGAAGCACAACGATCACGGAGTTAAAGTTGGCAACGGACTTAATGCTGCGCAGGTTAAAGGCAGTCATGAAGGCCACCAGCGCCACGACGAACATCCAGGATGGAATCGACGGCACCAGCGCTTCAAAATAAATTTTTGCCAGCAGAATGTTGATCATCGGCGCGAACAGATAGTCGAGCAGCGAAGACCAGCCCACCATAAAGCCAACTGTCGGGCTGATGGATTTCTGGGCATAGGTGTAGGCGGAACCGGCAGACGGATAGCGACGCACCAGTTTACCGTAGCTCAGCGCGGTAAAGAGGATCGCAATCAGCGCGAAGCCATAAGCCGTCGGCACATGACCGTCTGTGAGGCCTGATACGATACCGAATGTATCGAACAGCGTCATCGGTTGCATATAGGCAAGGCCCATCATAACAACCGGAATCAACGTAAGCGTTTTACGTAATTCCACGCGAGAGGTGTTTGGAGTTGCGTTATGCGACATAGTTATTCTCCTTTACGGTGATAACCGCCACGTAAGCGAAAAATTGCCCCATTTCTTTCTTCCTCAGCGACAACAACTGTCGGATTTTAGTAAATATCTATCCGGTACGAAGCCCGGCCTCTTGGTTTTTAGTTTCGTTTCGTACATGCAAAAAAAAATAACCGACGCCTTTTATATCGTCGATTATTCATTTGGTTGCAGCGGCCGCATTTTGCCCCACATCGGATACAAAAGGCAATACTTTGCAAAGCATGGGACAATTTTCTTTTTACTAACTGGCTGATTTCTGGACGCCGGGCTGAGAGTAAACGGCGGCGATAGCACTATTTGCTAAAATCTCGTCTCGCCACCAGGCGCTTGCAAGCCCGGCAGTTTGTTCATTCCAGCCTACCCACACCGATTCATTATTGCTTTGAGCAAGTACCTGTTTTTCAACAAGCGCGCCGCTGTCAATAAACCGCTGCGCCAGATAGCGAGGTAAATAGCCGCAGCCCAGGCCGCTTATTTGCAGTTCCAGCTTGGTTTTAAAGTCGAAAACGGTAATGGCTTCCTGCTCATCAAGCAGCTGCGAGGAGACCGAGCATTCCGGACGAGAGCTGTCCCCGACCACGATTGCGCGGTAGCCTTTAATCACGCGACGGTTAAGCGGCTCGGGTTCCTGAGCCAGCGGGTGATGGGGCGCCACGGCAAATACCTGCTCCAGCACGCCCAGCCGGGCAAAACCAAAATCACTCAGTTGGGGAGGCTCATGGAGCGCACCGACGAAAATGTCCGCCCTGCCCTGCGTCAAGGCCTCCCAGGAGCCACCCAGCACACCGTTGATAAAGATAAGCCGGGTCACGCTGTGGTGTTGATAGAAGGCTTCAATCAGCGGCGTCAGGAGTGAAAACGGAAAGGTATCATCCACGCCAATAACCAACTCGTTTTCCCAACCCTGATGGAGTTTTACGGCCTGTTTTTCGAGCTCACGAACGGTATGGAGGACTTCACGGCCTTTTTCCAGCAGCATCTGTCCGGTACGGGTGAAACGTGCGCGGTGTCCGGAGCGATCGAGGATCTGGATATTGAGATCGCTTTCCAGTTTTTGAACGGTATAGCTCAGCGCAGATGGGGTTTTGTAGAGCTTTGCTGACGCAGCGGCAAAGCTCCCCTCTTTTTCCAGAGCATCCAGAATAATAAGAACATCCAGCAGCGGTTTCATGCTCGCCCCCTTCTGGTGCGCGATCGTCTCCGCTACGGGTCTTATTCCATGGGCATCACCAGCGGATCGGGATACTGATACTCAAACCCCAGCTCATGACAAATGCGATTGCCATCAACAATTTTGCCTTTACTGTCATCCTTTGCCTCACCGAAAACCGGCGCCGCCAGGCCCAGCTGACGTGCCATCAGCGGGTAAAACGTGCTGCGCGCCGGATGAGAAGGTGCACATATATTATAGATGTGTCCACCTTTCGGAGCCTGTAAGAGTAGCTCAATCGCGCCTACAACATCGTCAAGATGTACAAGATTGACGACATGCTGGCCGTCTGGCGCAGATTTACCGGCAAAAAAGCGTCCCGGATGGCGGCCTGGACCCACCAGCCCCGCCAGACGTACAATATCGACCTGCGTTCCGGGAAGATTATGCAGCCAGTCTTCCAGCTCTTTCAGAACCTGACCGCTCGCCGTCACGGGACGGCGCTCGGAACTCTCTTTCACCACGCCCTCAACTTCGCCATACACCGACGTCGAGCTGGTAAAAATGATACGCGGAACATGGTGCGCCAGCGCGCTGTCGACGATCTCCTGCATCGCCTGCAGATAAAACGACTCGCCCGGGCCACTGCGCCGCGCGGGGAGCGTGATCACCAGCGCATCGACGTTCATCAGCGTGTCCAGATCGTCAGCATCACACACCAGCTCCGGTTCAAGGCGCAGTTCAATGCCGTCAATACCGCACATGCGCGCAGCCTCTACCCCGTCCGCCGTGGTTTTGCTCCCGGTCACCTGCCAGCCTTTTGCGGCTAATGACATCGCCAGCGGCATTCCCAGCCATCCTAAACCGACAATCGCGACCTTTTTCATGCGAATTCTCCTGACTCTTACTCGTCTTTTATAAGGCTACGCCAGCCCGGCAGAACACACAATTCATAGCATCAATATGAAATGAATTAATGATCAAAAAAAGCCCTTGCAATATGTCGTACAACTGGTTTAGGTTAAAAGACATCAAATGAATAAGCATTCATCGAGAATTTATATGACACGCGTTCAATTTAAACACCACCACCATCATCACCATCATCCTGACTAGTCTTTCAGGCGATGTGTGCTGGAAGACGTTTGGATCTTCCAGTGGTGCATGAACGCATGAAAAAGCCCCCGGAAGATCTTCTTCCGGGGGCTTTTTTTTGGACCGAATTCAGACAGGTTAAAACAGGTTAACGAGGAATAAAGAATGTTAGATAACTCACGTTTACGCATAGCTATTCAAAAATCAGGCCGTTTGAGCGACGATTCACGCGAACTGCTGGCCCGCTGCGGGATTAAAATTAACCTGCACACCCAGCGCCTGATTGCTCTGGCTGAAAACATGCCCATCGACATTCTGCGCGTGCGTGATGACGATATTCCAGGCCTGGTCATGGATGGCGTCGTTGACCTCGGCATTATCGGGGAAAACGTGCTGGAAGAAGAGCTGCTGACCCGCCGCGCGCAGGGCGAAGATCCGCGTTACTTCACACTGCGTCGTCTGGACTTCGGCGGCTGCCGCCTGTCCCTGGCTACGCCGGTTGACGAAGCGTGGGACGGCCCGGCCGCGCTGAACGGCAAACGTATTGCCACCTCTTACCCTCACCTGTTAAAGCGTTATCTCGACCAGAAAGGCGTGCAGTTTAAATCCTGCCTGCTGAACGGCTCCGTTGAAGTGGCGCCGCGTGCGGGTCTGGCGGACGCCATCTGTGACCTCGTCTCTACCGGGGCGACGCTGGAAGCGAATGGTCTGCGCGAAGTGGAAGTGATCTACCGCTCTAAAGCGTGCCTGATTCAGCGTGACGGCGAGATGGCCGACGCCAAACAGCAGCTGATCGACAAATTGCTGACCCGTATTCAGGGCGTGATTCAGGCGCGTGAGTCTAAATACATCATGATGCACGCCCCAACCGAGCGTCTGGATGAAGTGATTGCCCTCCTGCCGGGCGCCGAGCGCCCAACCATCCTGCCGCTGGCGGGCGATCAGCAGCGCGTGGCGATGCACATGGTGAGCAGCGAAACCCTGTTCTGGGAAACCATGGAAAAACTGAAAGCGCTGGGCGCAAGCTCCATCCTGGTGCTGCCTATTGAGAAGATGATGGAGTAATGGCCATGAGCTTTAACACAATCATCGACTGGAATAACTGTAGCGACGCACAGAAGCGCGAGCTGCTGATGCGCCCGGCGATTTCCGCCTCAGAAAGCATCTCACGCACCGTGGCGGAGATCCTGGATAACGTCAAAGCCCGCGGCGATGACGCGCTGCGTGAATACAGCGCGAAGTTTGATAAGACGGAAGTCGGTGCATTACAGGTTACCGAGCAGGAAATCATTGATGCCAGCAATCGTCTGGGTGACGACATCAAGCAGGCCATGGCTGTTGCGGTGAAAAACATTGATACCTTCCACAACGCGCAAAAGCTGCAGACCGTGGATGTCGAAACCCTACCCGGCGTGCGTTGTCAGCAGGTAACGCGCCCGGTTGCGTCCGTCGGCCTCTATATTCCCGGCGGCTCTGCGCCGCTTTTCTCCACCGTACTGATGCTGGCGACTCCCGCGCGGATTGCCGGGTGTCAGAAAGTGGTGCTGTGCTCGCCGCCACCGATTGCCGACGAGATCCTCTACGCGGCGAAGCTGTGCGGCGTGCAGGCGGTCTATAAAGTGGGTGGGGCGCAGGCGATTTCGGCCCTGGCGTTCGGCACGGAATCCATTCCGAAGGTCGACAAAATTTTTGGTCCGGGCAATGCGTATGTAACCGAAGCCAAGCGCCAGGTCAGCCAGCGTCTGGACGGCGCGGCCATCGATATGCCTGCCGGTCCGTCTGAGGTGCTGGTGATTGCTGACAGCGGCGCAACGCCGGACTTCGTCGCCTCCGACCTGCTTTCTCAGGCGGAACACGGTCCGGACTCGCAGGTCATCCTGCTGACGCCGGATGCCGATATGGCGAAACGCGTGGGCGAAGCCGTGGAGCGTCAGCTTGCCGACCTGCCCCGCGCCGACACGGCACGCCAGGCGCTAGCGGCCAGCCGCCTGATTGTGGCGCGCGACATTGACCAGTGTATTACCATCTCCAACCAGTACGGCCCGGAACACCTGATCATTCAGACCCGCAACGCGCGCGACCTGGTTGACAGCATTACCAGCGCGGGCTCGGTGTTCCTCGGCGACTGGTCACCGGAGTCCGCGGGCGATTACGCCTCCGGCACCAACCACGTGCTGCCTACGTATGGCTACACCTCTACCTGTTCGAGCCTGGGCCTGGCGGATTTCCAGAAACGCATGACCGTGCAGGAGCTCTCCCGCGAAGGTTTTGCGTCACTGGCGTCTACTATTGAAACCCTGGCCGCCGCCGAGCGGCTGACCGCCCACAAAAATGCCGTTACGCTGCGCGTTGCAGCCCTGAAGGAGCAAGCATGAACATTGAAGAGTTAGCCCGCGAAAATGTCCGTCGCCTGACGCCTTATCAGTCCGCGCGTCGTCTGGGAGGCAAAGGAGATGTCTGGCTGAACGCCAACGAATTCCCGACGGCGGTGCAGTTTGAGCTGTCGCAGCAAACGCTGAACCGCTATCCGGAGTGTCAGCCGAAGGCCGTGATTGAAAACTACGCGCAGTATGCTGGCGTGAAGCCGGAGCAGGTGCTGGTCAGTCGCGGCGCTGATGAGGGCATTGAACTACTGATCCGCGCCTTCTGCGAACCGGGCAAAGACGCGGTGATGTACTGCCAGCCGACCTACGGTATGTACAGCGTCAGCGCGGAAACCTTCGGCGTGGCGTGCCGCAACGTGCAGGCGCTGGAGAACTGGCAGCTGGATCTGCAGGGCATTGCCGACAATCTCGATGGCGTAAAAGTTGTCTTTGTCTGTAGCCCGAACAACCCGACCGGACAGATTATCAACCCGCAGGATATTCGCACCCTGCTGGAGATGACGCGCGGTAAAGCGCTGGTGGTTGCCGACGAAGCCTACATCGAGTTCTGCCCGCAGGCGACGCTGGCTGGCTGGCTGGAAGAGTATCCGCACCTGGTCGTGCTGCGTACGCTGTCAAAAGCCTTTGCCCTTGCGGGTCTGCGCTGCGGATTCACCCTGGCGAATAAAGAGGTCATCGACCTGCTGCTGAAAGTGATCGCCCCGTACCCGCTCTCGACGCCGGTTGCCGATATTGCGGCACAAGCGCTGACGCCACAGGGGATCAACGCGATGCGCGAGCGCGTGGCGCAAATCCTGGAGGAACGTCAGTATCTGGTGACCGCCCTGAAGGATATCCCTTGCGTGGAGCAGGTATTCGACTCGGAAACTAACTACATCCTGGTGCGCTTCACCGCATCGAGTGCCGTATTTAAATCTTTATGGGATCAGGGCATTATCTTACGAGACCAGAATAAACAACCTTCCCTGAGCGGGTGCCTACGCATTACCGTAGGCACACATGCAGAGAGCCAGCGCGTGATTGACGCCCTGAAAGCGGAGAAAGTATGACCCAGAAGATCCTTTTCATCGATCGTGACGGCACCCTTATTTCGGAGCCACCAGCCGATTTTCAGGTCGACCGATTCGACAAGCTGGCTTTTGAGCCGGACGTGATCCCGGTTCTGCTCAAGCTGCAAAAAGCATGCTTTAAGCTGGTAATGATCACCAACCAGGATGGTCTGGGTACCGACAGCTTCCCGCAGGCAGACTTTGACGGCCCGCATAATCTGATGATGCAGGTGCTGACCTCTCAGGGCGTGGTATTTGATGAAGTGCTGATTTGCCCGCACATGCCGGCCGACGAGTGCGACTGCCGTAAGCCAAAGGTGAAGCTGGTAGAGCGCTATCTGGCTGAAGATGCGCTGGATAAAACCAACAGCTATGTTATCGGCGATCGCATCACCGATATTACGCTGGCGGAAAACATGGGCATCGCGGGGCTGCGCTACGACCGTTACAACCTTAACTGGGTGAAGATTGGCGAGCAGCTGACAAAACGCGACCGCTATTCCCACGTTGAGCGCAACACCAAAGAGACGCAGATTGATGTGAAGGTCTGGCTGGACCGTGAAGGCGGCAGCAAGATCCACACCGGCGTCGGTTTCTTCGACCACATGCTGGACCAGATTGCCACCCACGGCGGTTTCCGCATGGAAATTACGGTAAAAGGCGATCTCTATATAGACGATCACCACACCGTAGAAGATACCGGCCTGGCGCTGGGTGAAGCCCTGAAGCTGGCGCTCGGCGACAAGCGCGGCATTAACCGTTTCGGCTTTGTCCTGCCGATGGATGAGTGTCTGGCGCGCTGCGCGATGGACATCTCCGGCCGTCCGCACTTGGAATACAAAGCTGATTTCACCTACCAGCGCGTGGGCGATCTGAGCACCGAAATGGTGGAGCACTTCTTCCGCTCACTGTCCTACACCATGGGCCTGACGCTGCACCTGAAGACCAAGGGCAAGAACGACCACCACCGCGTGGAGAGCCTCTTCAAAGCCTTTGGCCGTACCCTTCGTCAGGCAATTCGCGTAGAAGGTGACACCCTTCCCTCGTCGAAAGGAGTGCTGTAATGAACGTGGTCATTCTGGATACCGGATGCGCCAACCTGAACTCCGTCAAATCGGCGATTGCGCGCCACGGCTATGAGCCGGCGGTGAGCCGTGACCCGGACGTGGTGCTGCGCGCCGACAAACTCTTTTTACCGGGCGTGGGCACCGCGCAGGCGGCGATGGATCAGATTCGCGAACGCGAGCTGGTCGACCTGATCAAAGCCTGTACCCAGCCGGTGCTGGGCATTTGTCTGGGCATGCAGATCCTGGGCCGCCGCAGCGAAGAGAGCAACGGCGTCGACCTGCTGGGCATTATTGATGAAGACGTGCCGAAAATGACCGATCGCGGCCTGCCTCTGCCGCATATGGGCTGGAACCGCGTTTACGCCAAAGCGGGCGACCGGCTGTTTCGCGGCATCGAAGACGGCGCGTATTTTTACTTCGTGCACAGCTACGCCATGCCGGTGAACGTGAATACGATCGCTCAGTGCACCTACGGCGAGGCGTTCACGGCGGCCGTACAGAAAGACAATTTCTTCGGCGTGCAGTTTCACCCGGAGCGCTCTGGCGCCGCAGGCGCGCAGCTGCTGAAAAACTTCCTGGAGATGTGATGATTATTCCCGCATTAGATTTAATTGACGGTACGGTTGTCCGTCTGCATCAGGGCGATTACGGCCAGCAGCGCGACTACGGAAACGACCCGCTGCCGCGTCTGCAGGATTATGCCGCTCAGGGTGCGCAGGTACTGCACCTGGTGGATTTAACGGGCGCGAAAGACCCGGCGAAACGCCAGATCCCGCTGCTTAAACAACTTGTTGCGGGTGTTGATGTGCCCGTCCAGGTCGGCGGCGGCGTGCGTACGGAAGATGACGTTGCGGCACTGCTGGACGCTGGCGTGGCCCGCGTAGTGGTGGGTTCAACCGCCGTGAAAGATCCTGAGGCCGTGAAAGGCTGGTTCCGCCGCTTTGGCGCCGATGCCCTGGTCCTGGCGCTGGACGTTCGTATTGATGAACAGGGTAACAAGCAGGTGGCCGTTAGCGGTTGGCAGGAAAACTCCGGCGTAACGCTGGAAGAGCTGGTCGATATTTATCTTCCCGTCGGCCTGAAGCACGTGCTGTGCACGGATATCTCCCGCGATGGCACGCTGGCCGGTTCTAACGTTTCGCTGTACGAAGAGGTCTGTGCGCGTTATCCGCAGGTGGCATTCCAGTCTTCTGGCGGTATCGGTGATATTGGCGACGTGGCCGCGCTGCGCGGTACCGGTGTGCAGGGCGTGATTGTGGGACGGGCCTTACTGGAAGGCAAATTTACGGTGACGGAGGCGATTCAATGCTGGCAAAACGGATAATCCCTTGCCTGGACGTGCGTGACGGCCAGGTGGTGAAAGGCGTGCAGTTCCGCAACCACGAGATCATTGGCGACATCGTTCCGCTGGCAAAACGCTATGCCGATGAAGGCGCCGACGAGCTGGTCTTTTATGATATCACCGCTTCCAGCGATGGCCGCGTGGTCGACAAAAGCTGGGTGGCACGCGTGGCGGAAGTGATCGACATTCCATTCTGCGTGGCGGGCGGGATTAAGTCCGCTGACGACGCCGCCAAAATTCTCTCCTTTGGCGCCGATAAGATTTCTATCAACTCCCCTGCCCTGGCCGACCCGGAGCTCATTACCCGCCTTGCAGATCGTTTTGGCGTGCAGTGCATTGTGGTTGGGATCGACACCTGGTATGACGCCGCAACGGGCAAGTACCACGTAAACCAGTACACCGGGGATGAAAGCCGCACGCGCGTGACGCAGTGGGAAACGCTCGACTGGGTGCAGGAAGTGCAGAAGCGCGGCGCAGGTGAGATTGTGCTGAACATGATGAACCAGGACGGCGTGCGTAACGGTTACGATCTCGAGCAGCTGAAGAAAGTTCGCGCGGTGTGCCACGTTCCGCTGATTGCCTCCGGCGGCGCGGGCACCATGGAACACTTCCTGGAAGCCTTCCGCGATGCGAACGTCGACGGCGCGCTGGCCGCGTCCGTGTTCCACAAACAGATTATTAATATTGGCGAGTTAAAAACGTACCTGGCCGACCAGGGCGTGGAGATCAGGGTATGTTAACAGAGCAACAACAGGCGCAGCTGGACTGGGAAAAAACTGACGGATTATTGCCGGTGGTTGTACAGCATGCCGTCTCAGGCGAAGTGCTGATGCTGGGATACATGAACCAGGACGCGCTGGCAAAAACAATCGACAGCGGCAAAGTGACGTTTTTCTCGCGCACGAAGCAGCGCCTGTGGACCAAAGGGGAAACCTCGGGGCACTTCCTGAACGTGGTCAGCAT
The DNA here is from genome assembly GCF_047530595.1 of Enterobacter sp. 01-M-02-SI-ECC. Classification (NCBI taxonomy): domain Bacteria; kingdom Pseudomonadati; phylum Pseudomonadota; class Gammaproteobacteria; order Enterobacterales; family Enterobacteriaceae; genus Enterobacter; species Enterobacter sp. 01-M-02-SI-ECC. The sequence goes on along the minus strand of NZ_JBLKCZ010000002.1, from coordinate 284,034 downwards.
GACGCCAGACTGCGATAACGACACCCTCCTGGTGCTGGCCAATCCGATCGGACCAACCTGCCATAAGGGCACCAGCAGCTGCTTCGGCGAGGCGAGCCACCAGTGGCTGTTCCTGTATCAGCTTGAGCAACTCCTGGCGGAGCGTAAATCTGCGGATCCTGAGAGCTCCTATACCGCGAAGCTGTATGCCAGCGGGACTAAGCGTATTGCGCAGAAGGTGGGTGAAGAAGGCGTTGAGACGGCGCTGGCCGCGACCGTACACGACCGGGAAGAGTTGACGAATGAAGCGTCGGATTTGATGTATCACCTGCTGGTGCTGCTGCAGGATCAGGAACTGGATTTGACGGCGGTGATTGAGAATCTACGAAAGCGTCATAAATAAAAAAACCGGGGATTTTCCCCGGTTTTTTTTGATCTGCAAATCAGGCTTTTGGCTTATAGTTGCGTAATGCGTTACGCCCTAATACCACACCGGAACCAATCATTCCGCCCAGCAGCACGGCAAGGATCAGCACAATGGCTTTTTTCGGGCTGTCACGACGAACGGGCAGATCCGGTTTCATGACGTAACGGTAGACGTGTATTGTGTCCGGCTTTACGTTCAGGTTTTGGATGTCCAGCAGGTTTTGCCTGGTCTGATAGTATGCAGCAGAAAAGACCAGGGGACGAGAGGCTTCGTTTTCAATCATCGATTTCAGCCCTACGCTTCCCAGGAGGAACATTGTTTCCTGTGTCACATCCTGAGTTTGTTGAATCTGTGGCGAGGAGATTTTCGCCGCCTCAGCGTTTTTCAGCGCTTCGGTAATTTGTTTAATACGCAGGTCTTTCTGCTCCTGAGCGACCTTCTCCTGGTTTACCAGAGAATCGTTCAGGGTTTTAATCTGCTCTTTGATGCTGTTTTGCAGGTCAACCGTGAGCTCTTTGGAAGTTTGCTCATCAACCTGCTGGATATATTGCGCAAGCTGCTTCTGCGCCGCTTCTGCGGAAGTACTGGTATAGGAAACACTCAACGGGAGCGATTCCCCTTTAACAGCAGGCTCGATTGTCAGTTTTTCAGGTTCGTCCTGATTTTCCAGTGCCTGTGCCAATGCAGAGAAGGAAGAATTGAAACGACCAATAGCGCGTGTTTGAACATCAAGCATTGAGGGTGCAGCGCTACCGTAGAGGATATTCAACGCATTAGAATATGTTGCAATTTGAGCGACATCAGGTTGCGCAATAATTGCGCTTGAGGTCCACTTTTCTTTCGCGAAAGTAAGATAACCGACAGCAAGTGTAATAAAAACAACAACAAACGTTGCTATCATCCACTTCCCACGCCACAGCTGCAGCATTAAATCAAGTAAATCAATTTGCTCAGGGTCATTGCTTCGGATGACCTGGCTATTGTTGTTGTGCGTCATACATTCCCTAACAGATGAAAAAGGGCAAACATAATTGTGTTTTCATAGTTTATCTATTGCTGGGGATTTTTCTATAAGAATCCGATGAGTTATATCGGAAAGATGCGTTATGTAACTCACCCCCTTCGCGCTATCATAGTCACCATGTGATGCGTTATCGCATCTGTAAGCGTTGGGTATTTGAGGAAAGATATGAAATTTCTGGTAACGGGTGCAGCGGGTTTTATCGGTTCGAATGTCAGCAAACGCCTCATTGAGGGCGGTCATGAGGTTGTCGGTATTGATAACCTGAACGACTATTACGATGTTAATTTAAAGCTGGCACGTCTGGAACGGCTACAATCTGAGCGATTCACCTTCCACAAGATGGAATTAGCTGACCGGGAAGGTATGGCTGCGCTTTTCGCTGACGAGAAGTTCGATCGCGTTATTCACCTGGCCGCACAGGCAGGCGTACGCTACTCCCTGGAAAATCCGCATGCGTACGCCGATGCCAACCTTATTGGCCACCTCAACGTGCTGGAAGGCTGCCGCCATAACCACGTTCAGCATTTGCTGTATGCCTCATCCAGCTCCGTATATGGCCTCAACCGTAAGATGCCCTTCTCCACTGACGATTCCGTAGATCACCCGGTTTCACTCTATGCCGCGACCAAAAAAGCCAATGAGCTGATGTCGCACACCTATTCGCATCTCTACAACCTGCCGACCACCGGACTGCGCTTCTTTACCGTATACGGTCCGTGGGGACGCCCGGACATGGCGCTGTTTAAGTTTACTAAGGCGATGATTGAAGGCAAAAGCATCGATGTCTATAACTACGGCAAGATGAAGCGCGATTTCACCTACATCGATGATATCGCTGAAGCAATTATCCGCCTGCAGGATGTTATTCCCCATCCTGACGCAAACTGGACCGTCGAGACTGGCTCACCGGCAACCAGTTCAGCACCTTACCGCGTTTACAACATCGGTAACAGTTCGCCAGTAGAACTTATGGATTACATTACCGCGCTGGAAGACGCGCTGGGTAAAAAAGCGGAGAAAAACATGCTGCCTCTCCAGCCAGGGGACGTACTGGAAACCAGCGCAGATACTAAAGCGCTCTATGACGTGATCGGTTTCAAACCGCAAACCTCGGTTAAAGACGGCGTGAAGAACTTCGTTGACTGGTACCGCGAGTTTTATAAGGTCTGAAAATAAAAAACCCGGCAAATCAGCCGGGTTTTTTATTTTAACGTAATAGAATTAGTCGCTACCGAACAGATCGCGGGTATAGACTTTGTCAGCGACGTCAGCCAGCTCTTCGGCCATGCGGTTCGAGATGATGACATCCGCTTCCTTCTTAAAAGCATCCAGATCGCGGATCAGGCGGGAATTGAAGAACTGATCTTCCTGCATGGCCGGTTCATAAATAATAACCTCAACGCCTTTCGCCTTGATGCGCTTCATGATCCCCTGAATGGAAGAGGCGCGGAAGTTATCGGAACCGCTCTTCATGATCAGACGGTACACGCCGACCACTTTCGGCTGGCGCGCAAGAATAGAATCGGAGATGAAATCTTTACGCGTCCGGTTAGCGTCAACAATCGCCGATATCAGGTTATTCGGCACAGCCTGGTAGTTTGCCAGCAGCTGCTTGGTATCTTTTGGCAGGCAATAGCCACCGTAGCCAAATGACGGGTTGTTATAGTGGTTGCCAATACGCGGGTCGAGGCAAACCCCTTCAATAATCTGGCGGGTGTTCAGCCCAAGACTTTCTGCGTAGCTGTCGAGCTCATTGAAGTACGCGACTCGCATTGCCAGATAGGTGTTTGCGAAAAGCTTAATCGCCTCCGCTTCGGTGGAGTCCGTAAACAGCACCGGAATATCTTTCTTCACTGCGCCTTCCTGCAGCAGTGCGGCAAAGCGTTCAGCGCGCTCAGAACGTTCGCCAATAACGATACGGGAAGGATGCAGGTTATCGTAAAGCGCTCTCCCCTCACGCAGGAACTCTGGCGAGAAGAAGATATTATCAATACCAAACTTTTCTTTGATGGATTTGGTAAAGCCGACAGGAATGGTCGATTTAATAACCATCACCGCATCAGGATTAATCGCAATAACATCTTTGATAACCGCTTCTACGGTTGAGGTGTTGAAGTAATTGGTTTTTGGATCGTAGTCAGTAGGCGTCGCAATGATGACGTAATCCGCATCGCGGTATGCATCTTCTTTATCTGTCGTGGCGCGGAAATTCAGCGGTTTGTTGCTGAGATAGTCCTGGATTTCTTTGTCGACAATCGGCGATTTCTTCTGATTGAGCATATCCACTTTGGCCTGCACGATATCCAGCGCAACCACTTCATGGTTCTGAGCAATCAGAATGCCGTTAGAAAGACCGACATACCCTGTTCCGGAAATTGTTATTTTCATTCGCTAATGACTTCTTTTAGTTAACTGTATTGATGGCCGGCAGACCATCGCGATAAACATAACTGTTGGGCTTTGTACCTCCTGGCAAACAGCACTGTCAAGGCAAACCAGGAGTAATCACAACGAGGGGGATGAGATTCAGACTACTTCGAATAATGCGCGGCATTTTTTGCATAAAAAAACCCGGAGACAGGCTCCGGGTTTGATGAAAGCGAGTAAGTTAACTTATTCCATCCATTCGGTGTGGAACACGCCTTCTTTATCCGTGCGCTTGTAAGTATGCGCGCCGAAATAGTCACGCTGTGCCTGAATCAGGTTGGCAGGCAGAACGGCAGCGCGGTAGCTATCGTAATACGCCACCGCAGCGGAGAAGGTTGGAACCGGGATACCGTTCTGTACAGCGTAGGCAACCACGTCACGCAGCGCCTGCTGGTACTCGTCTGCAATCTTCTTAAAGTACGGTGCCAGCAGAAGGTTAGCGATACCTGCGTTTTCAGCATAGGCATCGGTGATTTTCTGCAGGAACTGCGCACGAATGATGCAACCCGCGCGGAAGATCTTCGCGATCTCGCCGTAGTTCAGGTCCCAGTTATTCTCGTCAGACGCCGCACGCAGCTGTGAGAAGCCCTGGGCGTAGGAGACGATTTTACCCAGGTACAGGGCGCGACGAACTTTCTCGACGAACTCAGCTTTGTCACCGGCTGGTTTAGCCTGTGGGCCTGACAGCACTTTAGAAGCCGCAACGCGCTGCTCTTTCAGAGAAGAGATATAACGCGCAAAGACGGATTCGGTGATCAGAGACAGCGGCTCGCCCAGATCCAGAGAGCTCTGGCTGGTCCATTTACCGGTACCTTTGTTCGCTGCTTCATCCAGGATCACATCAACCAGGTATTTACCTTCTTCATCTTTCTTCGTGAAGATATCTTTGGTGATGTCGATCAGGTAGCTGTTCAGCTCGCCTTTATTCCACTCGGTAAAGGTTTCAGCCAGCTCTTCGTTAGAGAGATTCAGGCCGCCTTTCAGCAGGGAGTATGCTTCTGCAATCAGCTGCATATCGCCGTATTCGATGCCGTTGTGCACCATTTTGACATAGTGACCCGCACCGTCCGGACCGATATAGGTCACACACGGCTCGCCATCTTCAGCAACAGCAGCGATTTTGGTCAGAATAGGCGCTACCAGTTCGTATGCTTCTTTCTGGCCGCCAGGCATGATAGATGGGCCTTTCAGCGCGCCCTCTTCACCGCCGGAAACGCCGGTACCGATGAAGTTGAAGCCTTCAGCGGACAATTCACGGTTACGGCGAATGGTGTCCTGGAAGAAGGTGTTACCACCATCAATGATGATGTCGCCTTTTTCGAGGTAAGGCTTCAGGGAGTCAATAGCTGCATCGGTACCTGCGCCCGCTTTCACCATTAGCAGGATTCGACGAGGCGTTTCCAGAGACTCAACAAATTCTTTTACCGTATAGAAAGGAACGAGTTTCTTGCCTGGGTTTTCGGCAATCACTTCTTCAGTCTTATCACGGGAGCGGTTGAAAACGGAGACGGTATAACCACGGCTTTCGATGTTGAGCGCCAGGTTGCGCCCCATCACTGCCATACCGACAACGCCGATCTGTTGCTTGGACATTACATACTCCTGTCAGGTGTGGTCACCGCGACTTATGCGCGGCTTGGAATGTTTTTGTTGATGTTAACTCAGGAAGAGATGCGATGAATAGCAGATATTGCTTTATAAGATTTTTGAACAAATTATAACAACTATCGGTTCCGGAGCATCCAAACCATAAAAGATTAGTCGATATAGCGAAGTATTTTGGCAGGATTTCCTGCAACTACAGCGTTTTGAGGTACGTCTTTAGTGACTACACTACCTGCACCTACCAAGCAATTTTCACCTAGGGTAATCCCGGGAAGGATAGTAGCATTAGCTCCAATCGAAGCACCCTTCTTAATGACTGTGGTTAAAAAGGAATCAGGGTAAACTTTAGATTTCGGGTAAAGATCGTTTGCGAATGAAACGCATGGGCCGATAAAAACATCATCCTCAACTCTGAGTCCATCCCATAAATAAACTCCCGACTTTATAGTAACTCTATCACCGAGGATAACATCACCTTCAATTAAAGTGTGTGCGCAGATATTACAATCATCGCCAATTTGGGCACCTTGCAAGATAACTGAATATTGCCAAACACGTGTATTCTTTCCTATTTTGTTGCTTTTAACATTGCTAAGCTCGTGTATAAACATTTCACCCTCTCATAATTCAGCAATAAAAGTCATGGCATGTATAAAAACAAAGATTGTCAAAACACTACTTTTGACAATCGATAGAGCCATATCTTTTTTTTATAAAATCCAAAAAGCCCCTTAGTGCATATTTCAGTCTAAGCGTTTTTTTATCAAAAAACAAAATCATCAATACTGGCTTGACAATTAATTTGATTAATTGAGAAAGCTTCCATGTTGATGGCACATACTTTCGGCCCATCATATATAGAATGTTACGGTACTGATAATAATGTCGTACAGGTGAACCGTATCCAGCGTTAATTGCCTTAACCCTGCCGTTGCCAAGCCTATGATTCAAAACAGCCTTTTTACAAAGAATTATATCAACACCAAGATTTGCAGCACGCCAACCCCATTCATAGTCAACGCAGTCAATAAAAAGCCGTTCTTCATGCAACCCAACAAGTTCAAAAATCTCATTACTTACCAGCGTTCCGGAACTAATGATATCTCGGTATACGTAAACATCCTCAAGCAGTTTTTTTCCAACATGAGATAAGCATCTACCATCTTCTGCAATCGCATCAGCGCAAATAACAGGCAACTTACCATATGCGTCAACATACGAAGCTCTCGATTTTAGTAATTCGAATAACATATTGCTTGATGGGATACTATCGTCATCAAGAAGAAGTAAATTGTCACATCCATAATCAATAGCAGACTGAATACCTACATTTTGCGCTTTTGCTATCCCGACGTTTCCTTTCATATCGATAAACTGAGCATTACATTCAGAACAAAGCTGATAAATTGCTTCTTTTTTATCCATACTAGTGGAATTATCTGAAACGAAATATTTTATACCGTCATCAACCAATGCGTTTAAAATTAGCTTTAAACGTTCCACATTTGAATTATAGGTTACGATCACTATGCCGGTAAGCATTTTTATTGGCACCTTTAAAAAGAGTAATTAAAACAAGAGACAAAAATAAAATAGCGTAAATATCTATCATATAGGCAATCCCAACTGAAGGATTGTAAATTATAGGAAGCGAGCGACAATATAAAGCCGATATGAAAGCAACAATTAAGGCAGATGAGTTATCACATTTCAACTTCCAGCTATTAATGATCCCGACAACATAACCAATAACAGCCGAAAAAACCACTCCACCTATATAACCAAAATAAGCATACCCAGCCAAATCGAAATGATTAGTTGGTCCACGCATCACTGGATCATTAGGATACCAGTATAACCAAATCTGTCTTCCTACGTCTAAGTTTGAAAAGTCGATATCAAAAACCTTAGCCATTACAGAGTTACCAAAAGTATTAGATAGTAACTGAAGCCAAGGATGATCAATAATAATTTTATCTATAACATGCTCAGTCAAGGATAGATAGTAAGCGTCTCCATTAGCCAGAATTCGCAATAAAAGAAGTTCAATTGCAACTGGCGCACCCGGTATATACTGTGAAGAGGTGTATCCTATCATAACTGATAGCTTTGATATAAAATACAAGGAAAATAATAGAAAGAGTATAGCAATTATAACTATCAGGAAAAGAGATTTTAAGTTGAACCTAAAAGTTTTTCTTGTGGTGATAAACCCAACAACACAAAGCACATATATTTGTTCTAAGAAGGCAAACTTTGCACCTGAGATAAGCGCTCCGATAATGGAAATAAACAACGCAGATATAAAATATCTTTTTTTATGGAAGCGAAGATAATAATAAAAGTACCAACCAGCCAAAATAACACGGAGCGCATCCATCAAGCGCACAATAATACCAAGTCCTCTATTTGCTTCAAAGCGAGAGGTGAAAAACATGGTAACTGAAATTTGTGATAAATAAAAAAGAAATAACACAATATAAACTATCGAAAGGAATTTAACCAGAAAAGCTTCCTGTTCTACGACAGAAATACTGAGTCTGTTAAAAAGAGATTTTTTATATTTCACTGTCGTACTTGAAGAACAGTAAAACATAATAAAAAAAACAGAACCACTTAAGAGTAGATAACTAAAGTAATAAACATCCACATAACCATGAACAAACAATATTAAAATTATTGCATACCCTGTACCATAAGTAAATGCATAAAAGAAATGGAATGGATCCATAATGTTTTTTACTTTTCTGTTAGACAATAAGAAGAGAAAAAAACAGATTAACAAAGCATATGTTATATACTCAATGTAATTGCTAAATAAGAACTCAAAGAAAACATAATCTCTCATTTTCGCTTCCTATGAACCCACTGTATAACTTCAGCACAAATATAAAAGATGGTAGAAAACAAAATTTTTTGTCTAAGAATTTTCTTTGCTATATACTTTGCTGTTTTATAATCACCAGACTTTACTGCTAAAAGTACATAAAAAGCATATTGCCTGGATATAGCTGTGTTATACAACTCCGAAGGAGCTAATTTTTTGATAGCCTTCTCGACCATATCTAGCTGCTTTGTAAAATTTTTGTATGCATTAGAGTCATGCTGACGATATTTAGAGACTATCAAACCTTTTCGAAAAAGAAATTCATTTTTTGATAGTGAGAAAGACTGAAATAATTTTACAAACATAGGATAATCGTCCCAAACTAAGGTCTTATCCCATCCCCCCACATCCTTTAGCGCTTGAGTTCTAAAGATCGTAGCTTGCAGCAATAAAGGTTTAGGAAAATTAGTAAAGATTTTCTTTCTCAATGACGCATCATCACCAGAGAAAAAAACATCATGTTGTTTTTTATAAACAAACTCTGTTGATTTTTGACCAGTGTAAAATACCCAAGCATTCCCCATGGCAAATTGAGCGCTATCATTATTGCATAGCTCATCATATAATAATTTAAAACCTTCAGATTCAACGAGATCATCTGACGCTATGAAATAAACAAACTCAGAATTTGCCATTTCTAATCCTGAATTAAGTGAGTCGACTAAACCACGGTTTATCTCTTTTGCAACTATTTTTGTATACATACTTGCATCATGTTTACTCACAATATTTCTTATGACATCTAGAGAAGAATCTTTTGAACAATCATCAATTACAATGACCTCCTTTGGAATATTTAACTGATAAACTGATTCCAAAGTCTCAGCAATATATTTCTCATGATTGTATGACAAAATAACAATTGATATCACGATAACTCCAGAATAACTCATTCAATAATATTTACTTAAGCAAAATCACTCGCTTTAAGTTAAAGAAAACAAAAAGAAAGTAAAAGCTATAATTCACAGCATAGGCAATATTCGCTCCGGAAACTCCGTGCTTATTTATAAAGAAAATGCTTAATAATACCCATGTAATCCCGAAGAAGATCTCAGTACCTATGAAGTACTTAGTAGCTTTCTTAGCCAACATTGGATATGCATACAACCAACTGATAACCTTGATAACATCACCTATCAACTGTATAGCAAACAAATCTCTTGCAGCCATAAACTCCGAAGTAAAAAGCAGTTTAATTATATAGTCTCGAAGTAAATATATGCATAGTGCGGCAAAAATTATTACAGGCAGTATAACAACGAAAACAGAATTAATTTCTTTTTTTATTTCCGCCACACTACTCAATGAAGCCAACTTTGGTAGGTAATAAACGGACAAAGCCATAGTGAGAACCCCTAAATATACTTCAGAGATTTTCCATACGGCTTGCCATTGCCCTGCAGAATCCCATCCTGCATGTTCTACAAGAGAGTTTCTTATAAAAATCAATGCTATTGGTATAACAATAGAACTTACGGCTGTCATCAAAACAAATTCAAGTATATTCCTATTGGCTTGAGAATCTGTGCGCCCAATCCAATAGGAGAATTTCATCCATGTTTGTCTTGAGTTAATAGCAAATGTAATCAACCCTATAAACACATACTGCATTGAGGCAGCAACCAGAGCCCCTTTAATCCCCCATAACACAATCATAACCGAGATAATCCCCCCGGATATTAGTGCTGAAAGAACCCCGCTAATGATGTAATACCTAAAATTTTGCAACCCATTAAGAACTGAAGAAATCGCCGTTCCAAAAGAAGTTATAGGTAATGTTAAGATAGTAATTATAACAAGCCACTGATATTGCGCATCATGGAAGACCCAGTCGGCAATATCACTTGAAAAGAATATAAGAAATGGAGTAAAACACAATGTTATAAGGAATATATAATAAGTTGAAGCTCGCCACCACGGCGAGCACTTTTCATAACTTTCCCGGTTTTCAGCAGTATATTTTACTATACCTGTAGCTGTAGGAGCATTTGCTATTCCATTTACCCCAGTTACTAGACTCTGCAGTTGCCCGAGCAATGCCATTCCTGAAGGACCAGTATATATCGCAATTAATTTTGCAATAATAAACCCGATCCCAATCTTAACTAATGTCATCGCACCGGACATAACCGTTATGCCCAACAACTTTTTCATTCAATATAACCATTCAAAATTTCAACGATATATTTTACATTATCATCACTAAGTGTTGAATCTAAAGGTATCGATAAAACTTCTCTATGCATAGCTTCTGTTATTGGTAAACTTAAGGTATTCCATGAAGAATATGCTTGTTGTTTATGCGGTGGGATTGGATAATGTATAAGCGTCTGAATACGATGGTGACTTAAATACTCTTGGAGCTTGGTTCTATTTTTAGCTCGAATAACAAACAAATGCCAAACGTGACCACTCTCGCTACCAGAAGAAATTTCAGGGAGAGTAATATAGCGATTCACAATAGAAGTGCGGTATATTTTAGAGATTTTTTGTCGCGCAAATGTTTCATCATCTAGATGTCGCAATTTGACTCTTAGCATTGCTGCCTGGATTTCATCCAGACGACTGTTCACGCCCTCATATATATTCTGATATTTCTTATGAGAACCATAGTTACGCAATGCTTTAACAACATCATAAAACTCGCTATCGTTTGTAGTTATTGCACCAGCATCACCCAAAGCACCTAAATTCTTGCCCGGGTAAAAACTAAAGCCTGCAGCATGCCCCCAATTACCTGCATTGCGGCCAGAAATAGAAGCTCCATGTGATTGTGCGCAGTCCTCAAGAACCAATAGCCCATGCTCTTGAGCAATATTCATAATCTCATCCATAGGGCTTAATTGCCCATATAGATGCACTGGAAGGATAGCTTTAGTCCTTGGTGAGATAGCCTTTTTTATATTCTCGATAGAAAGATTGAAACTTAGTTCAGATGGTTCTACAAGAACGGGGACAAGATTATTTGCGGTAATAGCAAGTATAGATGCTATATATGTATTCGCCTGAACAATTACTTCATCTCCTTCACTTAGCTTACCCATTAATTTCCAGGCTTTTAGAGAAAGGGTTAGCGCGTCTAAACCGTTGGCAACGCCTAAACAATATTTTGAGCCAACATAAGTTGCGAATTCTGACTCAAAGTTACTCAGCTCCTCACCCATAATATACCAGCCGGATTCAATTACACGTGAGCATGCCTCTTGTAATTCAGATTGATATTTACTGTTAAGTTCTTTTAAATTCAAAAAATTGATCATTATAGCCTCTTAAATATCTGTCTTTGCGTTAGCGTGAATGATGAATGCATCATAGTCACGAATATAATCATTTTCGTCATAATGACTGTCAGCTAATACCATTAATACACAATCGCTAGAAAAATCATACATCTCACGCCAAATACATGACTCAATGAGAAGCCCCTGCGCTGGGTTGTCCAAAACAACCTCTATCCTCTCTGTTCCATCATCCAACAGAAAACGACAAGAACCTTTTACGGCGATCGCAACCTGTTTTAATTTTTTATGCGCATGAAAACCTCTACGAACACCTTCTTTAGTATCAAAGATGTAGTAAACTCTTTTAATACTAAAAGGGATATTATTCTCTTCTTCTAAGGCGACCAATGAACCACGATCATCACCATGCTTTTGAAGTGGGATAAAATTGATTTTCATTATTTACCTTGAACGTTTAAAGAAGCAAAGGTTGAACCGTTCTGATCTTTCTCAGAAATGATGTATTCCATTTTTGGCCATTCTATATTCAAGTCCTTATCATCCCATTTTATACAACGTTCATGTGCTGGAGAATAATAATCGGTAGTTTTATAAAGAAATTCTGCATGCTCACTTAAAGTTAAAAAACCGTGTGCAAATCCAGCTGGGATCCAAAGCTGCTTTTTATTCTCTTCTGATAAAATAACACCCACCCATTGCCCATATGTTGGAGATTCTTTGCGTATATCAACCGCTACATCAAAAACCTGCCCTGTAACGCATCTAACCAGTTTTCCCTGGGCAAAAGGTGCTTCTTGATAGTGCAAACCCCGTAAAACCCCTTTAGAAGATCTTGACTGATTATCTTGTTTAAAAGTGACGTTTGGATCTATATTTTCTTTGAAGTTTTTTTCGTTAAAACTCTCAAAGAAATAGCCTCTTTCATCATGAAACACTCGAGGTTCGATAATCAAAACACCACTGAGCGAAGTATTAGAAATTTTCATTATAGCCTCTATCAATATCAGTAACTCGCAGAGTGAGTCTCTATTTTCGTGTAATATTATATATTCGCTTAAGCGCCCATAATGGCAGTAATCGTGGAATGCTTCTCAAAATAAAATAGTAGTGAGACGATAAGATACTCTGAAAACCAGTCATTCTTTTCATTCGAGCAAGTTTATACTCACTTGAAACATACTTAAGTCCGCGTCGCCTGACCAACATATCAGCTCCGACTCTGACCAATACCAATGATTCGTCCAGGTTGCCCGCTCTGAATCCCCCCCCTAGTAACCGCAACCATAAATTATAATCTTCCATAAGATAATGGTGCTGGTATCCCCCAACAGACTGGACGCTGGATTTTTTGAAAATGACAGTCATATGGTTAAAAGGATTTTTATGTCTGGCGAATTTTTTAATTTCTTTATCAGTAAGAGGAACTTTTCTTTCTGATACTATATTGTTTTTATCACCTATAAACTCTCGGATACAACTTCCTGAAATATCAATATCAGGGTTTAGCTCCATAAATACAGATTGTAATTCAAAACGAGTTGGTTGGCATATATCATCCGTATCCATCCGCATGACATAATCATATGTACAATGTTTCATTCCTTCATTCAGCGCTTGTCCTAACCCAACGTTCTTTTTTAATGCGACGATCTTGATAGGTAATGACATTGACCATCTATCGACCACTGTGCATAATGCTTCGTTGATAGGCCCATCATAAACAAGAACGATTTCATCCGCTTTAACCGTTTGATTTGCCAGGCTGTCAAAACACTCTTCCAAATAGGAAGGTTTTTCCTTGTCATAGAGCGACATTAACACACTAAAATGCATATAATCCCCACACTTCCTCACTGCTGCTTAAATATAGTAATTCTGTCTAATTTAAAAATTCATTCACATGTTCATGTGAGAAATGTGACAGAGCAATACTACTTTATAAATTATTTGAGAAAATTGGTTATTATATTTTTTTATCAATCATTTTTAGAAGATATTTGCCATAATTATTTTTTGCTAATGGCTTTGCTAAGAGAGCTATTTGCTCAGCATTAATAAAGCCTTTACGATAGGCAATTTCTTCAGGACAAGCCACTTTCAGCCCCTGGCGCTCTTCAATGGTTGCAATGAAGTTACTCGCTTCAATCAGGCTCTGGTGAGTCCCTGTATCAAGCCAGGCAAAGCCACGGCCCATCATAGCCACGGAAAGCTTGCCTTGCTCCATATAAATACGGTTAATATCCGTGATTTCCAGTTCACCACGTGCTGACGGTTTTAAATTCTTCGCTATCTCAATGACACTATTATCGTAGAAATAGAGTCCCGTCACCGCATAATTACTCTTCGGTTCCAGTGGTTTTTCTTCGAGGCTGATGGCGGTACCACTTTTATCAAACTCGACAACACCGTAACGCTCAGGATCGTTCACGTGATAGGCAAAGACCGTTGCACCATTTTCTTTATTAACCGCGGCATCCATCAATTTAGGAAGGTCGTGACCATAGAAAATGTTATCCCCCAACACCAGAGCGCAATCATCGTTACCAATGAATTCTTCGCCAATAACAAAAGCCTGCGCCAGACCATCCGGGCTTGGCTGGACTTTGTATTGCAGATTCAGACCCCACTGGCTTCCATCACCCAGAAGTTGTTCAAAACGCGGTGTATCCTGCGGAGTACTAATAATTAAAATATCTCGAATACCAGCCAGCATCAGCGTTGAAAGCGGATAGTAAATCATCGGCTTATCATAAATAGGCAATAATTGTTTACTAACAGCCATGGTCACTGGATACAGACGAGTGCCAGATCCACCCGCCAGAATAATACCTTTACGCGTTTTCATTTCATCATCTCTATAGTCATAAGATGCCCATTCCCAGCATCCCGATCATTATTAAATCGCTGTCGCTGTAAACCACTCAGTCAGCATACGCTTAACCCCCTCGTCCCACTGAGGCAGTACGAGGTTGAAATTCTTCTGGAACTTTAACGTATTGAGGCGCGAGTTTGCCGGACGTTTTGCAGGCGTAGGGTACGCACTGGTCGGCACGCCATGAAGCTGCTTTAATGCCAATTCAATTCCTGCTTTGCGCGCTTCATCAAATACCAGAGAGGCATAGTCGTACCAGGTTGTTGTACCACTGGCGACCAGATGATAAGTCCCTGCCACTTCAGGTTTATTTAGGGCAACCCTAATAGCATGAGCCGTACAGTCTGCTAATAACTCAGCACCCGTAGGGGCCCCAAATTGGTCGTTAATAACAGACAGCTCAGAACGCTCTTTTGCCAGTCGCAGCATGGTACGCGCAAAATTATTCCCTTTACCGGCATAAACCCAGCTAGTCCGGAAGATCAAATGGCGTGAACAATTTTCACTTAACGCTTTTTCACCAGCAAGTTTGGTTTCACCATACACATTAAGTGGCGCTGTGGCGTCCGTTTCAATCCACGGCGTATCGCCATTACCCGGGAATACGTAATCAGTAGAGTAGTGAACAACCCAGGCCCCCAATTTTTGGGCCTCTTTGGCAATCGCCTCGACACTCGTGGTATTCAGCAGCTGAGCAAATTCGGGTTCTGACTCGGCCTTATCGACGGCGGTATGCGCGGCCGCGTTGACGATGACATCAGGCTTAATGCGGCGCACCGTTTCTGCAATGCCTTCAGGGTTGCTGAAATCACCGCAATACTCCTGCGAATGGACGTCAACCGCAATCAAATGACCCAGCGGTGCCAGAGCACGCTGTAGCTCCCAGCCCACCTGCCCTGTTTTGCCAAACAACAGGATGTTCATTACGCACGATCCCCGTAGTTTTCTTCAATCCAGGATTTGTAGCTGCCGCTTTTCACGTTCTCTACCCATTTTGTGTTTGCCAGGTACCATTCTACGGTTTTACGAATACCACTTTCGAAAGTTTCCTGAGGCTTCCAGCCTAACTCCTGACCAATTTTCTCTGCATCAATTGCGTAACGGCGATCGTGACCCGGGCGGTCAGCCACATACGTTATCTGGTCACGATAGGAACCTTCCTTCGGCACGATTTCATCCAGCAATGAGCAGATGGTATTTACCACATCAAGGTTCTGCTTCTCATTGTGGCCGCCGATGTTATAGGTTTCGCCAATCTTGCCCTGGGTAACCACGGTGTATAACGCACGGGCGTGATCTTCTACGTACAGCCAGTCGCGGATTTGGTCTCCTTTACCGTAAACAGGCAGGGCTTTACCCTCCAACGCATTGAGAATGACCAGCGGGATAAGTTTTTCCGGGAAGTGATATGGACCGTAATTGTTAGAACAGTTAGTCACAATGGTAGGGAAACCATAGGTACGGAGCCAGGCACGGACCAAATGATCGCTGGACGCTTTAGAAGCAGAATAGGGACTGCTTGGGGCATAGGCCGTTTTTTCAGTAAACAGCGGCAGTTCAGCTCCCTTGGCCATTTCATCCGGATGCGGAAGATCGCCATAGACTTCATCTGTTGAGATATGGTGGAAACGGAAAGACGCTTTTTTATCAGCATCTAACGCTGACCAGTATTGGCGGCTTGCTTCCAGCAGTACATAGGTACCAACAATGTTAGTCTCAATAAAGGCTGCCGGGCCGGTGATCGAGCGATCAACGTGGCTTTCGGCCGCCAGGTGCATCACCGCATCCGGCTGGTGCTCTGCAAAAATACGCGCCATGGCATTGCTGTCGCAGATATCGGCTTGTTCAAAATGATAGCGTTCGCTGTGCGAGACTTCGGCCAGCGATTCAAGATTCCCTGCATAAGTCAGTTTATCGACGTTAATAACAGAATCTTGCGTATCATTAATAATGTGTCGTACCACCGCAGACCCAATAAAGCCTGCTCCACCAGTGACCAGAATTTTCACGTTTATTTCGCTCTTAATGTTATCAGAAACAATTAATTAGTTGCTGTCGCCCTGGTAACTTTCGATAGGCCTCCAGGGCGTAGAAATTGACAATCTGCTATTTTAACTTACCTTTACATTCCAAAGTAAATCGCAGATACCGTCGGTTGGATTAAATGCTGCAGGTGCCTGTAAAAGTATCTCTCGCACGCGCTCGTAGTCGAACTGACAGCAGGCGTTGTCGAGGTCACGGAGAATAATGCTCATCTCACTCCACGGCAACATCACCTCGTTAGCAGTCCTGATACGCGGGTGCTGCGTAACGGATACATTGTCTCCGATAAGCAACTCTTCATACAGTTTCTCACCAGGCCGCAGACCCGTTGTTTTTATCGCAATATCACCATAAGGGTTTTTATCATCGCGAACGGTAAGCCCTTGCAATGTAATCATGCGGTGCGCAAGGTCGATGATCTTGACGGGTTCCCCCATATCCAGAACAAAAACATCGCCGCCAGTGCCCATGGCTCCCGCCTGGATAACCAATTGAGCCGCTTCAGGAATGGTCATAAAGTAACGCGTGATATCTTCGTGAGTCAGCGTCACCGGTCCACCTGCAGCAATCTGTTTTTCAAATAACGGCACAACTGAGCCTGATGATCCTAACACGTTGCCGAAACGAACCATACTGAAGCAGGTTTTACTGGATTCCTTCGCCAGCGCTTGCAGCACCAGCTCCGCCATGCGCTTGGTCGCCCCCATGGTGTTGGTAGGGCGAACGGCTTTATCAGTCGAAATCAGAACAAAGTTTTCAACACCGCAACTTGCCGCAGCCTGAGCGCAGCTCAACGTACCAAAGATATTATTGCGCACGCCATCAAGTACGTTGAACTCGACAAGCGGTACATGCTTGTACGCCGCAGCATGATAAATTGTGTCGACGTTGAATGCTCTGATTAACCTTTCGAGATGCTCTTTATCCTGAACGTTTCCGAGGATCGGATAGATTTTAACCTTAAAATCCTGACCCAGATTCAGGTTACGCAGTTCGGAATCAATGGAATAGAGGGAGAATTCGGACAGTTCGAACAGAATAAGCTGGTTTGGCTTATTTTTAATTATCTGTCGGCATAGTTCAGACCCTATAGACCCCCCTGCCCCGGTAACCATCACTGTTTTCCCGTTGATATTACGCGATATCAGTTCCGGAATGGGTGAGACAGGATCGCGGCCCAGCAGGTCTGTAATAACGACTTTCCGCAAGGAATCAATACTTGCCTTCCCCTCCACTAGATCGACCATTCCCGGGATGGAGAGCACTTCACACGGCAGACCTTCCAGGGTTTTAATGACTTCGTTCTTTCTTGCCCGGCTTGCGCTTGGCATGGCCAGCAGAATTTTCTTCGCTTCGTATTTCTCAACCAGCCAGGGCAGTTTTTCTGGTGCGAAGACGCTTACCCCGTGAATCACCTGACCTTGCAGGGCGCGATTATCGTCGACAAAAGCAACGGGGTAATATTCGTCCATCTGGCTCAGCGCAGGCAGTAATTGACGACCCGATGCACCTGCACCATAAATAACTACCCGAGTGCCCAGATTCAACCCACGATTCACCAACATCCTCATTCCAAGCCGTGATCCGGCAATAAGCAGTAGACCGAATGAGAAATAGATAAAAGGAATCGTTCTCGGCAAATAGAGGTTGGTATAGAACGCTGCGATAATAAGCAAAATGGATGATATGACCATCCCCATCGTTACGACCAATAATATCTTGGCAGTAATATAACGGATTACCGCCCGATACAGTCCTAATTTAACAAATATTGCCAGAGTAACTAAAATTATTGAGAAAATAAAAAGCCAATGCTCCGTACTATATAATGGAGTCATTGCATCAATACGCACCCAAAATGCAAACCAAAATGCGCACAACAGAAGCAAAACATCTATAGAGAGTGTGATAATACGTTTTATTGGTCGTGGTAAAGATATTAAATAATTTAGCATACTAAAAACTGGTCGCCTCACTAAAGCTTGCATTCAGTTTATAAAATAGTACCAGCAGGACACACTGAGTAATCGTCTACTTTAGTATTATAACCGCCCACTGTCCCCGCCTGGAGAAACGCTGATTTCCCAATCACAGCGCTGCCCGCAAGATGGACACCAACACCTAAATGAGCGAAATCACCAAGAATGGCATCGTGATCTATTGTCGAGTGGCTATTCACAATCGTTGCCAAACCTAATTTTGCGTTGGCACCCACTACAGCTCCCGCTAATACAACAGTTCCCTCAGCAAGGGTCGCCGATGGACTGACAAATGCAAAGGGGTGTATAAGCGTTACAGGATGAATACCTAAGTCGAGCAGTTGCTGATAGAGCTGCTCTCTGACTTTATTGTTTCCGATGCCAATAGCGACATGACTGACGGTACCAATATGTAACTGAAGTTCAGAAATTTTTCCAATAATCAGTTGGTTAATTTCCTGGCAGGCAGAGGTATTATCGTCGAGGAAAACGATATCCTTATATCCCAGCAGTCTCGCTGTCTCGTACAGCGTACGGCCATGACCACCCGCGCCCAAAATCAATAAGTCATGCATTGACGTTGCTCTCTTTGTCTTTAACGCCTGCACCACATATTAGTGCAACAACGAGAAGCGGGAACCAGGCGATGAGCAGCCCCACAAGACCATCAATTTTGCCTGAGGCAATAAAAAAGGCAATGGGGAAGAGCCACAGCAGATTGACGGCAATCGCCAATGATGTCACCGGAACGTGGCTGCCATATTTTCTTGCGAGGATTTGGTAGCCATGGCTGGCATGTGCTTCATAGACCTTTTTACCTGCTACGAGCCTCCTCATCAAAGTTGTTGTAGCATCGACGATAAATACGCCCAGCAAGCACAACTCAGCAATAAAGAAATGCGAGTCAACTTTCGCAATGTGCAGGATCATCAGCCCGATGGTTATCCCTAGAAAACCACTTCCGGCATCGCCCATGAAGATTTTTGCTTTCGGAAAGTTCCAGACAATAAAGCCAGCCGCGGCACCGATAAGAGCAAGCGTTATCGGAAAAATACTTCCAGGCGCGTCCGTGTACTGGTTTACAGCAATCAACATTGCACTACATGCGGCAAATGTTATTGCTTCAGCGCTGGCTAATCCATTAATTCCATCCATGAAATTATACAAATTCAACATCCAGACCAGATAAACACAGCCCAGAATCATACCAATCCAGGATAAGGAAAGATCGTAACCAAACAGCGTAATGACAGGGAAGGATCCCAGGAAATAGATGCCAATTGCTGCTGCCAGGAAATGCATCAATAGACGCCAGCGTGCCGCAATATGACCATGATCGTCAAGGAAACCGATGATGGCAACAATTCCCCCTGGAATAAACAACCCCAGGAAGCTCTCCAACGTAAGCGTATGATTAAGATAAAATCCTACTAAAGCAGCCAGGAACGTCAGGACGATCGCTACCCCACCACCTCGCGGGGTGGGTACAGAATGAGAACTTCGCTGGTTAGGGCGGTCAATAACATTATGCTTTAAGGCATACCCCCGCAATCCCCAAGTCAGTGCGTATGAGACAAAAAAAGCGAATATCACCATCCCAAAATTCATCATTATTTATTACCTTCGATATAATATTTCGCCGTTTTTTTCATCGTTTCATAAAGCGTTATCGGGGGCGTCCAGTTTAAATGTTCCCGAGATTTAGAGGCATCGACTTCCAGATCGCCAAACAGCTGATCGTAAATACCTCGTTTACCAACAGTAGAAAGTAATAACCTGAAGATACCCGTTGGGAAAGAGATCAGTTTCGCTTTAATGCCCATTCCTGAAGCAAAGGCATTAATCATATCTTTAGTTGAAGGACGTTCTGCATCTGCAAGTAAATAGAGTTGATTTTTAGATTTCTCATTCACCACGCATTCGCTGATGAAACTGACGACATTATCCAGAGACGCCAGCGCTCGCTTGTTCCTAACATTTTTAAATGGCAACGGTAGGTTTTTAGAAACCATTTTTAAAAGACGCTGTATATTACCCGGTGCATTTTCACCACAAATCAATGCAGGGCGGACAATGGTGATCGCCATATCGCTTTCTGCAAATTGATTAAGTAGACTCTGCTCAGCTTCTCGCTTGGAAATGGCGTAATCGGAAGTGGGTTGTGGCTCCGAGGCCTCAGTAAATGGGATCCCTGAGGTGGCATTACCGTTAACGCCGATTGAGCTTACAAATATAAAATGTTTAACCCCACTGGTCGCAGCATCTCTCGCTAATTTCATCGTCGCGTCGTGATTGACACGGCGAAATTCCGCTAAAGCGTCCTGAGCATCATCATTAAGGATATGCGCTCTTCCCGCAGTATGAATGACAGTGTCGCATCCCTGAAGAAGATTTATCCAGTTGGTATCGGCTGAGATATCACCCAGGTTGTAAATTCCCTGTTCAGTGTTCTCCTGCTTGCGCGTTGTTAATATCACCTCGTGTCCTGATGATTTCAACGTCCGGACTAAAGCAGTACCAAGAAACCCGGTTCCGCCCGTCACCAATACTTTCATTGATATCCCCTATCTGCTCTATCTGATATTTTTTGCCTGCGAAGAGTGCAGGATCGCGAGAAACTGTATAGGCCACGACTGCCCGTTCTATATTCAATTGCGAATACAAGGCACGCTACCGCCCCTGGCTTAACAGCTACCAGTGCACTGAGCGATGTCTGATTAAATGATTTTTCTTGTCTGGATACAGACAAAAAACTGGCGTTAATTGTCGTCCTAAATGACCTCAGAAACAAGCACAAATCGCTACAAAGCGCTCCCTATTTAGACCCTGTAACTCTCTGTAATCATGGAATTAATAACAAAAAGCGGCAGTCATCACTTTGGTTAGATTTCATCACACCAAAATCATGACTGCCGCTTGTTCAATTCGTGGCTGGAATATCAGTCGTTTGCGAGCAACTTCTCAATACGGGTTCTGAACTTCGCCCCTTCCTTGAGGTTACGCAGTCCATAATTCACGAACGCCTGCATATACCCCATTTTCTTACCGCAGTCATAGCTGTCACCGGTCATCAGCATAGCGTCTACGGACTGTTTTTTTGCCAGCTCGGCAATCGCGTCGGTCAGCTGAATACGATCCCAGGCGCCTGGCTCGGTTTTTTCCAGTTCCGCCCAGATATCGGCATTCAGAACGTAACGACCTACAGCCATCAGGTCCGAATCCAGCGTCTGTGGCTGATCCGGTTTTTCGATGAACTCAACGATGCGGCTCACCTGCCCTTCCGTCTCCAGCGGTTCTTTAGTCTGGATCACAGAGTACTCGGAGAGATCGCCCTTCATGCGTTTCGCCAGCACCTGGCTACGACCCGTTTCATTGAAACGAGCCACCATTGCCGCCAGGTTGTAACGCAGCGGATCGGCAGATGCCGTATCAATAATGATGTCCGGCAGCACGACGATGAATGGGTTATCACCCACAACCGGACGGGCACACAGGATAGAGTGGCCCAGGCCCAGCGGCTGCGCCTGACGCACGTTCATGATGGTCACGCCAGGGGGGCAAATAGACTGCACTTCCGCCAGCAGCTGGCGCTTAACGCGCTGCTCAAGCAACGCTTCGAGTTCGTAAGAGGTGTCGAAGTGGTTTTCTACCGCATTCTTGGACGAGTGCGTAACCAGGACGATTTCTTTGATCCCTGCAGCAACAATCTCGTCGACAATGTACTGAATCATTGGCTTGTCGACGATCGGCAGCATCTCTTTAGGAATGGCTTTTGTGGCTGGCAGCATATGCATGCCCAAGCCTGCTACCGGAATGACTGCTTTCAAATTAATCATTATTTCTTCCACCTTAAAATGGTTGACGAATTATAGCTCTTAAACCTGTTTTCGCCAGCATGATTTGCCGTAATCCTCAGGTTATGTTACGCCTTAGCCCTACAAATTTCTGTAGTTGTAATCTGAATAGATCACGCTTCTTTCCCAGGAATAGTCTCAAAACAGCTAATTGTCGATTATCTGTGCGGAAGCGCAAAGTTAAGCTTTTCAACGTTCACCACCTGCTGGTCGACCCGGTCAATATCCACCGAGCTTTGCCCCTTCTCATTCACCGCTTTAATGTTCGCCAGCGACAGCAAGGTCTCATCTTTAGCCATAAATTTACCCCGAACATCCTTGCGCAGGTCGAAGTTAATCTTCAGGGCGGGACCCACAGCGGCTTCCTGCATCACATTGATGTTGCGTAAAAAAAGATGCTGCGGCTTGTTGTGCAGTTCAAGCGTAGCACGCTGCATTTCCACGTTGGTTATCGCCACAAACGATGTGGCGTTACCGGATGAAATCTGTATTCCGCGCAATTTATACGCAAGCTGTCGATTATCGAGGTGAATATTATTGAGCTTGAAATTCTGTGGGATGGACAAATAATCGCCTTTTATTACCCCATAGCCGATTAACATTCCGGCGCTGTTCACCATATCGACATTATCAATAATGAAATTATCACAGCCATAAATGGCCACCGTGGCGTTGTCTATTCCCGCCTTTTTACTGAAGTCGGGAGTTATATTTTTGGCCTTAATATTGCGAATAACAAAATGCTTACCGTTTTCAACGTGCACCAGCTGGCGACAGTTGCTGCCGGTGATGTTGGCCACCACGAAGTTCTTGACGGTTTGCTTCTCCGGATAGTCGTTATCGTAGGTGCTGCCGGCGAGGCCAATGCCGATGCCCCAGTTGATCTTGCCGTTGGTGCAGTTGATGTTGTCGATGACATGATCGGAGATCAGGATATTGCGATCGTTGATGGCGACGTTCCACTCGATCGCATCCCCCTGGAGATGGCTAAATTTACTGTTGGTGATGCGGGCACCGTCCACCTGGTTGTGGAACCCCTGGCGCAGGATGGCGTAGTTGGCCTGACTCACGCTGATGTTATAAATCAGCAAATTACGCATCACGCTCGGTTTCTTGCCGCCGATGTAGATCTGCGTCACCGGGCCAAAACCGCTCATGGCCAGCCCTTTGATGACGCAGTCAGAGCCGCGAACGTCGAGCGTAATGTTCTCCGTGCGACCGGCACCTTCGCCTATCACTTTGCTACCTTCCTGCAGAACAAAGCGGCCGCGCCCGTTGCCGGTTAACGCCCCGCGGATCAGAAGCGTTTTACCGTCGGGAATGAAAATGCCCGTATTGATGTTTTCGCAGGTGAGCCCGGCGGGGACCACGACGGTGTCGCCGTCATTGAACGCCTGCTTAAAGGCGGCGATCCAGTCGTTGTTATTGTACTGATTAACAGAGACCGTTCTGCCGCTTGCCGCCCGCGCGATGCGTGACGACAGCAGCGGCGTGGCCGCCAGAACGGAGAGAGAAGAGACAAAAGTGCGTCGGGTAATCTTTTTCAGCATACATCCTCGGCGTTACAACGTTTGCAGCAGGCTCGCTAGCTGGCGGTTAATCACCTGCTGGTTAAAATCGGTTTCCACTTTTTGTCGGGCGTTATGGAGCACGGGCTCCAGCGCCTGCTGGTCAATATCGCTGAAGGCTGCTAATCGGTCCGCAAGGGCCATCGCGTTATTCTCCGGCACCAGCCAGCCGGAGTGGTCAGACTTAATCAGCTCCGGGATCCCGCTGTGCAGGGTTGATACCACCGGAATACCTACGGCCATCGCCTCCATCAGCGCCACCGGAATGCCTTCCATATCGCCATCGGCACCCGTTACGGAAGGCAGCAGAAAGACATCCGCCTCGTCGAGCATGGCCTTGACCTCGTGGCTCGGTTTGAAGCCCGGCATCTCTACGACATCTTCCAGCTGATACTGTTCGATAAGCGTGCGCAGACGACGCTCCCACGGCCCAATGCCGAGAATGCGGTAGTGGAAATCCACCCCGCGCGCTTTCAGCTGGCGGCAGGCTTCAATGGCCACATGGAGGCCTTTCTTCTCGGTCAGGCGAGCAACGGAGATGATCTGCAGCGGTTTTCCCGGCACCTTTACAGGACGGCGAGTGAAGCGCGTTAAATCCACGCCCATACGCGAAACGGCAATTTTCTCTCCCGGGCAGCCCATGTTTTTCAGGCGCCCGGCCCACAGGTCGCTGATAGGCAGCATCATGTCGCCGCGCCTGAACAGCTGCTGATACTCCGGCGTGTAGTGGTTCAGCACTTCGCGGCTGGAGATATCGATACCGTGGAAGATGGTCGCAATTTTGCCGTCAATCACGCCCAGCTCACGCAGCTTCGCGGCGGTGACGCCCGCCGGGCCAAAGTGGGCGATAAACACGTCGGCACGATACGGCTGCGCGGTTTGCCCGCAGATGGCCGACAGGATCAGATTGCGGGATTCGGACCCATAGCGGGAAACGTTCAGCGCCCGCCACGTCGACGCGCGGTGGATCCCGCGCAAGGTCTGGCTGGCCCGGTGGCGCAGCTTGCTCAGCTTTCCGGACGGCTCATCCTGCAGCCAGCGGGTTTTCGCCTCCAGCCCATACTGGGTATAGGCCGCATGGGTATTTTTGGTATCGCCCTTTTGCAGGGCGATAATCTCCACGTCATATCCCATATCGATAAACGCGGTGATTTGGTTCAGGACAAACGTTTCAGACGACAGCGGAAATTTCAGTAAGAAGAAACCAACCTTCATTTCCCCTCCCGTACGCGGTCAAGTACCGATTTCACCATCCCAATGCCCTTCTCGCGCTCGGCTTTCACCGCCACGGCCAGGCGTTCATTGATGGCGGGCAGTTGACCCAGGGTGTCCCCCACCATCGCACCCAGCGAACCATCCAGCAGATGACGGATATCCACGGCCATTTCCGGCATACCGAGCTGCTGCATGATGCCTGCTGATTTGTGTTCGTAGTTGATGGCAATGGCCGGCGTGCCAAAGTTCATGGAGATAATGGCGGAGTGCAGCCGCGTGCCGACGGTCAGGTCGCAGGCGGAGAGCAGCTTGCCCATCTCCAGGTCGTTCAGTTCGTCCATCACCACATGATAGCGGGACGGATCGTTAACCAGGCTGCGCAGGTTCAGCGCCACCATGCGGTCGTCTTTGTTGTAGCTGTCGATGCCGGTGCAGGTGGAGAGCGCCAGCACCTGGTACCCGCTGTCCAGCACGCGGTTCACCACGTCGGCGAAGGCTTTCTCATACGCCGCCTGGGTCGTACCTAAACGTTTATCAAAGGGCGCCAGCTCGCGCAGGGTTATTGCGACGGTTTTCTGTTTCGACGTCACGTCGAGCCAGTGCTGCACCGCGTAGCTCGGCTGGAAGCTGTCGTCCTGATGATCCACCAGCCACGCGGTGTCCACGCCGTGCTCAACTTTTGAGGTGTCAATTTCGCTGCGCTTCATCATGTCGAGGCTGACCGACTCGCGCAGGATCAGCGCGTCGCAGTGGCCGAAGACGTAGTTTGCGAGCTGGTTAAACTGCGGATCCTGGAATGGCCCGACGCTGTGGCCAATCATAAACAGCGGCTTTTTCGCCATAAAGGTACAGAGCGCATGCTCAAACTGCGGCACTCCGTAGAGATCGACGAAGAACGATCCGCCGACCTGAATAATGGCGTCGTAGCCGGACAGCAGACGGACAAAATCGGTAAAGCCCTGCGCGATCGCAATGTTGCGCAGCTTGCCGGTATCGGTCACGCGGGAAAGCAGCACCTGGTGCTGGTAGCGACGACGCAGCACTTTCTTCACGCGGCCCATCACGCCCGCGGCGTTATTGTGCTGTTTCATCTGGCTGTAAAGCGGGTCACCCATCACCGGGCGGTTCAGTAACCAGGATGAGCTGACCGGATAACGGCTCATCACGTCCACTTCGGTCTCAGGCTTAAGGGTGTTAATTGCATCCAGTAAACCGCGCAGGATGGCGCTGTCGCCACGGTTGCCGCAGGTATGGTTGCCAAGAATTAATAATTTCATAATGGCCTCTTAAATAACTAGCCTGCGCGAAGCAGCGTTTTCATTTTTTCGTTACGGCAAAACTGGCGCTTCATCTCCACCACCAGCGCATTGCGTGACAGCACAATCATCACGCCAAATGCCAGCGCCCCCGCGGCAACCTGCACCGCCAGCAGCGCGGCCAGCGGCAGGTGACCGCTGAGGATGATGCCCAGGCCGTAGCTCACCGCCAGGGTCGGCAACGAGAGATAGAACGGCAGCCACAGGCTCAGGATGTACTGACGGTAGCTGGAGCCCAGCACCGGCTTGATCATGATGAAGTAGCTCAGAACGGTATTGACTACCTGCACCAGCAGGAAGCCCAGCGTGACGCCGATGGCGCCAGCCATATGCCCGCCGACGATAATCGCCGGAATAAACAGGAAGGTTTTGAACACGTTGAACTTAAAGCTAATATCGACGCGCGCTTTTGCCATCAGCAGGGAACCAATCGGATTCCCCACGGAGCGCAGGAGCCCCACCACGCACAGCAGCTGCAGGATCGGGATGATGCCGTTCCACTTCTCGCCAAACACCAGCGGCACGAAGTTGCTGGAAACCACCATCAGCCCCAGCAGCACCGGGAAGTTGATAATCCCCACCACGGAAAGCAGCTTGTAGAAGTTAACGCGCAGCTTCTCGGTGTCGTCCTGGATCTTGGCGAAGGCCGGGAACAGGACGCGGGTGATGATCGGGTTCAGCTTCATCGGCGGCACCACCGCGACGTTGTAGGCCAGGTTGTAGCCCCCCGCCACGCTCGCGCCAAGAATACGCGCCAGCACCAGCGTCGACAGGTTGGTATTCACATAGTTGATAATGCTGTCCGCCGTCAGCCACGCGCCAAAGCGCAGGTTGGACGAGACGGATGCGAGAGAGAAATGCAGCCCGGGACGGTAGATCTTGCGGCCAAAGTAGCCAAACAGCAGCGTACGCACGGCAGAGTTAACCAGGTATCCGAGGATAGCGGTCATCGCCAGCGGCCAGAAATGGGCGCTCACCACGGTGAAGGTAAAGCCCGCCAGCACGGCACTGGTCTCGATCATGCCGATCTTGTTGAACTCCAGCTCTTTCTGCATCAGCGCGCGGAACTGCTGCCCGTGCGGGATCACCACGAAAGCAAACGACAGCGTGCGCATCAGCGGAGCCAGATCCGGGTTGTGCAGCACGCTGGCGATGGTTTCGCTCAGCAGGAACACCAGCACGAACACGAAAATCCCCAGCCCCACGTTCAGCCAGTAGAGGGTGGTCAGCTCCAGATGGCTGATCTCTTTGCGCTGGATAATCGAATTGGCGATACCAAAATCAGACAGCGTATCGGCCAGCGCGATAATCACCAGCGAGACGGTCAAAAGGCCGAACTGGTGATTATCAATAATGCGCGCCAGCACGGTCATCTGCACCAGACCGAGGCCAATGATGACGATGGTCGCCATCGCTGACCACTTCGCCCCGCTGATGGTTTTTTCACGTAAGCTCATCTTAGTACGCCGCTTTGTTCACGAAACCTTTGAAGATGGTCAGAAAAACAATCTTGATATCGAACCAGATACTCCATTCACGGATGTACTCCAGATCGAATTCGATGCGTTTTTCCATTTTTTCCAGCGTGTCGGTTTCGCCGCGCCAGCCGTTGATCTGCGCCCAGCCGGTAATGCCAGGCTTCACCTTATGACGCAGCATGTAGCCTTCAATCAGCGAGCGGTACTGCTCGTTATGCGCCACCGCGTGCGGACGCGGGCCAACAATCGACATTCCGCCGGTAAAGACGTTGATAAACTGCGGCAGTTCATCCAGCGAGGTACGGCGCAGGAAGTTCCCCACGCGGGTGACGCGCGGATCGTTCTGCGTCGCCTGGGTCACCACCTTGTCATTTTCCATCACCTTCATGGAGCGGAATTTCCACACCATAATCGGCTTACCGTCCATACCGTAGCGGGTCTGGCGGAAGATAACCGGGCCGGGAGAGCTCAGCTTCACCGCGAGGGCAATGCAGCACAGCACCGGGGAGATGAGCAGTAAAATCAGCGACGAGAGCACGATATCTTCCGCGCGCTTCAGCACGCGGTTAATGCCCGACAGCGGGGTGTCGTACAGCGGTACCACCGGCACGCCGTTCACTTCTTCAATGCGTGAATGGAGGATGTTAAAGGTAAAGACGTCCGGGATCAGGATCACCGAACAGGTGGTGTCCGCCAGCTCGCGCATCAGCTGCTTGATGCGGGATTCGTCTTTCATCTGCATGGCGATGTAGACGTTATGAATTTTGCCGGCTTTCGCGTCTTCAATAAGCTGTTCGTAATTGCCCGCCCAGTCCGCAGGCACGCCGCCCGGCTTCGCGTCGTGGTAAATCCCGACCACTTCAAACCCTAACCACGGCTCTTTGCGGAAGCTGTCGAGCAGGACCTTACCAACCGGCAGATCGCCCGCTACGGCAACGAAGCGACGGTTATAGCCCCGGTTGCGCAGCCAGCCCGCGCCGAAACGGATCAGGGAACGGCAGACCACCATGCCGAAGCTGGTCAGCAGATACCAGCAGAGATAGGTGACGAGGCGATTATCAAAATCATGGCTGAAAGCCACCAGGCCTGCGCTGAAGATCAGGCTCAGGGTCCAGTTCTGCAGCAACAGCATCAGTTCAGTGGTCATTTTGACGCCGCGCCACGAGCGGTAGAAATCGGTCATCCCGCCGATCATCTGAAACACGACCAGCGCAATGAGTGCCATCAGCAGATGCATATATAAGAACGGCAGCCCGCCGATCCGACACACCGCCCACAATCCACCGACCATGATGGTGATATCAGAAAAACGCTGCACCATAGAGATTAACGATGCATTCGTTCTCGCTCGTTCGCGTTTTTTTAGATTCGTCATCGTTGTTCCTGTATTCGGTTCCCCCTCCCACCGGGAGGGGCAAGTATTACTGATTCAACAGCGCCAGAATGTCCTTCGTTCGGGCTTCCATCAGCGCGGTGTCAGCACGGGACTCCACGTTCAGGCGCACCACCGGCTCGGTATTGGACGAGCGCAGGTTAAAGCGCCACTGCGGGAACGCCATGCTGATGCCGTCCGTACGGTCAATTTCCAGCGCGTGGATCGCAAAGTGCTGCTCCACGCGGGCAATGGCCTCGGCAGGCTGCGCCAGCTTGCTGTTGATCTCCCCGCTCGCCGGGAACGCCGCCATGCGGTCGCGCACCAGCTCGCCCAGCGTCTGCCCCTTCAGGCACAGCAGCTCGGTGACCAGCAGCCACGGGATCATCCCGCTGTCGCAGTAGGCAAAATCACGGAAGTAGTGGTGGGCGCTCATCTCGCCGCCGTAGATGGCGTCTTCTTCGCGCATGCGCTCTTTGATGAAGGCGTGGCCGGTTTTGGACATCACCGGTGTGCCGCCCGCCGCGGAGACCACGTCGACGGTGTTCCAGGAAAGGCGCGGGTCATGAATGATTTTCGCGCCCGGGTTTTTCTCGAGGAACGCTTCTGCCAGCAGGCCGACAATGTAGTAGCCCTCGATAAACTGCCCTTTCTCGTCGAACAGGAAGCAGCGGTCGAAGTCACCGTCAAAGGCGATGCCCATGTCCGCGCCGTGCTCAATCACCGCGTTGCGGGTGTCGTCGCGGCACTCCGGCAGCAGCGGGTTAGGAATACCGTTCGGGAAGTTGCCGTCCGGGGTGTTGTGCACCTTGACGAAGGTTACCGGCACGTTCAGCACCTTAAAGCGGGCTTCCAGCGCGTCCACCACCGGGCCGGCCGCGCCGTTACCGGAGTTGATGACCAGCTTCAGCGGCTTGAGGTTCGCCACGTTGATGTAGCCCAGCAGGTGGTCGATGTACTCTTTCTGCAGGTTGATTTTTTTGTAGCTGCCGCGCTTCGCCTCGTTCACTGGCGGGAAGTCGTTGGCTTCCGCCAGACGTTGCACCTCGCGCAGGCCGGTGTCGCCGCTGATAGGGCGCGCGCCCTTGCGCACCAGCTTCATGCCGTTATAGTCCATCGGGTTGTGGCTGGCCGTCACTTCGATACCGCCGTCCACGCCCAGGTGGAAGGTGGCAAAGTAAATCTCTTCGGTCCCGGAAAGACCGATGTCCAGCACGTCCACGCCCGCGTCCTGCAGCCCTTTCGCCAGGGCCAGCTTGAGGGATTCACTGGTCAGACGCACGTCACCGCCCAGCACGATGGTCTGCGGTTTTAAATATTCGCCGTACGCGCGGCCAATGCGCCACGCGATGTCTTCATTCAGCTCTTCGCCCAGCTTGCCGCGAATATCGTAGGCTTTAAAACAGGTTAATTTTTCCATGATGACCCCTTTTTCAGGCAACAGTCGGCCCTGACCACTTAATGGCCAAATTGATTTTTTTGTCATTCGCAGGCCCGGTAAGCGCAGCGCCACCGGGCATAATGCAGAGTGCTACACCCGCCCGTAGCGGTCCTGGAAGCGCACGATATCGTCCTCTTCCAGATACGAGCCGGAGCGCACCTCAATTAAGTCGAGAGGAATTTTCCCCGGGTTCTCCAGACAGTGTGTCGCCCCCAGCGGAATATAAATGGACTCGTTTTCACCCAGCAGTTTGACTTCACCGTCGATAGTGACTTTAGCGGTACCCGCAACCACCACCCAGTGCTCGGCGCGGTGATGGTGCATCTGCACCGACAGCCCCTCGCCCGGCTTCACGGTGATGCGTTTCACCTGATAGCGGTCACCGGAGTCAATGGAGTCATATTTCCCCCACGGACGGTAGACTTCGCGGTGAATATGGTGCTCGTGACGGCCATCGGCCTTAATTTGTTCAACCACTTTTTTAACGTCCTGCACGGCGTTACGGTCGGCAATCAGCACGGCGTCCTTTGTCTGGACAACCACCAGATCCTTCACCCCGACCGTGGTCACCAGGCCGGATTCGGCGTAGACGTAGCTGTTTTCCGTTTTGTGGCTAATAACATCGCCGTGGTGGACGTTACCCTCCGGGGTATGGGCGCTGATCTCCCACAGGGAGGACCAGGAGCCGACATCGCTCCAGCCCGCATCCATCGGTACCACGACGGCGTCCGCCGTACGTTCCATCACCGCATAGTCAATGGACTCTTCCGGGCAGGCGAGGAACGCCTCTTCATCCACGCGGATGAAGTCGAGATCCGGGTCCACCACCGCCATCGCTTTCTCGCAGGCGTCCAGAATATCCGGGCGGTATTTGCGCAGCTCTTCCAGATAGCGTCCGGCGCGGAACAGGAACATCCCGCTATTCCAGTAATACTCACCGCTGGCGACATACGCCTGCGCGGTTTCCAGATTCGGTTTTTCAACAAACTGCGCCACGTCAAACGCCACGCTGTCACCTTCACCCGGCGTCACGCTGCCGCGACGAATATAGCCATATCCGGTTTCCGGCAGATCCGGCACGATGCCGAAGGTCACCAGCTTGCCGCTCTCGGCGTAAGGGATCGCCGCACGCACCGCGTCGCGGAAGGCGTCTTCCTGCTGGATAACGTGGTCTGCCGCCAGGACCAGCATCAGCGGGTCACAGTCCGGGCTGCTGCGTTTTGCCGCCAGCGCCGCCAGGGCGATCGCGGGCGCGGTATTGCGTCCGGCAGGCTCCAGGATGATGTTTTCGGTGAGCTTATTCAGCTGGCGCAGCTGCTCGGCAACAATAAAACGGTGCTGTTCGTTACAAATCACCACCGGGCTTTCACACTCCACGCCGTGCAGACGGTTTACCGTCGTCTGCAGCATGGTGAGATCCCCTTTCAGGCAGAGGAACTGTTTTGGATAGAGCACGCGGGACAGCGGCCACAACCGGCTACCAGAGCCACCAGCCATCACAACTGGATACAAAGTGGTTTGACTCATGATTTATCCCCGTATATCTGTAATAAATTGGCTCAGCACGTTCTCTTTTTCGAGCGTGCGTTCGGCATATTCACGTGCCACCGTGTTCACTTTTGGCATGGCAAGCGCTTGCTCAATTCCGGTTACCAGCGCCGGGACCGATTCCGGCTCCACGCACACGGCAATCCCCGGATAGCTGTCACACAGCTGGCCTAATTCTGTTTCGGCTTCTGCCGTGATCACCGCGTTACCGCCCACTGCCAGAATGTTGGTCAGCTTGGACGGCAGCACCGCGTCGGCCGCGCCGCGTTTTTGCACCACCAGATGGCAGTCGCCCATCTTCAGCAGCGCAGGCAATGCCTCGTAAGACTGAAGCGGGAAAAATTTCACGTTGGTCAGGCCGCGTTCCCCGACCATTTTTTCCAGCCGCGCCTTTCCACCGCCCTGCCCGACAATCACAAACGTCCACGGATGTTCACTCAGCAGCTGGGCCGCTTCAATCACGCTTTCCAGCCCCTGCTTTTCGCCGATGTTGCCTGAGTAAAGAATGATTTTTTGATCTTCAGGCAAACCGAGCTGCGCGCGCAGGGCATGAGCATCCTGCTCAGTTACATCGCGAAAACGCGCCACTTCTGACCAGTTCGGGAAGAAAATGACTTTCTCCGCCGGGACGCCCTTCTCCTGCGCCTTGTTCATCATCGACCGCGAGATAGTCGAGACGTAATCAACGTTGTGCAGGCCGCTGCGCTCAAACGCGCTGGCGAGCTTCGCGACCTTGCCGCCTTTACTCTTGCCTGCCATCCCCAGGCCCAGCATGGCGTCAACTTCGTAATCCTGTATGTGCAGCAGAGTGCGCGCGCCGGAGAGTTTGCCCAGCAGGCGCATGCCCGGCGTGCAAAACAGCGTTGGCACCACGCCGATGATGCGATCCGGCTTCCAGCGACGCTGCGCCATCAGCGGGAAGAAGCTGCTCAGAGCAAAGCTGCCGAGATGAATCAACCGCTTCAGCGTCGAGGGCTGCTTAGGCACATACAGGGGGCAGCGCCAGACGGTCGCTGCGCCCTCTTCGCGACGGTAGCGCCAGCTTGAGTAGCGCTCCCCCACTTTCCATTCCGGGTAGTACGGCGGCGCGGTAATGACCCGCACGTCATGTCCCTGGCTCGCCATCCACTCGACCATCTCGCCGGTGTATTTCCCGATGCCGGTTAATTCCGGCGAGTAGTTGATTCCGTATACGAGGATCTTCATAAGCCCGGCACCCCGGACTGACGTTCAGCGAGGAAATAGGCGCGACTGTTGTCATGCACATTGTCGCTGGCAAGCAGCGCCTCTGGCGTCTGCCAGCGGTAGTCGTCATGCTGAGAATCAGGCAGACGCAGGTCTGCCTCACTCACCTTCAGGCGGAACCCCAGCACGATGTAGTGCGTGGTGAACCCGGTGCCTGAAAAGTTATCGTCATAGAAGTGCTGCCAGACCCCGTAAAACTGGCCCGCTGCCATCGGCAGCTGCAGGCCCAGTTCCGCCAGAGTGAGACGCTCAAACGCATCGCTCAGCGTCTCATCCTTCTGTACGCGCCCGCCGGGCACGAACCAGAAGCCCTGTGCAGGACGGTTGGTTCGTTTCCCCAGCAAGAACTCGCCGCGTTCGTTCTCCACGATCAAATCAATTGAGATGAGCGGAGTGGAACGCACTACCGTGGCAAAATCTTCCTGACTTAAAAACATCGTTACCCCCGGAAGCGGTGCTGGTTTTCCAGAAACCACTGGTAGGTACTGGCCAGACCCTGCTCCAGTGACACCTCGTGATACCAGCCCAGCTGATGCAGACGGGTCACGTCCAGCAGCTTGCGCGGCGTGCCGTCCGGTTTCGTCGCGTCAAACACCACGCGGCCCTTGTAGCCCACTACCTGCGCGATGGTTTGCGCCAGCTCGCGAATGGTGCAGTCCACACCGGTACCGACGTTGATGTGCGACAGCATCGGCTCGGTGTTCTCCTGCCACACCTCGCGATCCAGCTCCATCACGTGAATGCTGGCGGCAGCCATGTCGTCCACGTGCAGGAATTCGCGCATCGGCGTACCGCTGCCCCACACCACCACGTCCGGCGCGTTCTCGGCGGTCGCCTCGTGGAAGCGGCGCAGCAGCGCCGGGATCACGTGCGAGTTGCTCGGGTGGAAGTTGTCGTGCGGTCCGTACAGGTTGGTCGGCATCACCGAACGATAGTCGCGGTTGTACTGGCGGTTGTAGGACTCGCACAGCTTGATCCCGGCAATCTTGGCAATCGCGTACGGCTCGTTGGTTGCTTCAAGCGTGCCCTGCAGCAGTTCGCTCTCGGCGATCGGCTGTTTCGCCATTTTCGGGTAAATACAGGACGACCCGAGGAACAGCAGCTTATTCACGTTGTGCAGATGCGCGGCGTGAATGATGTTGCTCTCGATCATCATGTTTTCGTAGATGAAATCCGCCGGGTAGGTGTTGTTAGCGACAATGCCGCCCACCTTCGCCGCGGCCAGATACACCTGGTCAATGCGTTCGTTAGCAAAGAAGTCCTGTACCGCGCGGCTGTCGAGCAGGTTCAGCTCGTCGCGGGTGCGGACAACCACTTCGACGTCACCGCGCTGTTCGAGCAGGCGTTCAATCGCGGAACCCACCATTCCGCGATGACCGGCGACAAAAATACGTTGTTTTGTCATTCTCAGGACTCCAGCGCGATGGCAACCTCGTAGCCATGAGACTTGAGCAGGGAGTGTTTTTTCGCTGCTTCAAGATCTTTGGCTACCATCTCGGAAACCATCTCCTGCAGAGTGATTTCTGGTTTCCAGCCCAGCTTCTCGTGCGCTTTGGTTGGGTCGCCCAGCAGAGTTTCCACTTCAGCAGGACGGAAGTAGCGCGGGTCAACCTGGACAATCACGTCGCCTGGCTTCACGCCCGGAGCGTCGTGGCCGGTCACGGAAACAACGATACCTTTCTCTTCCACGCCGGTACCTTCGAAGCGCAGTTTGATGCCCAACTGTGCCGCAGCCATTTCAACGAACTGACGTACGGAGTACTGCACGCCGGTCGCAATCACGAAGTCTTCTGGCTGTTCCTGCTGCAGCATCATCCACTGCATTTTCACGTAGTCTTTGGCATGGCCCCAGTCACGCAGGGAATCCATGTTGCCGAGGTGCAGGCAAGACTCCAGACCCTGCGCGATGTTGGCGATAGCGCGGGTGATTTTGCGGGTCACGAAGGTTTCGCCGCGACGTGGAGATTCGTGGTTGAACAGGATGCCGTTACAGGCGTACATGCCGTAGGATTCACGGTAGTTCACGGTGATCCAGTAGGCGTACAGTTTTGCTACCGCATACGGAGAGCGCGGGTAGAACGGCGTGGTCTCTTTCTGTGGGATTTCCTGCACCAGACCGTACAGCTCGGAGGTGGATGCCTGGTAGAAGCGAGTTTTCTTCTCAAGGCCGAGGAAGCGAATCGCTTCCAGCAGACGCAGCGTACCCATGGCATCAACGTCGGCGGTGTATTCCGGGGATTCGAAGGAGACCGCTACGTGGCTCATCGCGCCCAGGTTGTAGACTTCATCCGGCTGAACTTCCTGCAGGATACGGGTCAGGTTGGAGGTATCGGTCAGGTCGCCGTAGTGCAGGTGGAATTTCGGGTTCGCCGCGTGAGGATCCTGATAAATATGATCCACACGTTCGGTGTTGAAAGAAGATGCACGACGTTTAATACCGTGTACTTCATACCCTTTTTCCAGCAGGAACTCTGCCAGGTAAGAACCATCCTGCCCGGTAACGCCGGTGATGAGAGCGACTTTAGACATGTTTATATTCCTCTACTTATGAATTTAATCAGTTTCAACGCGTTCGCGTATCACCACTGCGGGGTTGCCACGGCAAATTTTATTTGCCGGTAGCGATTTAAAAACGCTGCTGCGGGCACCGACTACCGTGCCATCGCCAACAGAAACACCCGGTGCAACAAAAACATCCGTTGCCAGCCAGCATTTTTCACCTATCGCAACAGGCGAAGCGGTAATATCAAAATGCTGACTCATAAAATCGTGGCTGCCGGTGCACAAATAACATTTCTGTGAAACCACCGAATTTGCGCCAATCGTTATTTCGCCCAGGGTATATAACACCGCGTTATCCCCAACCCATGCGTAATCCCCAAGCGTTAATTTCCACGGATAGGTAATTTTCACAGAAGGTCGGATGACTACGTTTTTTCCGATTTTTGCGCCAAACAGGCGCAATAAAAAAGCTCGCCAGCGGTACATTATTTGCGGCGACCAGGCAAATAACGTTGCCTGAACGGCCCACCACAGCTGTACCTTAATACCGTTCCCGCCCCGAAAACCTTTCGGCACGGAGAAACCTTTTAAATCCTGCATTGCGTTTCCTTATATTCAGGCTTTGTTATATAAGGTTTTCGTTTTGCCTGTGGTACGCAGGCGTAATAAATAAGACAATTCCGCCCAAAACCCCGGCACGCGTAATATTTTACGCTGTACGTTTTTGGCGTCCTGGCACAATTCCAGATTATTAGACGTTGACACGCCGCCCATTGAGAATTCAGACACCAGCCCTTTAATTCGACGGAACGGATAACCTGATTTATACAGGCTGGCTGCCAGTGCATAATCGGAAGACACTTTATACTGTAAATCGTAAGGCTGTTTTTTCAGCCCCTTTACCGGGAAGAAAATGGCCTGATGGCTGGCCGGCAAGCTGTGATAGATATACCAGCCTGGCTTCGCGCTGCGGCACACTTTATGTCCGTCGCCAAAATCGAGCAGCGCATCGCCAATATACATGGCGTCCTCTTTCTGGCGAGCCAGCTGACGGGCAAACAGCGCCACGTCTTCATGGAAAATATCGCCCGAGTTCAGGAAGATGGCATAACGGCCTTGCGCCATGTTGATGCCTTTATTCATCGCATCATAGATGCCTTTATCTTTCTCGCTGATGTAGCGTAAGTTGAACTCACCGTTGAGTTTTTCCAGAAACTCCGCCGTGCCATCGTTCGAGCCGCCGTCGACCACAATCCACTCAAAGGTGAGGCTTGGATCGCGCGCCAGGTTGCGCAGCGAGCGCCAGGTTTTTACCACCCCTTCGTAATTACGAAAAGCGACAGTAATGACGCTAAGAAACATAAATCACCTCATTTCGTCATACGTTCGTAATATTAAGCGCCTTGCGCAGAATAAACGGACAGACAATCAAGAAAGCATATTCCGGGCTAAATATTGACCCGGTAAAAAACAGCGACACCGGAGTAAACAGATAAAGCTGAACGCGAAAGTTCTGGTTATCACCAAACGCGTTAATCATCATTTTGAAAACTTTAAACAGATACCACAGGGTCAACAGTACGGCGAACCACGAAAAATAAATAATTAACAGATACAGACCATTGTCTATGGTTTTACCGACATCCGCACCGTTAAAGATTCCGAATGATGCAACATATTCGTAAAGTGAGCCGAATCTTACTACCCCATCAATATGGGTTAAGGAATAACCCACCATCACCAGTGGCCCAATGATGCGATAATAGGACGAAGACCCTTCCGTTCCCAAATCACCCAGACGTTCTGAGATGTACGGGAAGGCAAATATCACGCCTACCATAAATACCGTCAGGGAGATAATCGCCAGCGGCAGTTTTTTCTTAATCGCATCTTTGTTCAGGTACTGGAACGCCCACTCCAGCAGGTAAAACAGGATAAATGTCATTACCCCTGAGAACGATCCAGACAGAACAATTCCTGCAAGAATCATAGCATCGGTCTTAGGCGTTTTGATACCAAACTGTTTGATGCTGAGCCAAATTGAGATTAACGCCAGAGCGAAAAACGCCGGTTCAAAATAGAGGGCCG
Source organism: Enterobacter sp. 01-M-02-SI-ECC (assembly GCF_047530595.1). Classification (NCBI taxonomy): domain Bacteria; kingdom Pseudomonadati; phylum Pseudomonadota; class Gammaproteobacteria; order Enterobacterales; family Enterobacteriaceae; genus Enterobacter; species Enterobacter sp. 01-M-02-SI-ECC. The sequence continues at coordinate 245,919 of NZ_JBLKCZ010000002.1, read as the reverse complement.
TAGTACGCTTCCCGCCAAACTTGATGAAGTTCAATACATAGCTGTTACTGTAAATGAGATATTTCGAAATTATCTCCATCAGGCTGCTGCCGCCGGTGAGAATAATTTGCGCCATCTCCAGTGCGGCAAGCATAACAATTAACGCAACGGCAATATAAAAGAACCTAAGGATTTTCCGATAATTGTGCGGAGAAATAGTTTTAAACCGAATACTCCAGACCATTCCGATAATAATAACAATATAAACAAACAGCATGGTCGACGTGACGTATTTACTCGCATCCAGCGACTGGCCAAAGATGTAGTTAAACAGCGTCAGGCCCGTGCCCAGACCTAAGGCAATCATCAGCTTCTTGAGGTTGATTTTATCGACATACAACAGAAGCAGAACGGGCAGGAAGGTTACGATGGTTATCGGGAAGCTTTCGCCGAGCTGGGCAATTTTGACGTTGACCAGCAGGTAGATCAGCGGCAGCAGCAGATAACTACAGATTCTGATAGAACGAGACATATTCCTCCAGCATCTGTTGTCCACTGTAGGCCTTGCGGCTGCGGTTGCGGAACGATTCCAGGTCTGTGCCAAAAACGATCTCAGCAATCTGCGCCTTCGGCAGCTGTACCAGCGGCAGGACCTCCTGCTCCGTGAAGGTTTTCCCGCCGGACTTTTCCAGCACTTCGCGCGCCGCATCGCTGTGGGTGGCGATCACCGGCACGCCGATAGAGAGCGCTTCGCAGAGGATCAGCGGGTAGTTATCCACGCGGGAGCTGAACACCAGCGCGTCCATTTCATTCAGCGCACTCATCAGCTTGCGCTTGTCGGTCTCAAACCCGTGGTTCACCACGTTGGCCCCTTCGAATGGTGAAAACTTGCCGAAGGTGTGAAGCTCTATCTTGTCACCCAGCGCCATCATGTCGCGCACCAGCTGCTGGTTGGTTTTACCGTCGTAACGCAGGTCATGCGCAACGATAGCAATTTTCGGTTTGCCCGCGGTTTCGGCCACCGGAGTCAGCTCGGCAAGAATGGCTTCCGTCGCTACGTCGATGCCGTTGTTGATAATCTGACAGCGCCCTGCCCCGTACAGGCTGTTGAAGGCATCGGCCACGTGCTGGCTCGGGGAGATAAACGTACAGCCGAGCGAGAGCATGTCGCGGAACAGCTGACGCTTTCCGGCCACCAGCTGATGCGCGCGATCCACCTTCACCGGCGGGTAGTTGCTTAACGTCGGGCACTTCTGGCAGTTATCTTTCCAGCCTTCGCAGCCGTCGGTAAACGCGCAGCGTCCGGTCACGCTCCAGTGATCGTGCAGCGTCCAGACGAATCGGGTGTCGGGCTTGTGGGCTTGCACCTTCTGACAAAACGCCACCACCTCTTCCAGATTCAGCCAGTAGCTGTGCAGCACGTGAAAATGCAGCACAACCGGGCCGGTCGTGCGCGTCACGGTGCGGTAAAGGTTGTTCAGGTTGCCAAACAGATCGCGGTTAAACAGGCGGAACAGCGCAATGTTGGCAATCGAGGTCAGACGCGGCGTGTGCTTGTGCACCTGCGGGAAGTTATCGTGGCTGACGCTTTTCTTGCCGCCTTTGCCGTAGCCGTAAATAAAACGAGACTGTAGTCCTTTTTGCAGCGCGCGCTGGTGCAGATCCAGGGCCACGCCAGCCGCTCCGCCTTCTGCGAGGCGTACGTTAAATTGCAGAATGTTCATTTAATCACCTTCACGCGGGCTTTTTCTCCCACCACCAGCGCGTTATCCGGAATGCTGTCCAGCACTACGCTGCCAGCACCAATCGTGACGTTATTACCAATCGTAATGTCACCGATGATTACCACGTTCGCCCCCAGCTCGACGTTATTGCCGATGACCGGGCAGGCCAGGCTGTCAGGCCCGCGGTTGCCAATGGTGACCGCATGACGAATGGTGAAATCATCCCCGGCGACCACAAACTTGTTGATCACCACCGCATAGCCGTGATGGATGGTAAAGCGGCGGCCAATGGTGGCAGCGGCCTGAATTTCATAGCCAAAAAAGCATTCGGTAATGATGCGGTACAGCACCAGCACGGGCGCCGCCCAGATATTGTTCAGCACACTTTTCTTACGCCACACCGAGCAAAAGTGCGCGATGCGGTACGCCAGAACCATGCAGCACGGACGCAGGCTCCAGCTGTTAGCGCGGCAATCTTCCAGAAACATTATTTCCCCCGAAGTCCATCAGCCAGGCGCTTGCCGTTACGCACTGACAGCAGCGTCAGCAGCGTGCGCCAGTTCATGCGCTTATTGCGGATCTGATAGAGGGTAAAGAGCTGATATTTACGGCTGGCACGGTCAAATTTGTCCTTGTGCTTGCGGTAAAAATGGAAGTAGCCCGAGAACTTCTTCGGCGACGAGGTGATCTGCATCTCCCCGTGGTTGATGTGCAGGATCTGCGTGGCCTCTTCCACTTTCCACGGCTCGCCATACTCCACCACCATCCGCAGGAAGATGTCGTAATCCTGCGCGGCCTTCAGTTCGGTATCGAACAGGCACTCTTTAAAGCGCCACGCCCAGGTGAAGACCTGGTTACCAATGATGTTGCGCTTGTAAAACAGGCGTCGAGAGTACGGTGATTTCGGGTACAGCGGCAGGCTCGCGGGCTGCGAGTACACCTCGCCCTGACAGACATAGTCGTTGGCATACAGGAAAGCGTGCGTGACCAGCTGCTCTTTATGCGACAGGAAAATAGACAGGCGGTTCGGCGTCCATTCGTCATCGTCGTCGATCCCGGTCAGATACTGCCCTTTGGCCTGCATAATCGCCTGATTACGTACAGCGCAGGCGCCGGAGTTAATCGCGTTATGCGTATAGACCACCCGCGGGTCGTTGAGGTCAGTCACGAATTTTTGCAGCTGTTCATACGAGGAAGAGCAGTCATCCACGATGATCAGCTCCCAGTTATCGTAATCCTGTCGCAGGACGGATTTGATGGCGCGGATCGCCAGCTGCTGACGATTCCATGTCGGCATATAGATTGATACTAAAGGGCGTTGTGTGGTCATCTTTTCCCCTCACCCCGGCCCTCTCCCCACAGGGGAGAGGGTGAAAGGCAGCCAGTGGTTATCATTACGTTCGTCCCCCAAATCCCGCACCGAACTGTCCCCTCGCCCCTTTGGGGAGAGGGTTAGGGTGAGGGGGTGGGGTGTGTTTTGTTATTTACTGTCAGATTTATATTCGTACTCGTAATAGCCGTAATCCTGGTACCCGGTCGCGCGGCGGAAGATGGAGTTCAGGATCACCCCTTTCACCTCAATCCCGTTCTGCTCGAATCGGCTCAGGCTGGTTTCCACCTCTTTCAGGGTGTTCACCGCGTAACGCGCTACCATCAGCGTGGTGCCCGCGTGGCGGCCAACGACGGCCGCGTCGGTCACCGCCAGAATTGGCGGCGTATCGATCAGCACCAGGTCGTAATTTTTGCTCGCCCACTCAATCAACTGGGTGAAACGTTCGCTCATCAGCAGCTCGGACGGGTTAGGCGGCACCTGACCGCGAGGGATCAGGTCAAATTTCGGCACCGTTGTAGGTTTCGCGCTCTGGCTGATTTCACCTTTACCGAGCAGAATTTCCGACAGACCGTTAACGTTGTTGGTGCCCAGCAGCTCGTGGGTGTAGCCCTTACGCATATCGCAGTCGATCAGCAGCACGCGCTTGTTGGTCTGGCTGACCACCGCCGCCAGGTTGGCGCAGACGAAGGTTTTACCAATCGACGGGCTGACGCCGGTTAACATCAGGACGTTGTTTTTGGCCTGCATCATGGCGAAGTGCAGGCTGGTACGCAGGCTACGGATCGCTTCGATGGCGAGGTCGGTCGGGTTACCCACCGCCAGAAGCTGGCTCTGTTTGTAACGCTTGACGCCCTTGATGGTTTTGACGCTGTCGCGGGATTTTTGCCACTCGGACAGCGGAATGCTGGCATAGACGTTGATACCGCTCTCTTCCAGCACCTGCGGGCTTTCGATACCGCGGTTGAACAGCGAACGCAGCAGCACGCCCACGATGGAGAGCATTAGGCCGAGAATAATGCTGCCGAGAATAATCAGCGCTTTCTTCGGCTTCAGCACGCCAGGCTGGGTAATGGCCGGGTCAACGATGCGCACGTCACCGACGGTACTGGCTTCGGTGATTTTCAGCTCCTGCTGCTTGTTCAGCAGCTGCATGTAAACCTGCTGTCCGGACTCCACGTCGCGGGTCAGACGCACGATCTCCTGCTGCGTTTTCGGCATCGCGGTCACGCGGTCATTGAGCTTCGCCTTCTCCTCTTCCAGCGTGCGGCGTTTCTCCAGCAGCGTGCGGTAGGCCGGGTGACGTTTGGTATAAAGCTTGGAAATCTCCGCCTCTTTGAAGGTCAGCTCGTTGAGCTGCGCATCAATGTTGACCATCGAATCGAGGACCGATTTCGCCTCCAGCGGCAGGTCAACGGAGTCTTTATCCTGACGATAGGCGTTCAGCTTGTTCTCGGCATCATCCAGACGGGCGCGCACTTCCGGGAGCTGTTTCGCGAGGAAGGCCAGGCTTTTCGCCGCTTCTGCCGACTTACGCTCAACGTTCTGCTCAAGATAGTTGCGGGTAATGCTGTTCAGGATGTCGCGGATTTGATCCTTATCTTCACCGGTAAAGGTCATGCTCAGCACGCCGGTGTCCTTACCGTTTTCGGTGACGGTCAGGTTGTTTTGCAGATTGTTGATCATCCCCAGGGTGGAGAATTTAGTGACGGTGAATTCGCCGCCCTCCTGGGCGTTGATGGCGCTAACCATCATGCTGACACCGTCTTTGGTCAGCATCTGCCCCACTTTGCCGCGCGCGTTAAAACCTGCGTCGCTGGTTAGCTGGTACTGTTTCGGGCCAAGCACCTTCAGGGTAAACGTCTGATCGCCTGCCCCTTTCGGCAGCACGAAGTCAGTGACTTTCACCGTGTCGTTGTTTCGCCCCATCAGACGATCCCAGCCGGCACCAAAGACCGGGAAGGTATTTTTGGTGACGGAGATATCGAGTCCGAGGTCGTGAACCGTTTTACCCAGCACCAGGCGTGACTGGATGAGCTGAATTTCGGCGTCGGATGCCGGCGGCTTGTTCGCCAGCGCGGAACCAATGTCCTGCACCAGCGAGTTGCCGGTATTCTGCTCGATCTGTACCAGCGCGTCGGCGCTGTAGATAGGGGTGGCGAACAGCGTATAGACGACGGCCGCCGCGGCGAACACGGCGGTAATGCCCAGCACCCACCACTTTGCCTCTACAACAGTGCCGACCAGGCGCCCAATATCAATTTCATCACTGCCCGAAGTCGGGGCGGCAGAAGGTCTCGTTTTTTCTGTCATTGTTATCCCTGCTGAACTTTCAGTGCCTGCGCCCACTGTTGGGCAGACTGGTCAAGTAAGGTGTAAACCGCCTCAAAGGCCTCATGGCTTTTGCGATACGGATCGGGGATTTCACGTTCATTGTCCCAGTGACCAAACAGCATCACCTTGCCGCGCATCTCCGGAGCGATATCGCAAAGCGCATGAATATGGCGTTTTTCCATCGTCAGGATCAGGTCATACTCCCGGCACATGCGGCCAGTGACCTGGCGGGCCACGTGGCCGTCGAGAGAGAGGTGATGATCCCGCGCCACGCTCGTTGCGCGCTCATCGGCACCTTTACCGACCAGTGCACCCAGCCCTGCCGAATCAACGGTCAGTTCGGGCTGGTAGTGTTTCAACAACCGTTCAGCCGTAGGAGAACGGCAAATGTTCCCCACGCATACCACCAGAATTTTGTTAAACATCGCGGATTACCAGGTATGAATGTCGCGCGCCGTATCCGTCATGTAGCGAACGCCACTGATGGTTGGCAGCAACTGGTTGATCAGACGGTTCCAGCGGGCAACCGGCGCGGTGGTGACATACACCACATCGTATGGCTGGAGACGGAACTCCGTTGCCATCACCAGAGAGGTCGCATCGGACATATCCAGCTGGTAGATGTTGGCAATCTTGCCTTTCGCACTGCCCTCACCTTTCAGCGGACGGATAACGAAGATACCGGTCGCGTTAGAGGTCGTCAGATCGATACCCTCAGCATTGCCCAGCGCTTCGGTCAGCGTCATACCGCTGAAGTCCATTTTGAGGGTGCTCTGTTTCTTCACTTCACCCATCACGAAGACTTTCAGATCGTCATTGCGCGGCACGTAGAGAATGTCGCCCGGATAGAGCAGGCGGTTCTGGGTCAGATCGCCGTTTTGCATCAGCGCCTGCAGCGAAATGCGCTGCTCCTTCCCGTTGTGGGTGAGCACGACGTTGCGCCAGTCGGCGCCGTCGGTTAACCCGCCCGCGGCGTTGATGGCATCCAGTACGGTCAGAGGAACGTTGGTGATGGCCTGCTGGCCGGATTTGTTCACCTGGCCGGAGATATAGGCTTTTTGCGAGCGGAATGCGGCGATATTAACGTCCACCTGCGGATCGGCGATGTACTGCGCTAAGCGGCCGGTAATATCACTACGTATCTCGGCAAGCGTTTTCCCTGCAACATGGACTTTACCAATGTAGGGATAGAACATGGTGCCATCTGACTGCACCCAGTTACCGGTGTCGCTTGAGCTTCGGTACTGGCCCGCTGGCGTGGTCAGTTCAGGGTGGTCCCAGACGGTCACGTTGATCACGTCACCCGGCCCCACGCGATACTGGTAGGACGCAATTTCCTGGTCCAGCGACATATTCGGCTGGGCAACATTCGGACGTGGACGTAATTGTTCGACCAGACGAGGCGTAAGTGGATAAACATTCACCATTTTGTCGAGATCAAAATCGGCATCCTGTTGCTTGATCACATCCTTACCCATTGTTGACATATTGCTGCCGGGAAAGACCGTGCAACCACTCATCAAGGTCACAGACACCAATAATGGCATCAATTTCATTTTGGATTTCATCATTGATTATTTATCACTTTGGCAGAGTAATTATCCTGTGCAATTTAAATAAGCTCGAGTCGTATTGGGTTTCAGCATGCAGTTAATCAAATAGAAATATAACTGGCATCAGTCCTAAAAAAAGCTTATTCATCCATTGGCTATTGACAGAATAATCGAGGCTGATTCACACGCTTTCAGGCACGCTACCGCCCTTGGCTTTCAGTTACCAATCCACTGACTAAACAATGTGTTATGGATAGACACCCTCTTGAGCAAGGTCTTCTGGAAATATATCAGTCGCTTGAGAAACCCGACGGATAATGAATAACCATCCCTGAAGACAGAACATTAATAGCAACACCGAGATTTAACATTTGATGCTGGGAGAATTGTTGCAGCTAACCTAATAGCAGGCAAGGAGACAACTGTCCTAATATTGGTTTTTAAGATTAATATTAAGAGCAAATTTTTGAACTTTTAGGATTTTCTTTATATTGACAAAATAAGAGTAAAAATCAGTCCCTGCGATATATCCTAAAATGCCTTCCTTGTAATTAAATATACGTATTTCGCTTATTTACACCCTATTGAGAATGCTCTCTTTATTACCCGTCGTATTAAGAGAAATCTCAGCCCGGCATTGCAATTTCCCCCAGCTTTATCCATGATCGAAGTGTGACATTCGTCATATAACAGAAGGTATTGCTATTACTATGGAATGGATTGCCGATCCCTCAATCTGGGCCGGGCTGGTTACGCTGGTCGTCATCGAGCTCGTGCTCGGGATTGATAATCTGGTTTTTATCGCCATCCTCGCTGAAAAACTGCCCCCTTCCCAGCGCGACCGCGCGCGCGTGACGGGCCTGCTGCTGGCGATGGTGATGCGGTTACTGCTGCTGGCCTCTATCTCCTGGCTGGTGACGCTCACACAGCCTCTGTTCTCCATCCACGGTCTGAGTTTTAGCGCCCGCGATCTGATCATGCTCTTAGGCGGGTTGTTCCTGCTGTTCAAAGCCACGGTGGAGCTCAACGAGCGGCTGGAGGGCAAAGACAGCGAGAATCCAACCCAGCGCCGCGGGGCGAAATTCTGGCCGGTAGTGGCGCAAATCGTGGTGCTGGATGCGGTCTTTTCTCTCGACTCGGTGATCACCGCCGTCGGGATGGTGGACCACCTTGCGGTGATGATGGCGGCGGTGATTATTGCCATCACGCTGATGGTCATGGCCAGCAAGGCGCTGACCCGCTTTGTGAACAGTCACCCGACCATCGTGATCCTCTGCCTGAGCTTCCTGCTGATGATTGGCTTTAGCCTGGTGGCCGACGGTTTTGGCTTCCATATTCCGAAAGGCTACCTGTACGCCGCCATCGGCTTCTCCGTCATGATTGAAGCGCTCAACCAGCTGGCGATATTTAACCGCCGCCGCTTCCTGTCCGCGAATCAGACCCTGCGTCAGCGTACTGCCGACACGGTTATGCGCCTGCTAAGCGGTAAGAAAGAGGATGCGGAGCTGGATGCCGAATCCTCCGCCATGCTGGCCGATCACAGCGACGGGCTGATCTTCGACCCGCAGGAACGACGGATGATCGAGCGGGTGCTTAATCTGAATCAGCGGACGGTCAGCAGCATCATGACCTCGCGGCATGATATTGAGCATATCGACCTGACGGCACCGGAAGAGCATATTCGCGCCCTGCTGGATAAAAACCAGCACACCCGCGTGGTGGTGACCGGCGGTGAAGAGGAAGAGGAGCTGCTGGGCGTGGTGCACGTAATTGACCTGCTCCAGCAGCAGCTTCACGGCGAGGCGCTCAACCTGCGCGTACTGGTACGCCAGCCGCTGGTCTTCCCTGAGGGGCTACCGCTGCTTTCCGCCCTTGAGCAATTCCGTAACGCGCGCACGCACTTTGCCTTTGTGGTGGATGAGTTTGGTTCGGTGGAAGGGCTGGTCACGCTCAGCGACGTAATGGAAACCATCGCCGGTAATCTGCCTAACGAGGTGGATGAGATTGACGCCCGCCATGATATTCAGAAAAACGCAGACGGCTCGTGGACGGCAAACGGCCATATGCCGCTGGAAGACCTGGTGCAATACGTGCCGCTGCCGCTGGATGAAAAACGGGAGTATCACACTATTGCCGGCCTGCTGATGGAATATTTGCAGCGTATCCCGCAGCCGGGAGAAGAGGTTCAGGTGGGCGACTATCTGCTCAAAACGCTGCAGATTGAAAACCATCGCGTGCAGAAGGTTCAGCTCATTCCGCTGCGGGATGAGGAAGAACTGGATTTTGAGGTTTAGGTAAAACAAAACGGCAACCCGGTTGCCGTTTTTAGTGTTTGCTCCCTCTCCCGTGGGAGAGGGCCGGGGTGAGGGCATCAGGCCGCAACGTCACCCGGCGCAACGGACATCAAAGCTTATCCAGCAGCTTCTTAACGTCCTTACCGTCCTGTGAATCTTTATTGCGTTCCGCCCAGCCGCTAAGCCGACGTTTCGCTTCATCCTGCAGATGCTTGCGCAGGATCTGATCCACCTCCAGACGGTAATTCAGGGCCTGCCATTTGCCGTATACGGTCAGCGGGACCGGCGTCTCTTTCAGGAAGTCGATGAGCTTGCTTTCACCCTGCCAGCCGGAAAGTACGCGCACGTTAAAGCGCGTGTCCGCGGTTTCTTTCACCAGATCCAGCTTACCTTCACCGGTCATTGATAAGAGTGAAGAAGTACCCTGCATTCCGTCGAGAGTAAGTTGTCCGTTGTCCAGCGTCAGGTCCGTGGTGAAGCTGTCGAGGCGCGTGGCGCTGTCGTAGTTATCCTGGGCCTTCACATCGCTGCTGCGCTCGACCGCCTGCTGCACCAGCTGCTGGAAGTTAAGCCCTTCCATACGGGAATTTTTCAGATCAAGATGCGCCTGTCCCTGCCACTCGCGGCGGAAAGCATCGGCATCAATTTTCGTGCCTGAGAAGTCACCCGCGAGCGTCAACTGCCCCGTCAGGGATATCGGATAATTAAACGCGTTCAGGATGGTGCCTATCTCAACGTTGTCGAGACGCGGCTGGAATTCGGCGCTGGCTTCGTCTTTACGGACGTCGAGCGTGCCGGGCAGCGAGAGGCTGCCTGCGCCCATCTTTCCGCTCAGCTCGGAGATCACCAGCAAACCGTTATGGTTAAACATCTGGCTGCTCACGTCGCTAAAATCAATGCCGCGCCAGCGCAGGCTATTGGCTTTCAGCAGAATATCCGCCGTGAACCCGCGCAGGGCGTTATAGTCAGGCTGATCGAGATTAGACGAGATTACCGGACGTGATACCGGTGCCTGGCTTTGCCCCGTCTGCGTGGCATCGCTGTCCGTGGCGCTGGCGGGCAGAGGCGGCAGCAGATTTTCCAGGTTGAGCTTGTCAAACTGCAGATTCAGCACCCACTTCGGCTTCTCTTCGAGCGTGACGCTCGCCTGCCCCTTCAGGCTACTGTCATTTGCCTGCAGGTTGAGATTATCCAGCTCCAGCTGCTTTTGCTCTTCGCGCCACACGGCCTGCAGCGTTCCCTGCCCTGTGATCCCCTGGGTGGGAAGATCGGCACCCGTCAGCTGCCAGTTCAGCTGCTGGATGTCGGCCGTAAGCTGGTGCGGATAGTCTGAGGCGTTCACATTAGCATTCAGCGACAGGGTCAAATCACGCTGATCGCGGTTCACGCGCCCGCTAAATTCCAGCGACGCAAGATGATGAGCATCCTGTTCCATCTGCAGGTTAATGTTGCGAATGGTCACCTGCTCCTGGTGCTCATGCTGGAAAACCAACACGCTATCGGCAACTTTCAGCTTGCCGATATCAAAGGACCAGCCGGTATCGGACGGATCATCAGGCAGAGTATTTTCGCGCGGCGCAACCGGCGCACTGGCATCACGCACGGCTTCGGTTTGCGGGGTGAGCTGGATCACCGCGCCTTTCAGCATCACCTGCTTAACCTGCAGCTGATGGGAAATGAGCGGGAACAGCGCCACATCAAGGCGCATGTTGTCTGCGGACACCAGCGGCTGGGCCGCCCCCGGCGCCGTGAGCGACATGCGGCCAGAGAGAATGCTGAGCTGCGGCCAGACGTGCCAGCGCAGCGGCCCGTCAAGCTTCAGTTGATAACCACTGCGTGCCTCGACCTGCCGCACCATGTAAGCGCGGAAATCGTTGGGGTTAACCAGCAGAACCAACGCCGAAAGGCCAGCCACCAGCACCACCAGCAAAATCATCAGCGTTGTCAGAACTCTTCTCATGGCATCCTCAATGGGCTAACGATCAGTCTTTATCAATACGGCTGGCAACCGCGCCCTGCTGGTCGCGATATTTTGCGTCCTGCCGACGGTTGTAAGGACGATCTGCCGGGCCTGACAGAGGTTCAAAGCTCAACGCGCCGATCATCATGCCCGGGCGCAGCGCCAGCGGCAATTTACCGGCATTGAAGAATTCCAGCACGATACGCCCCGACCAGCCAGGATCGATACGGTGCGCGGTCACGTGAACCATCAGCCCCAGTCGCGCCAGCGAAGAACGGCCATCAAGCCAGCCAACCAGATCCGGAGGCAGGGTGACGGATTCAAACGTCACCGCCAGGGCCAGTTCACCTGGATGCAGATAAAAAGCTTCGCCTTCATCGATCACGATTTCGTCACTCATCACGCGATCGAGCGCGGCGCTGACTTCGTCCTTCGGCCCGCTAAGGTCAATGAACGGTGCTGTATGGCCGCTAAAGGTACGGAATTTATTGCCTAACCGCACATCAACGGTCACGCCATTGATACGCTCAACGGGTGGACGTGGGGTAATAGACAAACGGCCTTCATCCAGCCAGGCTTCTATATCGCGATCACAAAGACGCATGGCACTTTCTCCTTTCATGCATCGTACCCTGAGGCGTTAAGCGCTCAGGGTAAAACCAGGTTATCTCTGAACGGTACACAATTCGCGCGGCTTATTCAAAAAACTGGCTGATTTTCGCTTTTAAGATATCAATAGCAATGCGGTTTTTACCCCCGCGCGGCACGATGATATCGGCGTATTGTTTGGATGGCTCAATAAACTGCAGGAACATCGGGCGGACCGTTTTCTGGTATTGCGCCATGACTGAGTCCATCGAACGGCCGCGTTCATTCACGTCACGCTTGATGCGACGCATCAGGCAGATATCCAGCGGGGTATCAACGAAAATCGAGAAGTTCATGGATTCGCGCAGGCGGGCGTCGGTCAGCAGCAGGATGCCTTCAAGGATAATGACCTTTTTCGGCTCGATACGGATGGTTTCCTGGGTGCGGGTGTGTTCTACGTAACTGTAAACGGGCAGCTCAATCGCCTGGCCGCTCTTGAGCGCTTCTAAATGCTGGAACAGCAAGCTGTGATCCATTGCATTTGGGTGGTCATAGTTGGTTTTGACGCGCTCTTCCATCGACAGATGGGATTGATCTTTGTAATAGCTGTCTTCGGGAATGACGCCGATATGCTCATCACCTACTTGTTCACGCAGTTCGCGATAAAGCGTACTGGCAATTAGACTTTTACCTGAAGCCGATGCGCCGGCGATGCCTATAATGACGCACTGATGAGACTTATCAGTCATAAATTTAGCGACCTGATTAACCTGGATGTTAAGGAAGGACGACGCCGGAGCGTCAAACGCGGCAATTATAGGGATTTCGCGGGCGTGATACCAGTCGAAAGCACAGGTTCTGCGAGACTGGCCGAAAAGTGGCGCTTTATTCCCTGAGTGAAATTTAAATGAACGTTTTTTCAGCGTTTAACCGTTTTTTTTCACGGAGCCTCTATTTAATAAGTCTGTGGTGTCAAATTCTGAGCGGTCACCATATGAATTGTAAATTGTTTGTACTAGCATAAACCAAATTATCTAATTCACGCGTTCGGACATCTTCCCTGACGGCATGGCGTCTCTGGATAAAGCGGTAATGAATAAACAATACCAGCGGGTTTTGGTTACCACCCCACATCCTTTAATACGACTTGTCTGTCTGGGCCTGGTCACCTTTATCTTTACCTTATTTTCCCTGGAGCTCACCCGGTTCGGCACCCTGCTGGCCCCGCTCTGGTTCCCCACCGCCATTATGATGGTGGCGTTTTACCGCCATGCAGGAAAAATGTGGCCGGGAATCGCCCTGGCCTGTTCGTTTGGCAATATTCTGGCCACCTGGATGCTGTTTTCGTGGGGATCGATAAGCTTCACCTACACCTCAATTAACGTGGTTGAAGCTTTTACCGGTGCGCTATTACTTCGCAAATTGCTCCCGTGGTACAACCCGCTGCAGAATCTGAATGACTGGATCCGCGTGGCCATCGGCAGCGCAGTGATACCGCCGCTGGTGGGCGGCGTCCTGGTGTCTCTGCTGGCGCCCGGCCCTGAACCCCTGCGTAATTTCTTCGTCTGGGTGTTGTCCGAAGCGATTGGCGCACTGGCGGTGGTTCCGTTGGGGCTGTTATTTAAACCGCATTATCTGCTGCGCCACCGTGACCCGAGACTGCTCCTGGAAACCCTGACCACGCTGGCCGTAACGCTGGCCCTCAGCTGGGCAGCCATCACCTGGCTGCCGTGGCCTTTCACCTGCGTTATCGTTTTGCTTATGTGGAGCGCCGTGCGCCTGCCGCGAATGGAAGCGTTCCTGGTGTTTCTGGTCACCGTGATGGTTGTGTCGCTGATGATTGCCCAAAACCCGGTGGCGCTGACAACCCAGCACGTCGGGGCGATGCTGAACGCCCCCTGGCTGCCGTTCCTGATGCTGCTCCTGCCTGCCAACGTGATGACCATGGTGATGTACGCCTTCCGCGCAGAGCGCAAGCACATCACCGAAAGTGAGGAGCGCTTCCGCAATGCGATGGAGTATTCCGCCATCGGTATGGCGCTGGTCAGCATTGAGGGCAAATGGCTGCAGGCTAACAAGGCGCTGTGCAATTTCCTCGGTTACAGCCAGACGGAGCTTCAGTCGCTGACCTTCCAGCAGCTCACCTGGCCGGAAGATCTGCACACCGACCTTGAACAGCTCGAACAGCTGGTCAACGGCGACATCAATACCTATACCCTCGAGAAGCGCTATTACACCCGCAACGGGGAAGTAGTCTGGGCGCTTCTTGCCGTCTCCGTCGTGCGCCATGCCGACGGCTCGCCGCTCTATTTTATCGCCCAGATTGAAGACATTAACGACCTGAAGCAGACCGAGTGGGTCAACAAACGCCTGATGGAGCGCATTACGCTAGCTAACGAAGCGGGCGGCATCGGCATCTGGGAGTGGGATCTGGAGCCAGACATTATCAGCTGGGACAAGCGGATGTTTGAGCTATATGAAATCCCGCCGCACATCAAGCCTACCTGGCAGCTCTGGCACGACACGATGCTGCCGGAAGATCGTGCCCACGCCGAGCAGGTGCTGCGGGACTCGCTGATTTCCCGCCTGCCGTTTAAGCTGGAATTTCGCATCCGCGTGAAGGAAGGCGTGCGCCATATTCGCTCCCTGGCGAACCGGGTGCTCAATAAGCAGGGTGAAGTCGAACGGCTGCTCGGTATCAACATGGATATGACCGAGGTGAAGCAGCTCAACGAGGCCCTCTTCCAGGAAAAAGAGCGTCTGCACATTACCCTTGATTCCATCGGTGAAGCGGTGCTGTGTACCGATATCAACATGAACGTCACCTTTATGAACCCGGTGGCCGAGAAAATGAGCGGCTGGCTGCAGACCGAGGCTATCGGCCAGCCGATCCTGAAGGTGTTGCACATCACCTTTGGTGAAAAAGGGCCGCTGATGGAGAATATTCACAGCGGCGATATGTCCCGTTCCGATATCGATCAGGACGTGGTGCTGAACTGCCGTACCGGCGGTAATTTTGATATTCACTACAGCATTACGCCGCTCAGCACGCTGGACGGGCAGAATATTGGCTCGGTTATCGTGATTCAGGACGTGACCGAGTCGCGCAAAATGCTGCGTCAGCTGAGCTACAGCGCCTCCCACGATGCCCTGACCCATCTGGCAAACCGGGTCAGCTTCGAAAATCATCTTAAACGGCTTCTGCAGACCGTTCGCGAAACGCGCCAGCGTCATGCCCTGGTCTTTATCGATCTCGATCGCTTCAAAGCCGTCAACGATACGGCAGGCCATGCGGCGGGCGATGCCCTGCTGCGGGAACTCTCTTCGCTGATGTTGACCATGCTTCGCTCCAGCGACGTGCTGGCGCGTCTGGGTGGGGATGAGTTCGGATTACTGCTCCCGGACTGCAATATTGAAAGCGCGCGCTATATCGCCGGGCGCCTGATCCACACGATCAATGACTATCACTTTATGTGGGAAGGCCGTCTGCACCGGATCGGCGCCAGCGCAGGTATCACGCTGATTGATGAAAATAACCATCAGGCGTCAGAGGTAATGTCGCAGGCGGATATAGCCTGTTATGCCTCGAAAAACAGCGGGCGCGGCATGGTGACGGTTTACGAACCCCAGCAGGAGCGGGATCACAACACGCGCAGCATGATGTCGCTTGATGAACAGTGGCACATGATTAAAGACAATCACCTGATGATGATTGCCCGCAGCGTCGCCTCCCCGCGCATCCCGGAAAGCAGTAATTTCTGGCTGCTGTCGTTACGCCTGTGGACCAGCCAGGGCGAAGTCCAGGAGGAGCATGCCTTCCGCTCGGGCCTGGCAGAGCCTGAGCTTTTACATGCCCTCGACAGACGGATCTTTAGCGAGTTTTTCCGCACCTCAGCCGCCCAGATCGCCAGTAAAGGCATGGGAGTGGCACTGCCGCTCTCTGAGGCCGGTTTAGCCAGCGTAACGCTGGTCGATGAACTTCTCGACCTGCTGGATAAAAGCCCGATGCCGGGCCGTCTCCTGCATCTGGTTATCTCTGCCGACGTGGTGTGCAGCCCGGATAAAAACCTGCAGCGGAGTCTGCAAAAGCTTCGCCAGGCGGGCTGCCGCGTGATCTTCAGCCAGGTGGGTCGCGACATGAACGTCTTTACCCACCTGACCGCCAATATGGCCGACTATCTGATGCTGGACGCGGAGGTGGTAAGCAACGTGTATGGCAACCTGATGGATGAGATGATGGTGACCATTGTGCAGGGCCACGCCCAGCGTCTGGGGATGAAAACCATCGCGGGCCCGTGCAATCAGCCCATCATGATGGATACGCTCTCCGGCATCGGCATTGATTTTATCTATGGCGACACCATCGCCGAGCCGCAGCCGCTGGATCTACTGCTCAACACCAGCTATTTCGCCATCAACTGACGGTGCCCAGCCGTCGGTGTACCAGATGTGCAGCAGCGCGTAAGAGCGCCACGGCTGCCAGCGCTCGGCATAACGCCGAATTTGCGCGGGCGTCATCCCGGAAAAGCGTTGCTTAATCAGATAATCATCCGGCAGAAAGACATCTTTCGCCTGCCAGCCGCGCAGGGCCAGGTAGTTTGCCGTCCAGCGCCCTATCCCCGGCCGCTGCTGTAGCGCCTTCATCCCGGCCTCAATATTCTCGGGCGGGAAAAGCGGAAACGTCCCGTCGATGACCGACTGCGCCAGATGAATTAACGACTCCGCGCGTTTTACCGGCATGCCCAACGCCTTCAGCGCCAGCGGGTCCGCTGCCGCCAGCGCGTCCGGCGTGGGGAAACAGAGATACCCCGGACAATCCGCGATCGGCTCACCGCACAGCGCCACCACGCGCGACGTCAGTTTCGCCGCCATCGCCACGCTCACCAGCTGCCCGAGGATCGCCCGTACGCCCTGCTCGTACGCGTCCATCGCCCCCGGCAAACGCAAGCCCGGCCGGGCAGCACCGAGATCGCCCAGCGTATCCGCGATGTGCTGCGGGTTGCAGGCGAGATCGAACAGGCGCTCGATGCGTTCAAGGCACGTCTGCGCAACCGGAACTAACCCCGGACTGAGCGTCACGGTCAGCGTATGGGTGGCGATATCCGGCGTTACGCGAAATATCCCCTGATGCCCTTCACAGGCAAAACTGCGCTCGTAGTAGTCGCGTGTGACGGTTTCAATGCCCGTCACCGCACGCGCGCCGAGAAAGCCAAACATCCACTGCCAGTCGTAAGGGGGTTGCCAGTTCAGGGTGTACATCGTCTCTACTTTTGGGTTCTCCACAGCATAAACGGAAAGGTCCTGTTTCGCCTTGCTTTCATATTCCTGTTGTCGCCATGAAGACATTTCGTTAAAGTCTCGCCCCTTCTCACTGGCATGGGGATTCATCGTGTTTATTGGATTCGACTACGGTACGGCAAACTGCTCGGTTGCGATTATGCAAAACGGACAGCCACAGCTTCTGAAAATGGAAAAAGAGAGCACGCTGCTGCCGTCAATGCTCTGCGCGCCGACGCGTGAAGCGGTAAGCGAATGGCTGTTCCGCCACCATCAGGTTCCGGCCACGGCGGCGGAGACCCAGGCGCTGCTGCGCCGGGCGGTCAGCTTTAACCGTGAGGAAGACATCGACGTTTCGCCGTCCAGCGTGCAGTTCGGCCTCTCTTCGCTCGGGCACTACATTGAAGATCCTGAAGAGGTTTACTTCGTTAAGTCGCCAAAATCCTTCCTCGGCGCCAGCGGACTGAAGCCGCAGCAGGTGGCGATGTTCGAAGACCTGGTGTGCGCGATGATGCTGCATATTCGCAATCAGGCGCAGACGCAGGTTTCCGATGCGATTACCCAGGCGGTCATTGGCCGCCCGATCAACTTCCAGGGGCTGGGCGGCGGCGAGGCCAACCAGCAGGCGCAGGGGATCCTTGAACGCGCGGCGCACCGCGCAGGCTTCCGAGATGTGGTATTCCAGTACGAGCCGGTTGCCGCGGGGCTGGATTTTGAAGCCACGCTGACGGAAGAGAAGCGCGTATTAGTTGTGGATATCGGCGGTGGCACCACGGACTGCTCGCTGCTGCTGATGGGGCCGCAGTGGCATAACCGACGCGATCGTGAAAATAGCCTGCTCGGGCACAGCGGCTGTCGCGTAGGCGGTAACGATCTCGATATCGCGCTGGCATTCAAGAGCCTGATGCCGCTGCTCGGCATGGGCGGGCAAACCGAAAAAGGTATCGCCCTGCCGATCCTGCCGTGGTGGAACGCGATTGCCATTAACGACGTGCCTGCGCAGAGTGATTTTTACAGCACCGCCAACGGCCGCTTCCTTAACGATCTGGTGCGCGACGCGCAGGACGCCGAAAAAGTCGCCCTGCTGTATAAAGTGTGGCGTCAGCGCCTGAGCTACCGCGTGGTGCGCACTGCCGAAGAGAGCAAAATTGCCCTTTCCGACCGTGCTGAGCATGCGGTCTCCTTGCCGTTTATCAGCGACGATCTGGCCACTGCGATTTCGCAGGACGGGCTGGAGACGGCGCTCGCGCAGCCGCTACAGCGTATTCTTGAGCAGGTACAGCTGGCGCTGGAGAACGGCAAAGAGAAGCCGGATGTGATTTATCTGACGGGGGGAAGCGCCCGCTCGCCGCTGATCAAGAAAGCGCTGGCGGAACAGCTGCCGGGCATTCCGATTGCCGGTGGCGATGACTTTGGATCCGTTACCGCAGGCCTGGCACGCTGGGCGCAGGTGATGTTTAGCTAGCATTGTTGCGGTGCGGTCTGGTGCCCTCACCCCGGCCCTCTCCCACAGGGAGAGGGAGTAAACACCAAAAACGGCAACGGATGTTGCCGTTTTGCGTTTACCTCCATTCAGACCATTCCTGACAGTCTTCCATATTTCCTCCATTTTTCCGCTGTGTTAGCTGACTAAACTAGTATCATTCCCCGAAGTCTTCAGGATGAGAACGTATAACGATGAAAGGCAGTAACAAATCCCGCTGGGCAATCGCCGCTGGCATCATTGTGGTGGTCCTTGCCGCCGCCTGGTACTGGCACAGTCAATCCGCGAACTCCGCAGCCCCCGCGGGTGCAAATAGTCAGGCACAGCGCCCGGCAGGCGGAGGGCGTCACGGCATGCGCGGCGGCGCGCTGGCGCCGGTCCAGGCGGCGACGGCAGTGAATAAAGCCGTTCCTCGCTATCTTACTGGCCTTGGGACCATTACCGCCGCCAACACCGTGACGGTGCGCAGCCGCGTCGACGGCCAGCTGATGGCCATTCACTTCCAGGAAGGTCAGCAGGTTAAAGCGGGCGATCTGCTGGCCGAAATAGACCCGAGCCAGTTTAAGGTCGCCCTCGCCCAGGCGCAGGGGCAGCTCGCGAAAGACAAAGCCACGCTCGCCAACGCCCGCCGCGATCTGGCCCGCTACCAGCAGCTTGTGAAAACCAACCTCGTATCTCGTCAGGAGCTGGACACCCAGCAGTCGCTGGTCAGCGAAACGCAGGGCACCATCAAAGCCGACGAGGCCGCCGTGGCCAGCGCCCAGCTGCAGCTGGACTGGAGCCGCATCACCGCGCCGATTGACGGACGCGTGGGCCTGAAGCAGGTCGATATCGGCAACCAGATCTCCAGCGGCGACACCACGGGCATAGTGGTCATCACCCAGACCCACCCGATTGATTTAGTCTTTACCCTACCGGAAAGCGACATTGCGACCGTGGTGCAGGCGCAAAAATCCGGGAAGGGGCTGGTGGTGGAAGCCTGGGACCGCAGCAACAAGCAGAAGCTGAGCGAAGGTTCCCTGCTCAGCCTGGATAACCAGATCGACACCACCACCGGCACCATCAAGCTGAAGGCGCGCTTTAACAATCAGGACGATGCCCTCTTCCCGAACCAGTTCGTCAACGCGCGTATGCTGGTCGCGACCGAAGAGAACGCGGTAGTGATCCCCACCGCTGCGCTGCAGATGGGTAACGAAGGTAATTTCGTCTGGGTACTTAACGGCGACAATAAGGTCAGCAAGCACCTGGTGAAAACCGGTATCCAGGACAGCCAGACGGTGGTCATCGCCGCCGGCCTTTCCGCAGGCGACCGCGTGGTCACCGACGGCATTGACCGTCTGACCGAAGGGGCCAAAGTGGAAGTGGTTGAACCTGCGAAACAGGGAGAGAAATCCTGATGCAGGTGATGCCCCCAGGCTCTACAGGCGGGCCGTCACGCCTGTTTATCCTTCGTCCTGTCGCCACCACGCTGCTGATGGTGGCGATCCTGCTCGCCGGGATTATCGGCTATCGCTTCCTGCCCGTGTCGGCGCTGCCGGAGGTGGATTACCCAACGATTCAGGTTGTCACTCTCTATCCCGGAGCCAGCCCGGACGTTGTGACGTCCGCCATTACCGCCCCGCTGGAGCGCCAGTTCGGCCAGATGTCCGGGCTAAAACAGATGTCCTCCCAGAGTTCCGGCGGGGCATCCGTCGTGACGCTGCAGTTCCAGCTGACGCTGTCGCTGGACGTCGCCGAGCAGGAGGTGCAGGCCGCCATCAACGCCGCCACCAACCTGCTGCCGTCAGACCTGCCCAACCCGCCGGTCTACAGCAAGGTGAACCCGGCCGATCCGCCAATCATGACGCTTGCCGTCACCTCCTCCGCCATGCCGATGACCCAGGTCGAAGACATGGTCGAAACGCGCGTGGCGCAGAAAATTTCACAGGTCTCCGGCGTCGGCCTCGTCACGCTGGCGGGCGGCCAGCGCCCCGCCGTGCGCGTGAAGCTTAACGCGCAGGCGATTGCCGCGCTGGGCCTGACCAGCGAAACCATCCGCACCGCCATCAGCAGCGCCAACGTTAACTCGGCAAAAGGCTCGCTGGACGGCCCCACCCGCGCCGTCACGCTCTCGGCGAACGACCAGATGCAGTCCGCCGACGAATATCGTCAGCTGATTATCGCTTACCAGAACGGTGCGCCGGTGCGTCTGGGTGATGTGGCGACCGTCGAACAAGGGGCGGAAAACAGCTGGCTCGGCGCCTGGGCGAACAAACAGCAGGCGATCGTGATGAACGTCCAGCGCCAGCCGGGCGCAAACATCATTGAAACCGCCGACAGTATTCGCACCATGCTGCCGCAGCTGATCGAAAGCCTGCCGAAATCGGTCAACGTAAAAGTGCTTTCCGACCGTACCACGAATATTCGCGCGTCGGTCACCGACACCCAGTTCGAGCTGATGCTGGCAATTGCGCTGGTGGTCATGATCATCTATCTGTTCCTGCGTAACGTTCCGGCGACCATTATTCCCGCCGTCGCCGTACCGCTCTCGCTGGTCGGCACCTTTGCGGTGATGGTGTTCCTCGATTTTTCGATTAACAACCTGACGCTGATGGCGCTCACCATCGCCACCGGGTTCGTGGTGGATGACGCTATAGTCGTCATCGAGAACATCTCGCGCTATATCGAGAAAGGCGAAAAACCGCTGGCCGCCGCGCTGAAGGGCGCAGGGGAAATCGGCTTTACCATTATCTCGCTGACCTTCTCATTGATTGCGGTGCTGATCCCGCTGCTGTTTATGGGCGATATCGTCGGGCGGCTTTTCCGCGAGTTTGCCGTCACGCTGGCGGTCGCCATTCTGATCTCCGCCGTGGTGTCGCTGACCCTGACGCCGATGATGTGCGCCCGCATGCTGAGCCACGAGTCGCTGCGCAAGCAAAACCGCTTCTCGCGCGCCTCCGAGCGCATGTTCGAGCGGATTATTGCCGCCTACGGACGCGTGCTGGCGAAAGTCCTGAACCATCCGTGGGCCGCGCTCGGCGTGGCGCTGGGAACCCTGGCGCTCAGCGTGATGCTGTGGATTTTCATTCCGAAAGGCTTCTTCCCGATCCAGGACAACGGCATTATTCAGGGCACGCTTCAGGCCCCGCAGTCGGTCTCCTTCGCCAGTATGGCCCAGCGCCAGCAGCAGGTGTCTGAGATCGTTATGAAAGATCCGGCGGTCGAGAGCCTGACCGCCTACGTGGGTGTCGACGGCACCAACCCGTCGCTCAACAGCGCGCGTCTGCAGATCAACCTTAAGCCGCTGGATGAGCGCGACGATCGCGTCAACGCCGTCATTGAGCGGCTGCAAAACGCCGTCGCGCGGGTGCCGGGCGTTGAGCTTTACCTGCAGCCGATTCAGGATTTGACCATTGATACTCAGGTCAGCCGCACGCAGTACCAGTTCACGCTGCAGGCCACCTCGCTGGACGCGCTCAGCACCTGGGTGCCGCAGCTGGTAAATAAGCTTAACACCCTGCCGCAGCTCTCCGACGTCAGCAGCGACTGGCAGGACAAAGGGCTGGCGGCATACGTGAACGTCAACCGCGATACCGCCAGCCGTCTGGGCATTACCATGTCAGACGTGGACAACGCCGTGTACAACGCCTTCGGTCAGCGCCTGATCTCCACCATCTACACCCAGGCCAACCAGTATCGCGTGGTGCTGGAGCACAACACGGACAACACGCCTGGCCTGGCGGGGCTGGACTCGGTGCGCCTGACCAGCAAAGACGGCGGCATTGTGCCGCTGAGCGCTATCGCCACGGTGGAAGAACGCTATACCCCGCTGTCGATCAACCATCTGGATCAGTTCCCGTCCACCACCATTTCCTTCAACGTGCCGGACAATTATTCTCTCGGCGAAGCGGTGGAGGCCATTCAGGCGGCTGAAAAAGAGCTCAGCTTCCCGTCCGATATTCAGACCCAGTTCCAGGGCAGCACGCTGGCGTTTCAGGCCGCGCTGGGTAACACCATCTGGCTTATCGTCGCGGCGGTAGTGGCGATGTACATCGTGCTCGGGGTGCTGTACGAAAGCTTTATCCACCCAATCACCATCCTCTCTACCCTGCCGACAGCGGGCGTGGGGGCGCTGCTGGCACTGATGCTGGCGGGCAGCGAGCTGGACGTCATTGCCATCATCGGCATTATCCTGCTTATAGGGATCGTGAAGAAAAACGCCATCATGATGATCGACTTCGCCCTGGCCGCCGAGCGCGAGCAGGGCATGTCGCCGCGCGACGCCATCTTCCAGGCCTGTCTGCTGCGTTTCCGTCCGATCCTGATGACCACGCTGGCCGCCCTGCTGGGCGCGCTGCCGCTGATGCTCAGCACGGGCGTCGGCGCGGAGCTGCGCCGTCCACTGGGTATCGGCATGGTCGGCGGTCTGCTGGTGAGCCAGGTGCTGACCCTCTTCACTACGCCGGTGATCTACCTGCTGTTTGACCGCCTGGCGCTGTGGACCAAAAGCCGTTTCCCGAAACGTGAAGAGGAGGCATAAGTGAAGTTTTTTGCCCTCTTCATTTATCGCCCGGTGGCGACGATATTAATCTCGCTCGCCATTACCCTCTGCGGCGTGCTGGGCTTCCGGCTGCTGCCGGTGGCCCCCCTGCCGCAGGTGGATTTCCCGGTGATCATGGTCAGCGCCTCGCTGCCGGGCGCGTCACCGGAGACCATGGCCTCGTCGGTTGCCACGCCGCTGGAGCGTTCGCTCGGGCGGATTGCGGGGGTCAACGAGATGACCTCCAGCAGCTCGCTGGGCAGCACGCGCATCATTCTGGAGTTCAGCTTCGACCGGGATATCAACGGCGCGGCGCGCGACGTGCAGGCGGCCATCAACGCCGCACAAAGCCTGCTGCCGAGCGGGATGCCGAGCCGCCCAACCTACCGCAAGGCCAACCCGTCCGATGCGCCGATCATGATCCTGACGCTGACCTCGGATACGTATTCTCAGGGGCAGCTTTACGACTTTGCGTCTACCCAGCTGGCGCAGACCATCTCACAAATTAACGGCGTCGGTGACGTGAGCGTCGGCGGGAGCTCCCTGCCCGCCGTGCGCGTCGGCCTAAACCCGCAGGCGCTGTTCAACCAGGGCGTGTCGCTGGATGACGTGCGCTCCGCCATCAGCACGGCCAACGTCCGCAAACCGCAGGGGGCGATTGAGGACGGCAGCCACCGCTGGCAGATCCACACTAACGACGAGCTGAAAACCGCCGCGGAATATCAGCCGCTCATTATTCACTACAACAACGGCGCGGCGGTGCGCTTGAGCGACGTTGCCAGCGTTACCGACTCGGTGCAGGACGTGCGCAACGCCGGGATGACCAACGCGAAACCGGCCATTCTGCTGATGATCCGCAAGCTGCCGGAAGCGAATATTATTGAGACGGTGAACAGCATTCGCGCCCGTCTTCCGGACCTGCAGGAGACCATCCCGGCAGCAATCGATCTGCAAATTGCCCAGGATCGCTCCCCGACCATTCGCGCTTCGCTTGAAGAGGTGGAGCAAACGCTGATTATCTCCGTCGCCCTGGTGATCCTGGTGGTCTTCCTGTTCCTGCGATCCGGCCGCGCGACGCTTATTCCGGCGGTGGCCGTTCCGGTCTCGCTGATCGGTACCTTTGCCGCCATGTACCTGTGCGGATTTAGCCTCAACAACCTGTCGCTGATGGCCCTGACGATAGCGACGGGCTTCGTGGTGGATGACGCCATCGTGGTGCTGGAAAACATTTCCCGCCACCTGGAAGCGGGCGTGAAGCCGCTGCAGGCCGCGCTGCAGGGCACGCGCGAGGTGGGCTTTACGGTGCTCTCCATGAGCCTGTCGCTGGTGGCGGTATTCCTGCCGCTGCTGCTGATGGGCGGGCTGCCGGGCAGGCTGCTGCGCGAGTTTGCCGTCACCCTCTCCGTCGCCATCGGGATTTCGCTGGCGATCTCCCTAACGCTGACGCCGATGATGTGCGGCTGGATGCTCAAGCGCAGCAAGCCCCATTCGCAGCCGCGCCGCAAAGGCTTTGGTCGCTTCCTGATGGCCATGCAGGAAGGCTACGGCAAATCGCTGAAGTGGGTGCTGAACCATACCCGGCTGGTCGGCCTGGTGCTGATCGGTACCATCGTGCTCAACGTCTGGATGTACATCACCATCCCGAAAACGTTCTTCCCGGAGCAGGACACCGGCGTGCTGATGGGGGGGATTCAGGCGGACCAGAGCATTTCGTTCCTGGCGATGCGCGGCAAGCTGCAGGACTTCATGAAGATCATTCGTGAAGACAAAGCCGTGGATAACGTCACCGGCTTTACCGGCGGGTCACGCGTCAACAGCGGGATGATGTTTATTACCCTGAAACCGCGCGGCGAGCGCAACGAAACCGCCCAGCAGGTGATTGACCGCCTGCGGGTGAAGCTCGCCAAAGAGCCGGGGGCAAACCTGTTTTTGATGGCCGTTCAGGATATCCGCGTCGGCGGCCGTCAGGCGAACGCCAGCTATCAGTACACGTTGCTCTCGGACGATTTAGCCGCCCTGCGGGAGTGGGAGCCGAAGATCCGCAAGGCGCTGGCCGCCCTGCCGCAGCTGGCGGACGTCAACTCCGATCAGCAGGATAACGGCGCCGAGATGGCCCTGACCTACGACCGCGAAACCATGTCGCGGCTGGGCATTAACGTTGAAGCCGCCAACAGCCTGCTGAACAACGCCTTCGGCCAGCGCGAGATCTCCACCATCTACCAGCCGATGAACCAGTATAAGGTGGTGATGGAGGTCGATCCGCGCTACACCCAGGACATCAGCGCTCTGGACAAAATGTTTGTGATTAACAACGACGGCAAGGCGATTCCGCTCTCCTACTTTGCCAGCTGGCAGCCGGCCAACGCGCCGCTGTCGGTGAACCACCAGGGGCTATCGGCGGCGTCGACTATCTCCTTTAACCTGCCCGCCGGTTCGTCGCTTTCTGAAGCCAGCGACGCAATTAACCGCGCGATGACGCAGCTTGGCGTGCCGTCCACCGTGCGCGGCAGCTTTGCCGGCACCGCGCAGGTGTTCCAGGAGACGATGAATTCGCAGGTGATTTTGATTCTGGCCGCCATCGCCACGGTTTATATTGTGCTGGGCGTGCTGTACGAGAGCTACGTTCACCCGCTGACCATTCTCTCGACGCTGCCGTCGGCGGGCGTTGGGGCGCTGCTGGCGCTGGAGCTGTTCGGCGCGCCGTTCAGCCTGATCGCGCTCATCGGAATCATGCTATTAATTGGTATTGTGAAGAAAAACGCGATCATGATGGTCGACTTCGCGCTGGACGCCCAGCGTAACGGCAATCTATCGCCGGAAGAGGCCATCTTCCAGGCCTGCCTGCTGCGTTTTCGTCCGATCATGATGACCACCCTGGCGGCGCTGTTTGGCGCGCTGCCGCTGGTTATCTCGGGCGGCGACGGCTCCGAGCTGCGCCAGCCGCTGGGGATCACCATTGTCGGCGGCCTGGTGATGAGCCAGCTGCTGACGCTATACACCACGCCGGTGGTCTATCTGTTCTTCGACCGCCTGCGGCTGCGCTTCTCGCGTAAAAACAGAACCACGGTGACCGAGTAAATGACCGATCTCCCCGCTAACGTTCGCTGGCAGCTATGGATAGTCGCTTTCGGCTTCTTTATGCAGTCGCTGGATACGACCATCGTCAACACCGCCCTCCCCTCTATGGCGAAAAGCCTGGGGGAGAGCCCGCTCCATATGCACATGGTGATTGTCTCCTACGTGCTGACGGTCGCCGTGATGCTGCCCGCCAGCGGCTGGCTGGCGGACAAAGTGGGCGTGCGGAATATCTTCTTTACCGCCATCGTGCTGTTTGCCACCGGCTCGCTGTTTTGCGCCCAGGCCAACACCCTCGACCAGCTGGTCATGGCGCGCGTGCTGCAGGGCGTCGGCGGGGCGATGATGGTCCCTGTCGGGCGGCTAACGGTGATGAAGATCGTGCCGCGCGAGCAGTACATGGCGGCGATGACCTTTGTGACCCTGCCCGGTCAGGTGGGGCCGCTCCTGGGCCCGGCGCTCGGCGGCATTCTGGTGGAGTACGCCTCCTGGCACTGGATCTTCTTAATCAATCTTCCTGTTGGCATCATCGGCGCCATCGCCACCCTGACGCTGATGCCGAACTACAAAATGCAGACGCGGCGCTTTGATTTCTTTGGCTTTATCCTGCTGGCGGCGGGCATGGCCACGCTTACCCTGGCGCTCGACGGGCAAAAAGGGCTGGGGATTTCGCCCCTGACGCTGGGGATGCTGGTCGTTATCGGCATCACCGCCATTCTGTGGTATCTGCGGCATGCCAGAGGTAACGATAAGGCGCTGTTCAGCCTGAGCTTGTTTAAAAACCCTACCTATCGCCTTGGCCTGTTCGGCAGCTTCGCCGGGCGCGTCGGCAGCGGCATGCTGCCGTTTATGACGCCCGTTTTCCTGCAAATCGGAATGGGATTTTCGCCGTTCCACGCGGGCCTGATGATGATCCCGATGGTGCTCGGCAGCATGGGAATGAAGCGCATCGTGGTACAGGTGGTGAACCGCTTTGGCTATCGTCGCGTGCTGGTGACCGCCACGCTGGGGCTGGCGCTGGTGAGTCTGCTGTTTATGGCCGTGGCGCTGATGGGCTGGTACTACGTTCTGCCGCTGGTGCTGTTCTGCCAGGGGATCGTCAACTCCATGCGCTTCTCGTCGATGAATACCCTGACGCTGAAGGACCTGCCGGACGATCTGGCGAGCAGCGGCAACAGCCTGCTGTCGATGATCATGCAGCTCTCGATGAGCGTCGGGGTGACCATCGCGGGTTTACTGCTCGGCATGTACGGCCAGCACCACCTCAGCGTCGACACGCCGGTGGCGCATCAGGTCTTTTTGTATACCTATCTCAGCATGGCGGTCATCATCGCCCTGCCCGCTTTCATCTTCGCCAGAGTGCCGGATGATACCAGCAAGAACGTCGTGATTAGGCGCGGCAAAAGGAGTGGTTCATGAAATTCTGGCGTCCGGGCATTACCGGCAAGCTCTTCGTGGCGATATTTGCCACCTGTATCGTCCTGCTGATCACCATGCACTGGGCGGTGCGGATCAGCTTCGAGCGCGGTTTTATTGATTACATCAAGCATGGCAATGAACAGCGTTTACAGGGCTTAAGCGATGCGCTGAGTGAACAGTACGCCCAGCACGGCAACTGGCGTTTTCTGCGCAATAACGACCGCTTTATTTTCCAGATCCTGCGCTCGCTGGAGCACGATACCGGTGACGATCGCCCGGGGCCGGGCATGCCGCCGCACGGCTGGCGCACCCAGTTCTGGGTGATTGACCAGGACATGCGCACGCTGGTGGGTCCGCGTGCGCCGATACCGCCGGACGGCACCCGTCGTGCGATTAAAGTCAACAATGCGACAGTCGGCTGGGTTATCGCCTCTCCGGTGGAGCGCCTGACGCGCAACACCGACATCAACTTTGACCGCCAGCAGCGCCGGACAAGCTGGCTGATTGTCGCCCTCTCCACCCTGCTCGCCGCGCTCGCCACCTTCCCGCTGGCGCGCGGCCTGCTCGCTCCGGTGAAACGGCTGGTGGAAGGGACGCACAAGCTCGCCGCCGGGGATTTCACCACCCGCGTCGATACCCGCAGCCAGGACGAACTGGGCAAGCTGGCGCAGGACTTTAACCAGCTCGCCAGCACGCTGGAGAAGAACCAGCAGATGCGCCGCGACTTTATGGCCGATATCTCCCACGAGCTGCGCACGCCGCTGGCGGTGCTGCGCGGCGAGCTGGAGGCCATTCAGGACGGCGTGCGCCAGTTTACGCCAGAATCGGTGGCCTCTCTGCAGGCGGAGGTGGGCACGCTCACCAAGCTCGTGGACGATCTCCACCAGCTCTCCATGTCCGACGAAGGCGCGCTGGCCTACCAGAAGGCGCCGGTGGACGTAATTAACATTCTGGAAGTGATCAGCGGCGCCTTCCGCGAGCGGTTTGCCAGCCGCAACCTGAAAATCGACCTCTCCCTGCCGGACAGCGCGGTGGTGTTTGGCGACAAGGACCGGCTGATGCAGCTGTTCAATAACCTGCTGGAAAACAGCCTGCGCTACACCGACAGCGGCGGTGGGCTACATATCTCCGGCAGGCAGGAAAACGGGCGCTTTGCCCTCACCTTCGCGGATTCCGCCCCCGGCGTGCAGGACGCGCAGCTGGAAAAATTGTTTGAACGTTTTTACCGTACCGAAGGCTCCCGCAACCGCGCCAGCGGCGGTTCCGGCCTGGGGCTGGCGATTTGCGTTAACATCGTTGAGGCGCATAATGGCACGATCCGCGCCTCCCATTCGCCTTTTGGCGGGGTTAGCATTACAGTAGAGTTACCTCTGGAACGGGATTTATCGAGAGAAGTATGACCGAGTTACCGATTGACGAAAACACGCCGCGCATTTTGATCGTGGAAGACGAACCCAAGCTTGGGCAGCTGCTGATCGACTATTTACGTGCGGCCAGCTACGCCCCCTCGCTGATAAGCCACGGCGACCAGGTGATGCCATACGTGCGCCAGACCCCGCCGGATCTGATCCTGCTTGATTTAATGCTGCCGGGCGTTGACGGGCTGACCCTGTGCCGGGAAATTCGTCGCTTCTCCGACGTGCCGATCGTCATGGTCACCGCCAAAATTGAAGAGATTGACCGCCTGCTGGGGCTCGAAATTGGCGCGGATGATTACATCTGCAAGCCCTACAGCCCGCGTGAAGTGGTCGCCCGCGTGAAAACCATTCTCCGCCGCTGCAGGCCGCAGCGCGAGCTTCAGGTGCTGGACGCCGAAAGCCCGCTGATTGTCGACGAAAGCCGCTTCCAGGCGAGCTGGCGCAGCAAGCTGCTGGACCTGACCCCTGCGGAGTTCCGCCTGCTGAAAACCCTCTCCCACGAGCCGGGAAAAGTCTTCTCCCGCGAACAGCTGCTGAACCACCTGTACGACGATTACCGCGTGGTGACCGACCGCACCATCGACAGCCACATTAAAAACCTGCGCCGCAAGCTGGAGGCGCTGGACGCCGAGCAGTCGTTTATCCGCGCGGTGTATGGCGTGGGGTATCGCTGGGAAGCGGATGCGTGCAGGATAGCGTGACCTTTCGACGCTGAAACCCGCCCCAGGGCGGGTTTTTCTTTTCTGGAATCAATTCAGGAATCAACCATACTCTTTTTACCGGTTCGCTTGCTTAAAACTGGTGCCTCTCACTTTACTTTCGATCAAGGAGTTCCTATGTCTGGTTGGTTCGAATTAAGTAAAAGCAGTGATGGTCAGTTCAGGTTTGTGCTGAAGGCGGGTAACGGAGAGACCATTCTTACCAGCGAGCTTTACACCAGTAAAAGTGCCGCCGAAAACGGCATTGCCTCCGTACGCACGAACAGCCCCCTGGACGAGCGCTATGAGAAGAAAACAGCCTCTAACGGTAAGTACCATTTCAATCTCAAGGCAGGCAATCATCAGGTGATTGGCAGCAGTCAGCTTTATGCAACGGAACAATCGCGTGATAAGGGCATAGCCTCGGTCAAAACTAACGGGTCCACTCAGACGGTAAAAGACAACACCTGACAACACGAAGCACGCCGGGATAGCGGTGACGCGACCCGGCGCTTTACCTCCCTGCCCCGCAGCGCTACAATGCCCGCCCTTAATGTGGGGGATCTCCCCTTACCGCTGCACCTGGTGCATGCGGATCTGACCTGTCATCAGAACGAGAACAAACATGTTTAAACCGGAACTCCTTTCCCCGGCGGGAACGCTGCAAAATATGCGTTACGCTTTCGCCTATGGCGCCGACGCCGTGTATGCGGGCCAGCCGCGCTACTCGCTGCGCGTACGTAATAACGAATTCAACCACGAGAACCTGCAGCTCGGCATCAACGAGGCGCACGCTCTGGGTAAAAAATTCTACGTGGTCGTGAACATCGCGCCGCACAACGCCAAGCTGAAAACGTTTATCCGTGACCTGAAGCCGGTGGTCGATATGGGGCCGGACGCGCTGATCATGTCGGACCCGGGATTAATCATGCTGGTTCGGGAAAACTTCCCGGAGATGGATATTCACCTCTCCGTCCAGGCTAACGCCGTCAACTGGGCGACGGTGAAGTTCTGGAAGCAGATGGGGCTGACCCGCGTCATTCTGTCCCGAGAGCTTTCGCTGGAAGAGATCGAAGAGATCCGCACCCAGGTGCCGGATATGGAAATCGAAATCTTCGTTCACGGCGCGCTGTGCATGGCCTACTCCGGCCGCTGCCTGCTCTCCGGCTATATCAACAAGCGCGACCCGAACCAGGGCACCTGCACCAACGCCTGCCGCTGGGAATATAACGTCCAGGAAGGCAAAGAGGATGACGTCGGCAACATCGTGCATAAGCACGAGCCGATCCCGGTGACCAACGTCGAGCCTACGCTGGGCATCGGCGCGCCAACCGACAGCGTGTTTATGATTGAAGAAGCCAAACGCCCGGGCGAGTACATGACCGCCTTTGAAGACGAGCACGGCACCTACATCATGAACTCGAAAGATCTGCGCGCCATCGCCCACGTTGAGCGTCTGACCCAGATGGGCGTGCACTCCCTGAAGATCGAAGGCCGCACCAAATCCTATTACTACTGCGCGCGCACCGCGCAGGTGTACCGCAAAGCCATCGACGATGCGGCGGCCGGTAAACCGTTCGATACCAGCCTGCTGGAAACTCTGGAAGGCCTGGCGCACCGCGGCTATACCGAAGGCTTCCTGCGTCGTCATACCCATGACGACTACCAGAACTACGAGCACGGCTACTCCGTTTCCGAGCGCCAGCAGTTTGTCGGCGACTTCACCGGCGAGCGCAAAGGCGCGCTGGCAGCCGTCGCGGTGAAAAACAAATTCACCAAAGGCGACAGCCTGGAGCTGATGACCCCGCAGGGCAACATGAACTTCACGCTGGAGCATCTGGAAAACGGCAAAGGCGAGGCGATTGACGTGGCGCCGGGCGACGGTCATACCGTCTGGCTGCCGGTTCCGGAAGAGGTGGAGCTGAAGTTTGCGCTGCTGATGCGTAACTTCAACGGTGAAAGCACCCGAAACCCACACGGCAAATAGTTAATCAGGGAAATTTTTTCGCGCTGGGATAATTCTTAGAATCGGATCACATACCGCTTCGTTCAATACGGGTATTATCCCCCCGCTGAAAAACATAACCCATAAATGCTAGCTGTACCAGGAACCACCTCCTTAGCCTGCGTAATCTCCCTTACGCGGGCTTATTTTTTTTGCCTTCTCTCTCCTCAACCCAGGCAATCAGTTCGTCGATTTGCCCCTCCGAGAACACGGCTATCCCATGCTCTGCGAGCAACGATGCAGCAACACCCCTCCCCGCTTTATGTATCCCGCGAAAAGATCCGTCATAAATAAACTGACTGCCGCACGTTGGGCTGCCATCGGTTAATAGTGCTGCGCTACACCCCGACTCCTGAGCAGCGCGTAGCGCGAGCCAGGCTGCAAGCTGATACTGCTCAGTCACATCCTGCCCTGTATTTTCACTAATTCTGGCTTGCCCGCGCATTACGTCTTTGCCATCAGCGGACATAATCTCTGCCGGAGGACGAGGTACAGTCAGCCCGGCCGCAAGTTCAGGGCAGTGGATAACCAGACGCTGTTCCTGCTGCCAGCGAGCGAGCAGCTCGTTCATTCGCGCTTTTTCACTTCCGTTGTAACGAACCTTAAAGCCCATCAGGCACGCGCTTACCAAAATTTTATTCATCATCACTTTCCTGTGATTACGTTACTATCATCGCTGGAGTGTAACGCGCTTTCGGGCATATTTTGTTCCTTTCATCCTGTTCTTACCCGCTTTTTTCCTCTCTGCTATACACTCTTACTAACGCTAAAAAAGGGAGCAGCGCGGATGGCAACCTATCCAGACAGTTTATTGATTCTCAATGGCAAAAGTGCGGGCAACGATCTGCTGCGTCAGGCCATCATAGGTTTGCGTGACGATGGCGCGCGCATTCACGTTCGGGTGACGTGGGAAAAAGGCGACGCGGCACGCTATATCAATGAAGCCCTCGGGCTTGGCGTTGAGACCATCATTTCCGGCGGCGGCGATGGCACTATCAATGAGATTGCCTCAGCGCTAATCGACCTACCCCCGGCAAACCGCCCGGTGATGGGCATTTTACCGCTCGGCACCGCCAATGACTTTGCCACCAGCGCCGGGATCCCGGAGGAGTTAGAGAAGGCGCTCCAGCTGGCGATCCTCGGCAAAGCCACCGCTGTGGATATTGCGCAGGTGAATGATAAAACTTGCTTTATCAATATGGCGACGGGCGGGTTTGGCACGCGCATCACCAGCGAAACGCCGGAAAAGCTGAAGGCGGCGCTGGGCGGCGTGTCATACCTGATCCACGGCCTGATGCGCATGGACACCCTCAAGCCTGACCGCTGCGAAATTCGCGGCGAGGATTTTCAGTGGCAGGGTGACGCGCTGGTAATTGGGATTGGCAACGGACGTCAGGCGGGCGGCGGACAGCAGCTCTGCCCGGAGGCGCTGATTAATGACGGACAGCTTCAGCTGCGTATTTTCACGGGCGACGGCCTGCTGCCCGCGCTGTTTACCACGCTGACGCAGCCGGAAGAGAGTCCAAATATCATCGCCGGGAAATCGGCGTGGTTTGAAGTGAATGCTCCCCACGGAATGACCTTTAACCTCGACGGAGAGCCGCTGAGCGGGACGCAGTTCCGCATTGAGGTGTTGCCCGGCGCGCTGCAGTGCCGACTGCCGCCGGACTGTGTGCTTTTGCGCTGATGTTTCGCACGGTGCGCGATGATGCCCTCTCCCACCGGGAGAGGGAGATGGAGCCGTCAGGCAATCGTGACTTTGCTATCCAGATAGACGTCCTGAACCGCATTGATCAGCTTCACGCCGTCGGCCATCGATTTCTTGAACGCCTTGCGGCCAAGGATCAACCCCATGCCGCCCGCACGTTTGTTGATCACCGCCGTACGCACCGCGTCTGACAGGTCGGTATCACCGCCCGCCGCGCCGCCTGAGTTAATCAGCCCCGCGCGGCCCATGTAGCAGTTCGCCAGCTGGTAGCGCACCAGGTCGATCGGGTTATCGCTGGTCAGCTTGCTGTAAACGCGATCGTCGGTGTAGCCAAAGTTCACCGCTTTATAGCCGCCGTTATTCTCGGCCATTTTCTGCTTCACGATATCCGCGCCGATGGTCGCCGCCAGGTGGTTCGCCTGCCCGGTCAGGTCGGCGGATATATGGTAATCCACGCCGTCTTTCTTGAACGCGTTGTTGCGCAGATATGCCCACAGTACGGTGACCATGCCCAGCTCGTGCGCACGCTCAAACGCCGCGGAGATCTCTTCAATCTGACGACGGGACTGTTCGGAGCCGAAGTAAATCGTCGCCCCTACCGCCACCGCGCCCATGTTGAACGCCTGCTCGACGCTGGCGTAAAGGGTCTGGTCATATTCGGTTGGGTAGCTAAGGGTTTCGTTGTGGTTCAGCTTCACGAGGAATGGAATGCGGTGGGCATAGCGACGCGAAACCGAGGCCAGCACGCCGTAGGTCGACGCCACGCAGTTACAGCCCGCCTCAATCGCCAGCTCAACAATGTTCTTCGGATCGAAGTAGAGAGGATTCGCCGCAAAAGAGGCGCCCGCAGAGTGCTCAACGCCCTGGTCCACCGGCAGGATTGAGAGATACCCGGTGCCGCCGAGCCGCCCGGTGTTGTAGAGCGTCTGCATATTTCGCAGGACCGCAGGCGGACGGTTGTTATCGATCATCACGCGGTCAACGTAGTCGTGACCAGGCAGATACAGCTGGTCGGCTGGAATGGTCATACAACGATGCTGTAAAAGGCTGTCGGCGTCTTTGCCAAGCAACTGCGCAATATCAGTCATGTGATACTCCCGTAAGTCCGACGTCGTGTCGGTGTGTGTTTATCCAGTCCCATCTTTTATGGGCAGACTAAGCCTGGTACCGACTTAACAGATTTTCCACCTTTTGCATTTTTTTTCAGCACAATCTGCTGGCTCGATTCGTGTACAACAAAACTGTTACATTGATCAAACAATCGCCACAAAGGTATTTAAAAGGTATTATTGAGTGGTATGTTAAAGGCGTACCCTCTCTGACATGCAGGATTAAAAAATGAAAACGAAAGTCCAACTGTCATTCATGATGTTTGTTGAATGGTTTATCTGGGGCGCGTGGTTTGTGCCGCTGTGGCTGTGGCTGAGCAAAAGCGGTTTTACCGCCGGGGAAATCGGCTGGTCTTACGCCTGTACCGCCATTGCCGCGATCCTCTCCCCGATTCTGGTCGGCTCGCTGACGGACCGCTTCTTCGCCGCGCAGAAAGTGCTGTCAGCGCTGATGTTCGCCGGTGCGATTCTGATGTACTTCGCCGCACAGCAAACCCAGTTCAGCACCTTCTTCCCGCTGCTGCTGGTTTACTCCCTGACCTACATGCCCACCATCGCGCTGACCAACAGTATCGCCTTTGCCAACGTGGACGACGTCGAGGCCGATTTCCCGCGCATCCGCGTGATGGGCACCATCGGCTGGATCGCCTCCGGTCTTGCGTGCGGGTTCCTTCCGCAGATGCTGGGCTACAGCGATATTTCCGACACCAACATCCCGCTGCTGATGACGGCAGCCAGCTCCGCCCTGCTCGGCGTCTTTGCCCTGTTCCTGCCGAACACCCCGCCGAAAAGTACCGGCAAGCTGGACTTCAAAGTGATGCTCGGGCTGGACGCGCTGATCCTGCTGCGCGACAGAAACTTCCTCGTATTCTTCTTCTGCTCGTTCCTGTTCGCCATGCCGCTGGCCTTCTACTACATCTTCGCCAACGGCTATCTCACCGAAGTGGGAATGAAAAACGCCACCGGCTGGATGACGCTCGGCCAGTTCTCCGAAATCTTCTTTATGCTCGCCCTGCCGTTCTTTACCAAACGCTTTGGTATTAAGAAGGTCTTACTGCTGGGTCTGATCACGGCCGCCATCCGCTACGGGTTCTTCGTATACGGCGGTGCGGAACAGTACTTCACCTACGCCCTGCTGTTCCTCGGGATTCTGCTGCACGGCGTGAGCTACGACTTCTACTATGTCACCGCGTATATCTACGTGGATAAAAAAGCGCCGGTGCACATGCGCACCGCCGCGCAGGGCCTGATTACGCTGTGCTGCCAGGGCTTTGGTAGCCTGCTGGGTTACCGCCTGGGCGGCGTGATGATGGAAAAAATGTTCGCATACAAAGAGCCGGTGAATGGGCTGACCTTCAACTGGGCCGGAATGTGGACGTTTGGTGCAATCATGATTGCCGTGATTGCCGTGCTGTTTATGCTGTTTTTCCGCGAATCGGACAAAGAGATCGCCGCAATTGCGGTGGTTGATGGCGATACCGCGCTGACACAAGGGGAAGTTAAATGAAACAAGACCGTGTTCTCGGGGCCCTTTACGGGCAGGCGTTAGGGGATGCGATGGGCATGCCGTCGGAGCTGTGGCCGAGAAAGCGCGTAAAGTCGCACTTCGGCTGGATCGACCGCTTTTTACCCGGCCCGGCAGAGAATAATGCGGCCTGCTATTTCAAACAGGCAGAGTTCACCGACGATACCTCAATGGCGCTGTGCCTGGCGGATGCGATTATTGAGTGTGAAGGAGACATCAACGCGGACGTTATCGGCAAGCATATTCTGCACTGGGCGCTCGATTTCGATGCGTTTAATAAGAACGTGCTCGGCCCGACCTCCAAAATCGCGCTTAACGCGATTCGCGACGGCAAGCCGGTGAGCGAACTGGAAAACAACGGCGTGACCAACGGGGCGGCGATGCGCGCGTCCCCGCTGGGCTGCCTGCTTCCGGCCACGCGTCTGGAACACTTTGTTGAGCAGGTGGCGCTGGCCTCCAGCCCGACCCATAAATCCGACCTCGCCATTGCCGGCGCGGTGGTGATTGCGTGGGCGGTTTCCCGTGCCGTCGACGGCGAAAGCTGGCAGAACATCGTCGATGCCCTGCCGGGTATCGCCCGCTATGCGCAGGAGGCGAAAACCACCACCTTCAGCGCGTCGCTGGCGGCGCGTATTGAGCTGGCGCTTAAAACCGTACGGGAAGCCAACGGGGTTGAGTCCGCCAGCGAGCAGATTTATCAGCTTGTCGGCGCAGGAACCAGCACCATTGAGTCCGTCCCGGCGGCCATTGCGATGGTCGAACTGGCGGAAACCGATCCGAACCGCTGCGCCATTTTATGCGCCAACCTGGGCGGCGATACGGACACCATTGGCGCCATGGCGACAGCCATCTGCGGCGCGCTCCACGGCGTCCAGGCAATTGACCCGGCGCTCAAAGCCGAACTTGACGCCGTCAACCGGCTCGATTTCGGCCACTATAGCGAGAAACTGCTGCACTACCGGGAGCAAAGGGAGGGCGTATGAGTTCATTTGCCCAACGTCTCGACACCCTGCACGCCACGCGCCCGCTGACGGTGCTGGGCGCGGCGGTGATAGACGTCATCGCCGACGCCTACGCCCTGCCCTGGCGCGGGTGCGATATCGAGCTCAAACAGCAGGGCGTGAATATTGGCGGCTGCGCGCTGAATATCGCCATCGCCCTGAAGCGGCTCGGCATTACAGCGCAAAACGCCCTGCCCGTTGGTCACGGGGTATGGGCGGACATCATCCGCAACGCCATGGCGAAGCAGGATCTGCACAGCGCCATCGAGGCCGAAACCGGCGATAACGGCTGGTGCCTGGCGCTGGTGGAGCCAGACGGCGAGCGCACCTTTATGTCCTTTAGCGGCGTGGAGAACCAGTGGCAGCAGCGCTGGCTTGATGTGCTTAACATCCCGTCGAAGAGCCTGGTCTACTTATCCGGCTACCAGCTGGCCTCGCCGTGCGGCGAGCTGCTGACACGCTGGCTGGAGGGGTTGCGGGACGTGACGGCGTTTATCGATTTCGGCCCTCGCATCGCGGATATCCCCGACGCGCTGATGGCGCGGATTATGGCCTGCAGGCCGATCGTGTCGCTCAATCGTCAGGAAGCGGAGATCGCAGCCGAACGACTGGGCGTAGCGGCTGAAAACCTGGGTGCGGAGTGGCAGCAGCGCTTCGGCGCCGCGCTGATTGTGCGTCATGATAAAGACGGCGCCACATGGTATGACGGTGACGTCTCGGGCGTTGTTCCGGCGTTCCCAGCGACGGTTGTGGACACCATTGGCGCAGGCGACAGCCACGCGGGCGGCACGCTTGCCGGGCTGGCGGCGGGATGGTCCCTGGCAGACGCCGTTCTGTTGGGGAATGCCGTGGCGTCCTGGGTAGTCAGCCACCGCGGCGGGGACTGCGCCCCGACTCGCGACGAATTATTCCTCGCACACAAAGACGTATAGATCGCTGCGACAGTAGCTGATGCTGTACTCAATCGGCCGGTGCTGTTGGTCAAGCGCAACCTGCTTGATCACCAGCACCGGTATTTTTTCGTCCATCTTAATGTGCGCCTGAAACTCGCTGTCCGGCATGCGGGCGCTAACCCGTGAACGGGTGCGCTGCGGGAAGATATTCTGGCTGCGGAAGTAGTCGTACAGCGAAATGCCAATCGCATCCGGATCGGGAATGAGGCCAACCGGCACCCAGGACTCTTCAATCGACACCGCATCGTCATCCACATAGCGAATGCGCTTGAGCAAAAAGACCTCGCTGTCCGGAGGAATCGACAGGTGGTTTGCGACCTCTTCCGGGCACTTCACCACCCGCTTGTTGACCCACAGCGTATTAGGCTTTTGGCCGCGCAGCACTACCTGCTGGGAAAAACCGCGCGCCTCTTTCAGCAAATATTCAAAGATATTGTTGATTTGCGTGCCATAGCCACGGGAGCGCGTCACCACGCCCTCTTCCTCCAGCGCCTGCATCGCCTTTCGCACAGTGATGCGCGACACCCCGGTTAACTGGCTCAGATCGCGCTCGCCGGGCAAAATATTCCCGTGCTCCAGCACCCCGCTGCGCACCGCGTTTTTTACCGTTTCGGCAAATTTCAGGTACAGCGGCGTGTTGTCAGGCGCGGCGATCCGTTCATTCAGTTGAGCGATTAACCGGGTATGCGCTTGTTCCATCTCTGTTTTCTCAGGCGTGGTGTTTCCTGCCAGTATACTGGGTTACCACCATGCATGAAAATGATGAACCGGTCCAATACCGTGACCCACTTCCAGAGTATCGGCTTTTGCCAGCGCCGCCGAGAGCCAGGTTTTCGCTTCGCGCACCGTATCAGCCCAGCAGTCATGCCGCGGGCGCAGCGCCGCCAGCGCGGCGGAGAGCGTGCAGCCCGTGCCGTGGGTGTTTTTGGTCTGCACGCGCGGCGCGGTAAAACGTACTTCGCCGTCGCGGGTAAAGAGCCAGTCCGGGCTTTCAGCGTCGTCAAGATGACCGCCCTTCATCAGAACCGCCCCGCAGCCCATCGCCAGCAGCGCGTTTCCCTGCGCTTTCATCTCGCGTTCAGTTTGCGCATGCGATGTGCCTAACAGCGCGGCGGCTTCCGGCAGATTGGGCGTGATAAGCGCCACCTGCGGCAGTAGCTTTGTACGCAGCGTCTCCACGGCGGAGACGGAGAGCAGCGGGTCGCCGCTTTTAGCCAGCATGACGGTATCAAGCACCACGTTTTGCACCTGATAGCGTTTAAGCCGCTCGGCCACCGCTTCCACAATATCCGTCTCGGCCAGCATGCCGATTTTGGTGGTATCGATGCGCACATCGCTGAACACTGAATCCAGCTGCGCGGCAACAAAATCCGGCTCGATACGGTAGACCGACTGCACGCCGCGCGTGTTTTGCGCCACCAGCGCGGTAATGACCGAGCAGCCGTACGCGCCAAGGGCCGAGAAGGTTTTGAGATCGGCCTGGATACCCGCGCCGCCGCTGGGATCGGTGCCGGCAATGGTCAGGGCGTTAATCCGCTTCATGCCTGCTCCTCCAGCGTATAGAGCGCATCCAGAAACGCGCTGGCAAAACTGCCCGGGCCACGCGACTGCGCAACGGCCACCGTTCCGGCTCGTTTCATCCATCCGCAGGCGGCAGCGACGTTATCCATCCGGTCGCCCGGCAGCGAGCAGCTCGCCGCCACAACGGCAGAAAGCGCGCATCCGGTTCCCACTACGCGCGTCATCAACGGATCGCCGCCCGTTACCGTGCGGGTACGTTGCCCGTCAGTGATGTAATCCACCTCGCCGGTGACGACCACAACGGCATTGGTCTGGCGAGCCAGCGCCTGTGCTGCGGGCACCGCGCTGGCTGCGGTATCGGTCGTATCGACGCCGCGCCCGCCCGCGCTCATTCCGGCAAGGGCCAGAATCTCGGAGGCATTGCCGCGAATGGCGGCCGGTTTCAGGGCGAGAATTTGATGGCAAAAGCGGGTGCGGAACGTCAGGGCGCCCGCAGCAACCGGGTCCAGCGTCCAGGGCTTGCCTGCAGCCACAGCGCTTTCTATTGCCCGACGCATCGCCTGGGCACGCGGCGAGGTCAGCGTACCAACGTTAATCAGCAGCGCATCGGCGATGCCGGCAAACTGTTCAGCCTCTTCGGCCTCAATCACCATCGCGGGTGATGCGCCAAGCGCCAGCAAAACGTTGGCCGTGAAGGTCTGTACGACATCGTTGGTCATACAGTGGGTCAGCGGAGAACGGGTTCGGAAGTGGTGTAAAACGTGTAAATCGAGCAGGTCAGGCTGCATGGGTTCGCTCCTGCCTTGCGTGAAGAAGCGATGACCGGGAAGGCATCTGACTTCCCTACGCTGGCATTATCCAGATCAGGTAATACGGGTATTTCTCAGCCTTCACAAAGAAGGGCACCCCGAGTCAAAATACTTTTAAAACAGTAAGTTATAAAACTCATTAACGTTATGTAGTGTAACCGCGGGCCCAGGCCAGGCGCAAGGAGTTTCGATTTATCACGCCGTTTGTCACAGCGGAAATCTCCAGACGCTCTTTCCCGTCATTTGCCAACATTTATTACGCTTTAGTTAAGTCTGGTTCAGTAATTGTTAATACGTTATTGAAAAACTTTATTACGTACTTTTGCTGAGACTATTATTTTTTATTACGTGCTCATTCCGCTTTTATAAGATAGATAAACTTCTTTCGCATGAAAGAATAAGAAAGTACTAATTTATTTAACTCTATTAAACATTTGTACTTTCATCAATAGCTTAACGCTTCCCTTGATTTATCGCACAATCCATAAGTTAATGTATACATTAAATAAACCTCCTCGATACAGCACCCTGCCCTTTCATTTATTCATATCATTTATGATTTAGATCAAAATTATCAATTTGGGTTTAATCGATAGTTTATTCACGCTACTAAAAAAGGTCCGGGCATCGAATATCCAGTATTGACATACGGAAATACAGATATCCACACGCCACTAAAGCCAAAACTGTTCTGCTTAATTTTGTTTTTTTATACGTTAATATGTGAGTCCTTCGAATGAAACTTTTCAATAAATCTGTTATTCCTGTTTTTGTATTTGGGGTGGTCGCCGGTAGCGCCATGAATATTACCAACGCTGCTGCTGCCGTTTGGGATGACGCATCAATCACAGATATTGTGAATGACCATCAAGACCAAATTACGCAAAACAGGGTCGATAGTATTGCTCGCGATCTCTCAACTGAAAATCGCTTAACGCAGGTGGATAGCGACCTTCAATCCACTAAATTAGGTGTTTTGGTTATTGAGCAAGCCACAAATGACGCTTACCAAAAAGCCTTGCTTGCTGGCGCGCTTGCAGATACTGCCAATCAAAAAAGCGATGCGGCTTTACAGGGCGTTATGACGAACGGCACAGAAATTATCAATATGGAAAACGTTAACAAAGTGCAAGATAACCGTCTTGACAGCCTGGAAAATGCCCCTAAACCCACTAACGGCGTAGATGGTAAAGATGGTAAAGATGGCGTGACGACCACCGTGACGCACATGCAGGTAGACGCAGCAACGCAAACTAAAGTGGCTAATAATACCCAGGCTGTTACCGCCACCGCTCAGGAACTTCAGGCAACAAAGCAGACGTTACAGGCAATGAATAACAACACCAATCAGCAATTCAAATCATTGCATGACGAAGTGGATAATAATAAGATGCAGGCCAACGCCGGTATCTCGGGCGCCATGGCGATGGCAGGTTTACCGCAGGTACAAACGAATCAGCATGTTATGTTCTCTGCTGGCGGTGCAACGTACAATAATGAAAGCGCCCTTGCCGTCGGGGCATCCGTTAACTTTAGTTCACATGTCATCGCGAAAGTGAGCTTCTCTGATGATACCGCCAATAATATGGGGGCGTCAGTTGGCGTCGGAATGGGCTTTTAACTAAATACAACTTAAGCATTATTAACTGACGCCGTTAAGTTAATAACCCGCTTGCCTCCGGCAAGAATAGCGATGACAGAAAAAACATGCTCAGACATATCATTATTTCAGCGACCCTGTATCTGATACTCATTGGTGTCGGTATTTGGATCGGCATGATGTACGTCTCTTATTATCTGTGCGTTTTATAAGGTGGACAAAAGTTTAGCCATGAAAACTCAATTAATATGGATTGCACTGATATTGACGGTAGCGACAACACCGGCTCATGCGATTAACGCGCACTATCGT
This sequence comes from Enterobacter sp. 01-M-02-SI-ECC, assembly GCF_047530595.1. NCBI lineage: Bacteria > Pseudomonadati > Pseudomonadota > Gammaproteobacteria > Enterobacterales > Enterobacteriaceae > Enterobacter > Enterobacter sp. 01-M-02-SI-ECC. Next base: position 203,725 of record NZ_JBLKCZ010000002.1, on the reverse strand, counting down.
GCTCAATTAGAACGTTCAGGATGTACTGAGATGAACGCGAATGACGGCTCTTGTGATATTCACAAAACAAAAGCCCAAAATGCGGCACAGCACACAACAGCTGCGGTCCACGACCCTTTGCGTGAAGCCACTTTCACATCGGATGCGGTTAACGCCACGATTTCAAATGGTTTTTTTAACGCCACCATTAACGGCAAAAAGGCCATCGTGAAACGTCTGAATGCTCATTTCTATGAGATTCACGGTAATGGTTTTGTTATATCGCTAAGCCTTGATGAGAACGGCATTACGGCGGCGTCCTGGAATAAGACGACGGGGCGTAACCACGGCATTTTGCAGGTGTCGCAGAAATAAAGCTAACAAGGAGGCTGTCTGCCTCCTTTTTGGTCAGCGAATGGCACGATTTGTCACACTCTTTTTTATGAATTTACAGTCGGGGCAGAACACACGTAACAGTCTGTTTTTCTTTATCATAAAGCGCAATTTTCTTTCTTAAAAAGGGGATATCCCTTCCCCTGAGCGCCATGTCACAAAACAGTAAACAAATTAACCATTGAGCCCCGTGGCAAAAGGCTCTATATTGGCGGCGTTTTTTTCAGGCCCCCATCTGTTTTTTAACTTTTTATTCAATCGTGGCTCACAACGAAGCGGCGGTTGTAGGAGTGATATGATGACGGATAAAGTCCGTATTGACACCGTAGATGCCCACAAAAGCAACGAAACCTATCTGGCCCGTCAGGCCGAGTTTGAATCTAACGTCAGGAGTTATCCGCGCAAACTGCCTTTAGCCATCACTAAAGCAGAAGCCGTGTGGATCACCGATGCAGATAATAAAGAATACCTTGACTGTTTAGCAGGCGCGGGGACCCTTGCGCTTGGCCATAACCATCCTGATGTGCTGAAAAGCATCCAAAATGTCATTACCAGCGGCTTGCCGTTACATACACTGGATCTGACTACGCCTCTGAAAGACGCGTTTTCTGAATACCTGCTCTCTCTGCTGCCTGGTCAGGGCAAAGAGTACTGCCTGCAGTTCACCGGTCCATCCGGTGCTGACGCCGTTGAAGCGGCGCTGAAGCTGGCGAAAAAAGTGACCGGTCGTAGCGGTATCATCAGCTTCTCTGGTGGTTACCACGGTATGACCCACGGCGCGCTGTCCGTGACCGGCAACCTGTCTCCGAAAGAAGCGGTTGACGGTATGATGCCAGAAGTGCAGTTCATGCCTTACCCGCACGAATACCGCTGCCCGCTGGGTATCGGTGGTGAAGCGGGCGTGAAAGCGCTGACTTACTACTTCGATAACCTGATCAACGACGTTGAAAGCGGCGTGCGTAAACCTGCTGCGGTGATTCTGGAAGCCGTTCAGGGCGAAGGCGGCGTGAACCCGGCTCCGGCTGAGTGGCTGCAGCGCATCCGTAAAGTGACTCAGGAACACGGCATTCTGCTGATCCTCGACGAAGTTCAGGCTGGCTTTGCCCGTACCGGTAAATTCTTCGCCTTCGAACACGCGGGCATTGAGCCAGACATTATCGTGATGTCTAAAGCCGTAGGTGGCGGTCTGCCGCTGGCCGTGCTCGGTATCAAAAAGCAGTTCGACGCATGGGCGCCAGGTCACCACACCGGTACCTTCCGCGGCAACCAGCTGGCGATGGCAACCGGTCTGACGACGCTGAAAATCCTGAAAGACCAGAACATCGCAGGCAAAGTGGCTGCACAGGGCGAATGGCTGAAAGGCCAGCTGAAAGAGATGGCGAAACGCTATCCTGTTATCGGCCACGTGCGCGGCCTGGGCATGATGATCGGTATTGAGATCGTTAAGCCACACGAAGCCGCTGACCACATGGGCTGCTTCCCGGGCGACGGCGAGCTGTCTGCACTGATTCAGAAGAAGTGCTTCGAAGCCGGTCTGATTCTGGAGCGCGGTGGCCGTAACGGTATCGTTCTGCGTCTGCTGCCGTCTCTGCTGATCAGCGACGAAGAGCTGAAAATCTTCCTGGATAAATTTGAGCAGGCACTGCTTGCTGCGGGCGTTCGCCCGGCGTAACCGGAGTTATTGATTACGATGTCTGATTCAAACCCAATTTTGTTCTCCTCTGCGCAGAGCATTGAAGCTTATCAGCAGGCGATCGAACAAAGCACTCAGGCTGTGATGCAGTGGCTGAAACAGCCTGAGATGTACCAGGGCAAAACGGTCGCAGAACTGCGCGACCGTATTAAGCTGGATTTCAACCCGAAAGGGCTGGGCAACGAAGCGGCGATTGAACGCGCCGTGGAGTTCTTCCTGAAAGACAGCCTGTCCGTTCATCACCCGCAGTGTGTGGCGCACCTGCACTGCCCAAGCCTGGTGGTAAGCCAGGCGGCGGAAGTGCTGATCAACGCCACTAACCAGAGTATGGACTCCTGGGATCAAAGCCCGTCCGCAACCATTATTGAGATCAAGCTGATCGAGTGGCTGCGTACCCGCGTGGGTTATCAGGCCGGCGACGCAGGTGTCTTCACCAGCGGCGGTACCCAGAGCAACCTGATGGGCCTGATGCTGGCTCGCGATGCGTTCTTCGCGCGTCAGGGTCACTCCGTTCAGCAGGACGGTCTGGTGGGAGATCTGCGCAAAATTCGCGTGCTGTGCTCCGAAAACGCACACTTCTCCGTGCAGAAAAACATGGCGCTGATGGGTCTGGGCTACCAGTCCGTGGTGCAGGTGAAAACGGACGAATTTTCCCGCATGGATCTGACCGATCTGGCGGCGAAAATTGAGCAGTGCAACGCGAACGGCGAGCAGATTCTGGCGATCGTCGCAACGGCAGGTACAACCGATGCCGGTGCTATTGACCCGCTGCGTGCAATTGCAGAGCTGGCCGCTAAGCAGAACATCTGGGTACACGTTGATGCGGCCTGGGGCGGCGCGCTGCTGATGTCTGAGCAGTATCGTCACTACCTGGACGGCATCGAGCTGGTGGATTCCGTCACCCTGGACTTCCACAAGCAGTTCTTCCAGACCATCAGCTGCGGCGCGTTCCTGCTGAAAGAAGCGCGTCACTATGAGCTGATGCGCTATCAGGCGGCCTACCTGAATTCTGAGTTCGACGAAGAAGCGGGTGTGCCTAACCTGGTGTCCAAATCTCTGCAGACCACCCGTCGTTTTGACGCGCTGAAGCTGTGGATGAGCCTGGAAGCGCTGGGTCAGGAGCAATACGCGGCGATCATCGATCACGGCGTGACCCTGGCACAGCAGGTTGCGGCCTACGTGAAAGAGCAGCCTGCTCTGGAACTGGTTATGCAGCCACAGCTGGCAAGCGTTCTGTTCCGCTTCCGCGGACAGGTTCAGATGGATGACGCTGGCATCTCCCTGTTGAACCAGAAAATTGGTGATGCGCTGCTGGAATCCGGCCGTGCGAACGTTGGTGTGACCGAGCACAACGGCGTCACCTGCCTGAAGCTGACGCTGCTGAACCCAACCGTGACGCTGGAAGATATTAAAATCCTGCTGTCTCTGGTTGAGCGCACCGCGCAGGAAGTTCTGGCTAAGTAATACAACACCCCTCTTCCGCCGGGAGAGGGGTTATTTTTATACGCCTGCCCACCACATCCTTAATTTTAATCCCCAGTAGCTCGTCCAGCCTGTCGTGGTGCTGACCACATTCCCCTTCGACACAATGACCAGCGTCGGCGTTACGCTCACCTGCCACTGCTGCGACAACGCACCGTTTTCATCGTTTATCACCGGCATTTTCAGCTGTTTCTTTTCAACCCAGCGCTCAAGCTTTGCGTTATCACCGGAACGCATAGCAATACTAATCACGTTCCCGCCCTCTTCTGCCAGCTGATTAACGGAAGGCGTCGTGAAACGGCATATGCTGCACCAGGTGGCCCAGACGTAAATCAGCAGCGGGCGTTCCTGACTCAGGGCCGAGATATCGTGAATGTTACCGTCGATGCTCTGCATTGGTGTTGCGCTAAAACTGGCGGGGAGTGTCGGTTTTCGATACCGATCAACACCCCACACTACGGCCAGCGTCAGCAGAACGAGTATGATCCCTTCCCGCGCCCAGCGGCGCAGTCGGTTGATTTTGCGGTTATCCATTGTGACCTCATGTTTCAATGAAGGTCATCTTAACGGGCAAAACGCCATCACGCTGTAAAGAAGTGTCGCGCCAGGTTTACTCCTGGGTATAACCGTAGTCGTAATGGCTATATCCCGAGTTGTAATAAAGCACGGCAGATTTCACGATATCATTGAGGATCGCGCCATTCACCTGCACGCCCATTTGCTGCAGACGCTTCAGGCAGTTCTCGATCTCCTTGACGTTAGTTTTACCAAAGCGGGCGACCAGCAGAGTGGTTGCCGCTGCTCGGGCTATCAGCAAGGCATCCGTTACGGCAAGCACAGGTGGGGTATCGACAATCACGATGTCATACACTTTGTCTATCTGCGACATCACGGTCTGGAAGCGTTCACTCATGAGCAGCTCAACGGGATGTGAAGGTTGGGGTCCGCAGGTCAATACATCAAAACCGCCTTTCTCAACGCGTTGAACAGCCGCCTGCCATTCAACGTCTCCTCCGAGCACGCAGGATAATCCCCGATGATTGCTCAGTTTGAACACATTGTGGACATATCCCTTGCGCATATCCGCATCAATAAACAGCACACGCTGTCCAGCCTGAGAGGCAATCGACGCAAGTGACGTACTAACCAGCGTCTTTCCGCAGTCCTGCGTGGGGCCTGACACCACGACGATCCGGTTTGCGGCATCCATCATTGTAAAATGCAGGCTGGTGCGCAACCCGCGCACCGCCTCGACAAACATGTCTGCAGGACGGTCAATGGGCAGAAAAGGGATGTTTGACGTCCTATGCTTCCAGTGGGAATCAAACAGGTTTCTCCTGCGCAGGTGCGTTTTTTTCCAGAGCCACACCGAGCGCGGGAGCGTCGCCAGAAGCGGTATCCCCAGCACTTCCAGTTGTTCAGACGAGGTAATGCCCCGCTTAAAGGCTGAGCGGACTAAAACCGTTCCAGCAGAGAGCATCAAGCCCATCAGCATACCCAGCACGATAATGAGCGCTTTGCGCGGCTTGATTGGGGCCGGCTGCGTCACTGCCGGATCAATAATCCGCACGTTCCCGATAGCGCTGGAGCGCGAGATATTCAGCTCTTGCTGACGCGTCAGCAGCTGCAGGTAGATGGTTCGTCCGGATTCAACGTCGCGACTCAGGCGTAAGATTTCCTGCTGAGTGGAAGGCATGGATGAGACGCGGCTATTCAAACGTGCGCGCTCACGCTCAAGCGTTTGTTTCTTCTCCAGTAAAGCACGGTAGGTGGGATGGTCCTTTTTGAAAAGCTGGGAAACTTCTGCTTCGCGAAACGTCAGTTCGTTAAGCTGGTTTTCCACGTTAACTACCTGATCGAGAACCGACTTTGCCTCCAGAGACAAGTCGACAGAATCGCGCTGCTCTCTGTAGGCATTCAGTCGCGCTTCGGCTTCATCCAGTTCCCGGCTGATCTTAGGTAATTGATCCTGTAAAAACGTGAGGCTGCGGGAATCTTTCGCTTCCTGACGCGCAATATTCTGGCTAAGAAAATTTTCAGCAATCGTATTAAGCACCGTGGCGATTTTGCCAGGGTCTTCACCCGTTAACGTTAATGCGATCATACCGCTCTGTTTCGACGACTCAACAACCGTAAGCTTGTTCTGAATGGCGTTGATCGCGTCAAGCCTTGCTACGGTTTCGAGGGTAAACTGGGTGCCGGGTTCCGCGCTGAGGGATGTCACCAGAAGCGATATGCTGTCTTTAGCCAGGGTTTTTCCCACAACGCCGTCTGCCTCAAGCGTTTTTCCCTCAAGATGATACCGCCCATGCTCCTGAACGGTGAGTATTAGCGTTTGTGGCTTCCCTTCCAGAAGAGGAATAGTCAGCGCGCCAATCGTTATTTTGTCGGATTTACCTCCCCGCACGTGCTCCCAAAAAGGCCCAATTACAGGCAACACTCGCCGCTTAACGTTATAAGTCAGCCCTAACCGATCGACGGTTTCTCCCAGAATCATTCGTGATTTGAGGAGTAAAAGTTCTGGCGCGACATCGGGCGATAGATCGGACCCGAACGAGGCCAGGTTCTTGAGCAGCGAGTTATCCTGCTTCGCTTCAACCTGTACCAGGGCATCAGCCTGATAAACTGGTGTGATGCTGAACGCGTAGATCCCTGCACATAACGTGAGCAGGAGCGTGACGCATGCGATCGTCACCCGGTTATCAAACATCTCAGCAAGCAACTGAAGAAGATCGATCTCATTATTCTGCGGTGTCGCAGCATTATATTTGTCTGATTTAGAAGACGACATTACTGCTTCATTCCTTGTTGACTCAAACGACGAGCCCATTCCTGACTGGCTTTTCCCAATTGCTCGAAAACATATTCATAGGCTTCACGACTTTTGTGGTACGGGTCGGGAATTTCCCTGGTTTCCAGCCATTGTCCAAAGAGCAACGATTTTCCCCGGTTCTCCGGGGCCATAGCGGCTATGTAACGGAGATGTTCCGGCTCCATCACCAGAATCAAATCGGATTTTTGCAACAGGCTGCGCGTAATTTTGCGGGCAACATGACCTTCCAGCGAAACACCATGACTCCAGGCCACAGCCTGCGCAGTCGCATCCGCCGGATACCCTTCAAGCCCCAAAATCCCTGCCGAGGTCACCTGCTTGCCGGGCAATTGCTGACGCAACAGCCGCTCACCCATCGGTGAACGGCAAATATTGCCGGTGCAGACCACTAAGATTGACTGGAACATTACTGCGGCCACGACCTAATGTAACGAACGGTTTCGGTCAGGTCATGAACGCCGCTGATGGTAGGCACCAGTTGGGAGATCACGCGATTCCAGCGAGATAACGGTGCGGTGGTGACGTAGACAATGTCATACGGTTCCAGCTGGAATTCCGTACCCAGCACCATGGCTGACGCATCTTCCGCATTCAGTTGAAAGATGTTGGCAATTTTGTCCGTGTCGCCTTTTTTAGATACCTGCCGAATAACAAAAATGCCGGTTGCATCTGCCATATTTTGGTTAAGTCCACCGGCATTTCCCAGGGCTTCGGCCAGCGTCATACCGCTACGATCCATCTTAAGCGTACTCTGCTTGACCACCTCGCCCATCACGAACACCTTCAGCGCGTCGTTCCGGGGAATAAACAGGATATCGCCAGGATAAAGCAGCTTGTTTTGGGTCAAATCGCCATGCTGCATCAGCGCATAGAGCGAAAGGCGGGAGTCCTTGCCATCATGCGTGAGCACGACGTTACGCCAGTCGGCATCCGCAGAAAGACCGCCAGCGGCGTTAACCGCATCCATTACCGTCAGTGGAATATTGGTTATGGGTTGTTGGCCCGATTTTTCGACCTCTCCGGTGACATAGACTTTTTGGGAACGAAAGGCGGCAATGCTAACGTCCACCTGCGGGCTCTCAATGACTTTATCCAGTCGCGCTGTAATCTCTTCACGTACCTGTGAAACCGTTTTTCCCGCCACCCGCAACTTACCGACGTAGGGATAAAAGAGCGTACCATCGGCGTTGACCCAGTTGCCTGCATCGCTCGCACTACGATATTGTCCCGCGGGCGTCGTTAATTCAGGGTGATCCCAGACGGTGACCGTCAGGATGTCGCCTGTGCCAATGCGGTATTCCCAGTTTTTGATCTGCTCATCCAGATTAGGATTTGCCTGAGATTTCGATACCGCCGGACGTAGTTCTTCAATCAATCCCGGCGTCAGAGAAAAAACTTCCACGCGCTTATCAAGCTGATAACTGGCGTCTTCCGCAGCAATGACTTTTTTCCCGGATACACTTAAGTTCTGCCCGGGGGAAAATACACACCCTGTTAATTGGCTAACAGTAAGAAATAACAGCGAAAATGCAGTTGTACCTTTCATTATATAAAAATTTCTTTTTAACGTTGCTTTCATCGTCAGTCTTGCAAAAAGACTTAGTCTAAGCCTTTGAAATTCAATAAATTATTATTCAGCAATATGAAATTCTGACAGTGTAAGATGTGACCAAATCGCTCTTCAGAAAACAAAAGCAATACTCATCCTTGTAAGAAAAACGGAATTAAGACCGCTTCACACGAAGGCAATATTAAATCTTCTTCTGCAGGAAAGCATTCATACAACAGTCCAATTTTAACGTTAAAAATTATTTTCAGAATTAATTGGTAAAATAATAAATATTAAAAATATAAAGCACAGATAATATTCACCACAATGATAAACATCATCCACGTCGACTACACAAAACCGTGTACTTTTGTTACATTTTTTTCAAACATACCTTGTGTTGATACTTAAAATGGACTGTCTGCTCCGCTTTGCACGACTTGCAGACGACAAGTATCTGTAACGATATCACTGGAGAAAAAATGGCTAAGCGTAAATTGCTGCTTCTGGGTGTATTACTGTCTCTGGCGGGATCCGCATTCGCTGCCCCGCAAACGGCCGCTGCGCCATCCGGCATCAAGGCCTATGAAGAACAAGAGTTCATCGCTGACTTTACGAAATTCAAGATTGGCGACACGGCGCCGGCGCAGTATCAAACGCCGGAGTACACCATCAAACAGTACCAGTTACGTAACCTGCCGGCTCCGGATGCCGGAACCCACTGGACCTATATGGGTGAGAACTACGTGCTGATCGGCGATGCTGATGGCAAGATCTACAAAGCCTACAATGGAGATATTTTCTATCACCGCTAACGCAATTGTGATTCGCCCCTGGCAGGAAAGTGACCGCCCTTTCCTGCGCACGCTCTACCTCCACGCCCGGCGTGAAGCCTGGCCATGGCTGGACAGTGCAGACTGGCAGCTTGAAGACTTTGACGCGGTCACCCGTGACGAAGTGATTTGGGTTGCCACGCAGAACGGCCATCGACTGGGTTTTGCTTCCGTCTGGACGAACGATAATTTTCTGCACAACCTCTTTGTTGACCCGCAGTATCAAAGCCACGGCGTCGGGAAAATGCTCCTGGAACAGGTGCAGAAGACGTTTACCAGTACGGGTTCGCTTAAGTGTCTGGTGAAGAATGCGCGGGCTGTCGCGTTTTACCAGCGGCACGGCTGGCACATTGAGGCGACGGGGGATTCTCCGGACGGAGAGTATTATTTGATGCACTATCGGTTGGGTTAAAGTCGGGTGGCGGCTTCGCCTTACCCGACCTACGTGATAGTGCCAGTTGTAGGCCAGGTAAGCGAAGCGCCACCCGGCAATTCAACGCGAAGGCGTTACACCGCGCGGAACGCGATTTCGCCCGGGATCACTTCGCCCTGCCAGTAAAGCTGCGCCGCAACGCGACCCGCCAGCTGACGATACATCTCTGCAAATTCGCTGTCCGGACGTCTGACCACTGTCGGCTTTCCGCTGTCCAGATCTTCACGGAGGGTAATGTGCAGCGGCATCTGCCCCAGCAGCTGAGTGTGATACTTCGCAGCCAGTTTTTCTGCACCACCCGTACCGAAGATAGGTTCGTGGTGACCGCAGTTGCTGCAGATGTGCACGCTCATGTTCTCGACGATACCGAGCACCGGCACTTCCACCTTCTCGAACATCACGATGCCTTTTTTGGCGTCGATCAGCGCAATATCCTGCGGCGTAGTCACGACGACCGCCCCCGTGACCGGAATGTTCTGCGCCAGCGTCAGCTGAATGTCACCGGTGCCCGGCGGCATGTCCAGCACCAGATAATCCAGATCCGGCCACATCGTCTCCTGCAGCATCTGCAGCAGCGCTTTGCTGGCCATCGGGCCGCGCCAGACCATGGCGTTATCGTCGGTCACCAGGTAACCGATCGAGTTGGTCGCCAGACCGTGAGCCATAATTGGCGCCATATGGGTCCCGTCCGGCGAGGTTGGGCGCTGGTTTTCCGCGCCCAGCATGTTCGGAATAGACGGACCGTAGATATCGGCATCCAGAATACCGACCTTTGCCCCTTCCGCTGCCAGCGCGAGCGCCAGGTTAACGGCCGTAGAGGATTTCCCTACCCCGCCCTTGCCCGAGCTGACGGCAATGATATTTTTCACGCCGTTCACGCCAGGCTGGTTTTTCACGCGCTTCAGCGTGGCGATGCTGTGGCTCAACTTCCAGTCGATCGCCTTCGCACCGGTAATGCGCAGCAGCTCAGAGCTGGTCTGCTCTTTCAGCGCATCAAAGGCGCTGGTCCAGACGAACGGCATCTGCAGCTCAATGTGCAGGGTATCGTCCAGCCAGGCAACGTGGTGTAACGCTTTCAGCGTAGTGAGATTGTGCTTCAGGGTTGGATGCTGAAAGTTAGCCAGCGTCCCGGCGACCATTGCTCGTAAGGCTTCCGGTGATTTGGCCTGGGATAGAGAACTCATCCCGACTCCTTTGTAGTTGTTCTGAAAAAAGACGTGTAATTACCAAGTTTACCCCAGAGGTAACAATTATTCATTTATGGATTAATGCCCTTATCACTTGGCGTAGTTATTACCTTTCGGGTAACATCAAAAACCCTTTTCACAGTTAAAAGAAGTAATGCCTACTATGACTCAAGTCGCGAAGAAAATTCTGGTAACGTGCGCACTGCCGTACGCCAACGGCTCAATCCACCTCGGCCACATGCTGGAGCATATCCAGGCTGATGTCTGGGTCCGTTACCAGCGAATGCGCGGCCACGAGGTTAACTTCATCTGTGCGGACGATGCTCACGGCACGCCGATCATGCTGAAAGCGCAGCAGCTGGGGATCTCCCCGGAGCAGATGATTGCCGAAATGAGTCAGGAGCATCAGACCGATTTTGCTGGCTTTGACATCAGCTATGACAACTATCACTCCACGCACAGCGACGAAAACCGCGAGCTGTCGGAGCTGATCTACACCCGCCTGAAAGAGAACGGTTTTATCAAAAACCGCACCATCTCTCAGCTTTACGACCCGGAAAAAGGCATGTTCCTGCCGGACCGTTTCGTCAAAGGCACCTGTCCGAAATGTAAATCCCCGGACCAGTACGGCGATAACTGCGAAGTGTGCGGCGCAACCTACAGCCCGACCGAGCTTATCGAGCCGAAATCCGTGGTTTCCGGCGCCACGCCCGTCATGCGTGACTCCGAGCACTTCTTCTTCGACCTGCCGTCCTTCAGCGAAATGCTGCAGGCGTGGACCCGCAGCGGCGCGCTGCAGGAGCAGGTGGCGAACAAAATGCAGGAGTGGTTCGAATCCGGCCTGCAGCAGTGGGATATCTCCCGCGATGCGCCGTACTTCGGCTTTGAAATCCCGAACGCGCCGGGCAAATACTTCTACGTCTGGCTGGACGCGCCAATCGGCTACATGGGCTCCTTCAAGAACCTGTGCGACAAGCGTGGCGACACCGTCAGCTTCGACGAATACTGGAAGAAAGATTCCACGGCAGAGCTGTATCACTTTATCGGTAAAGACATCGTTTATTTCCACAGCCTGTTCTGGCCGGCGATGCTGGAAGGCAGCAACTTCCGCAAGCCAACTAACCTGTTCGTACACGGCTACGTGACGGTGAACGGCGCGAAGATGTCCAAGTCTCGCGGGACGTTCATTAAGGCCAGCACCTGGCTGAACCACTTCGACGCGGACAGCCTGCGCTACTACTACACCGCGAAGCTCTCTTCCCGCATCGACGACATCGACCTGAACCTGGAAGATTTCGTGCAGCGCGTGAACGCGGACATCGTCAACAAGGTGGTGAACCTGGCCTCCCGTAACGCGGGCTTTATCGCCAAACGTTTTGACGGCGTGATGGCGGCTGAACTGGCCGATCCTGACCTGTACAAAACCTTTACCGACGCGGCAGCCACCATTGGCGACGCGTGGGAAACCCGTGAGTTCGGCAAAGCGGTGCGCGAAATCATGGCCCTGGCTGACCTGGCGAACCGCTATGTGGACGAGCAGGCACCGTGGGTTGTCGCGAAACAGGAAGGCCGCGATGCCGACCTGCAGGCCATCTGCTCCATGGGCATCAACCTGTTCCGCGTGCTGATGACGTACCTGAAGCCGGTTCTGCCGCAGCTGGCAGCCCGCGCCGAAGCGTTCCTGAACACCGAACTGGCCTGGGATGCCATGGCGCAGCCGCTGCTCGGCCACAAGGTGAACACCTTTAAAGCGCTGTACAACCGCATCGAGATGAAGCAGGTTGAAGCCCTGGTGGAAGCGTCTAAAGAAGAGGTGAAGGCGGCTTCGGCACCGGTCACCGGCCCGCTGGCAGACGATCCGATTCAGGAGACCATTACCTTTGACGATTTCGCCAAAGTTGACCTGCGCGTGGCGCTGATCGAAAACGCGGAATTCGTGGAAGGATCTGACAAGCTGCTGCGCCTGACGCTGGATCTGGGCGGCGAGAAGCGTAACGTCTTCTCCGGCATCCGTTCAGCCTACCCGGACCCGCAGGTGCTGATCGGTCGTCAAACCGTGATGGTGGCGAACCTGGCGCCGCGCAAAATGCGCTTCGGCATCTCTGAAGGGATGGTGATGGCCGCAGGCCCTGGCGGGAAAGATATCTTCCTGTTAAGCCCTGACGAAGGCGCGAAGCCTGGCCAGCAGGTGAAATAACAAAAAAGCCGGAGATTCTCTCCGGCTTTTTTTATGGCGTTTTGTTTTCTCCCTCTCCCCGTGGGAGAGGGTTAGGGTGAGGGCATCAGGCCGCACCCTACCGCCTTTACGCCTTGGGGTGATGCACCCGGTGGGTCAGCCCGCGCAGGAAATTTCGCAGAAACTGGTCGCCGCACTCGCGGTAATTTTTATGATCCGGCGCGCGCATCATGGCGGTCACTTCCGGCACGGATACGCGGTATTTTTGCTCCGTCATGATCGCCACGATATCGTCCGTTTTCAGCGAGAACGCGATGCGCAGCTTTTTCAGTACCGTGTTGTTGTTCACGCGACGCTCCAGTGCCAGTTCTGGCGCAGCCGGATCTTTGCCACGCTTATCGTAAATCAGGCCGTTCAGGAAACCCGACAGAATAATGTCCGGGCAGCGAACGAAGCCCTCTTCGTCTTCTTTGGTCATCCAGGTATCGAAACCTGCAGACGTGGATTCCATGTGCGACAGCGCAAGAATGCGCACCATGTCATTATTGTTTGCTTTCAGGGTGTAGCGCAGGCTACGAAGAATGTCGTTACTTAGCATAGAGCCTTCGAATGTCGATGATGCAATGGCGCGCAGTGTACCAGTTTTACAGCCCAATCGCCTCTTTCAAACTCTTGAGATAGCGACGGCTAACGGGTACCGTTTGCCCGGCACGCAGCACCAGCTCGGCCTGGCCGTTATCTTCCAGGCGAATCTCTTTCAGGTGCGCCATGTTCACCAGATACTGGCGATGGCAGCGGATCAGCGGCGTGCGGCTCTCCAGCGTGCGCAGGGTCAGCTCGGTAAATCCTTCATTCCCTTCCGCGCTGGTGACAAACACCCCGCTCAGGCGGCTGCTGACAAACGCCACATCATCCATCTGCAGAAGATAAATCCGGCTGTGCCCGGTGCAGGGGATAAACTTCAGCGGCTGCTGATTTTCCGGCAGCAGCGTGACGTCCTGGACGGTTCGCTCCTGGCGTAAACGGGTGAGCGTTTTTTCCAGACGCTTCTCTTCAATCGGCTTGAGTAAATAGTCAAACGCGTGCTCCTCAAAGGCCTTAACGGCATATTCGTCGAACGCCGTCAGAAACACGATATAGGGGCGATGCGCCGGGTCGAGCATGCCGACCATCTCCAGCCCGCTGATGCGGGGCATCTGAATATCGAGGAACAACACGTCCGGGCGCAGCTTGTGCACCGCGCCGATGGCCTCAATGGCGTTCGCGCACTCACCCACAATCTCAATATCCGGCTGCTCCTGCAGCAGAACGCGCAGGTTTTCTCGTGCCAGCGGCTCGTCATCCACGATCAGCACTCTTAACATGCGTTTTCCTCCAGCGGCAGTCGTACGGTAATACGGGTAAATCGGTCTGGCTCACAGGCGACGCTAATCCCACAGTCGTCGCCAAAATGGGCGCGCAGGCGTTTATCCACCAGGCTCATCCCCAAACCGCCGGAGGCGGAAGGCTGATAAAGCCCGGCATTATCTTCAATATCCAGCACCAGATGGTGGTTGAAACGGCTGGCGGCAATGGTTATCTCCCCCGTTCCCAGAAGCTGTGACGTGCCGTGTTTAATGGCGTTTTCGACAATAGGCTGCAGGGTAAAGGCCGGGAGATGCTGATACGCCAGCTCGTCCGGAACGGAGAGCGACACCTGCAGGCGCGACTGGAAACGCGCCTGCTCGATCTGCAGATAGGCATTCACGTGCTCAATCTCATCGGCGAGGGTCACGATCTCGGACGGCCGTTTCAGGTTCTTACGGAAAAAGGTCGACAGAAACTGCACCAGCTGCGCGGCCTGATCGCTGTCGCGGCGGATCACCGCTTTGAGCGTGTTGAGGGCATTAAACAGGAAATGCGGGTTGACCTGAGCATGCAGCAGCTTAATTTCGGACTGCGTCAGCAGGGCTTTCTGCCGTTCATACTGCCCGGCGAGGATTTGCGCGGACAGCAGCTGGGCTATCCCCTCCCCCAGCGTGCGGTTGATGGAGCTGAACAGACGGTTTTTTGCCTCATACAGCTTGATAGTCCCCATCACCCGCTGATTTTCCCCGCGCAGCGGAATTACCAGCGTGGAACCCAGCTTGCACTGCGGATGCAGCGAACAGCGGTAAGGCACTTCGTTACCGTCGGCATACACCACCTCACCGGTTTCGATGGCGCGCAGCGTATAGGCTGAGGAGATCGGTTTACCCGGCAGATGGTGATCGTCCCCTGTGCCGGTAAAGGCCAGCAGCCGCTCGCGGTCGGTTATGGCCACCGCGCCGATATCCAGCTCCTTGTAGAGCACCTGCGCGACCTTCATGCTGTTTTCTTCGTTAAACCCCTGGCGCAGGATCCCTTCGGTCGAGGCGGCGACCTTCAGCGCCGTGGCGGAAAACGCCGAGGTGTACTTCTCAAACATAGCGCGCTTGTCGAGCAGAATGCGCATAAACAGCGCCGCACCCACGGTGTTAGTCACCATCATCGGGGCGGCAATGCTGTTGACCAGGTGCAGCGCATCTTCAAACGGACGCGCAATGAGCAGAATGATCGCCATCTGCGCCATTTCGGCCACAAAGGTAATGGCACCTGCGGTGAGCGGGCTGAAGACTTTATCCGGACGGCCGCGCTTAATCATATAGCTGTGCACCAGGCCGCCGAGCAGCCCTTCCACGATCGTGGAGATCATGCAGCTCAGGGCCGTCATCCCGCCCATGGAATAGCGATGCAGCCCCCCGGTTAAACCGACAAGGCCACCGACGACGGGACCGCCCAGCAGCCCCCCCATCACCGCGCCAATCGCGCGCGTGTTGGCAATAGAGTCTTCGATATGGAGACCAAAATAAGTCCCCATGATGCAGAAAATAGAGAAGGTGACGTAGCAGAGCAACTTATGCGGCAGACGAACGGTGACCTGCATCAGCGGGATAAACAGGCGCGTTTTGCTCATCAGCCAGGCAATGACAAGAAACACGCACATCTGCTGAAGCAACAGCAGCACCAGATTAAACTCGTACATACTCAAAACCGCACACGCTAAAAACGCGTAACATACACTGATGCGGGGTTACTTTCTTTGAAGCATTCCAAAAAAACACAAAATCGTGTCCGTTATCACACCTTTTCCTGAATATCGTGCATGCTTCGCATTGTTTGTTCAAAAATCAATCAGTCCTTCCTGGTTCGCAAAAGTGGGTCTACAGTTAAGCTGGGAACGCGTAAGCCAGGGGGCGAATATGGCGTTTTACACGATAGGTGAAGTGGCACTCCTTTGTGATATCAATCCCGTTACCCTACGGGCGTGGCAGCGACGGTATGGATTGCTCAAACCGCAAAGGACCGACGGCGGGCATCGCCTTTTTAATGAGGCCGATATTGACCGCATCCGCGAGATTAAGAGCTGGATCGACAACGGGGTGCAGGTCGGCAAAGTGAAGTCTCTGCTGAGCCACGACGACCCGGACACGCAGCACCTCTGGCGCGAACAGCAGGAAACCCTGCTGCGGCTCCTGCAGGCAGGCAACCTGCAGCGCCTGCGCGGATGGATAAAAGAGCAGGGTCGCGATTATCCGGCGCAGACGCTGATCTCCCATCTTTTCATTCCGCTCCGTCGACGCCTGCAGTGCCAGCAGTCTACCCTGCAGGCGCTGCTCAGCATGCTCGACGGGGTGCTGATCAACTATATTGCCGTCTGCCTTGCCTCGGCGAAGAACAAAGCCGGAAAAGATGCGCTGGTAGTCGGCTGGAACGTGCACGATACCACCCGCCTGTGGCTGGAAGCGTGGATTGCTACCCAGAAGGGCTGGCGCGTGGATGTTCTGGCGCACTCGCTGGCTCAGCTTAAGCCTGAGTTTTTCGACGGCCAGACCCTGCTGGTCTGGTGTGGCGAAGTGCCGTCCGCCACGCAGCAGCAGCTTCTGATGGAATGGAGAGAAAATGGTTACCCGGTTTATTCCCTTGGGCCGGATGAGCCATAACGGCATTTAATGGTTCATTAACAGCTGCGCTTCACCGTATAATTGTTCCGTTAACAACAGGAGCACATGATGAAGGCAACCAAACTGGCCATTATTACCCTTTTTGTCCTGATGGCCGTGAGCGGTATCGGCGGCGTGATGCTGGCAGGGTACTCGTTTATTGTTCGCGGCGGTGTCGGCTGAGGTACAGCGTCAGCCGCTCAAAAAGGCGATCGACGACGATGGCCGCCAGCGCGACCAGCACCGCCCCCTGCACAATATAAGCCGTATTAAACCCGCTTAAGCCGATAATGATCGGCGTCCCCAGCGTATTGGCACCGACCGTCGACGCAATGGTCGCCGTCCCGATGTTAATGATGACCGACGTGCGGATCCCGGCAATAATAACCGGCGCCGCAAGCGGCAGTTCAACCTTGCGCAGCCGCTGGCCGCGACTCATCCCCATCCCTTCTGCCACGCTCAGCACTGACGCCGGTACCGCCGCGAGGCCCGCTAGCGTGCCCTGCAGCACCGGCAATACGCCGTATAGAATCAGCGCAATGATCGCCGGCTGCTGACCAAAGCCCATCACCGGAACCGCTATCGCCAGCACCGCCACCGGGGGAAACGTCTGACCAATGGCCGCAATCGTCTCCACCAGCGGGCGAAACTCCCGACCCGCAGGCCGCGTGATCGCGATGCCCGCCCCCACGCCCAGCACGATCGCGACAGCGCTTGAGAGCGCAACCAGCCAGAGATGCGCCAGGGCGAGATTAATAAAGCTCTCCTGCTGATACACCGGCCGCGGCAGCCCGGGAAAAAGGCTGTTAAACAGCGCCGCGCTGTGGGGCATCAGAAACAGCAAGGCGACAAAGAGCGCTACCAGCCAGAGGAGCGGATCACGCAGTGCATTCACGCGTCACCTCCCCGGCTAGCAGATCGCGAAAATGTAAGGTTCCGCATGGCGTACCGCGCGAGTCCGAGACGGGCAATACCTCGCACTGGCGCGCGACAAACGCCGAGAGGGCATCCCGCAGGCTCATCTGCGCCTGCAGCGGTTCGCCGCTGACCGGCACCTCCTCCCGACGCATATAGTCGCTGACCGTCCGCAGGGAGAGCAGCCTCACGCCCAGCTCGCTGCGGCCAAAAAACTCGCGCACAAAGTCGTTCTTCGGCCATGTTAATAGCTTAAGCGGCGAGCCCTGCTGCACCACTTCGCCATGATCCATCAGCACCAGATGGTCGGCCAGGCGCAGGGCTTCATCAATATCGTGCGTCACGAGAACGATCGTGCGCCCGAGAATGCGGTGAATGCGGGTCATCTCCGCCTGCAGCGCGCCCCGTGTGACCGGATCCAGCGCGCCGAAGGGTTCATCCATCAGCAGCACCTGCGGGTTAGCCGCCAGCGCGCGCGCCACGCCCACGCGCTGCTGCTGGCCTCCGGAAAGCTGGTGCGGATAGCGATCGCGCAGCGCGGGCTCCAGGCCCAGGAGCGCCATGAGTTCATCCACCCGGTCAGCGATTTTTGTCCGCGACCATTTCTCCAGCTGCAGCACGGTGGCGATGTTCTGCGCCACCGTCCAGTGGGGAAACAGGCCGATAGACTGAATGGCATAGCCCATCCGGCGACGCAGCTCCAGCACCGGCAGGCTGCGGATCTCTTCTCCGGCAAAGCGGATCACCCCGCTGTCATGCTCAACCAGGCGGTTGATCATCTTCAGGGTGGTGGATTTTCCCGAGCCCGAGGTGCCAATCAGCACGGAAAACGCCCCCTCGGCAAAGTTCAGGTTCAGATGGCTCGCCGCCGGGCGACCGGCAAAGGTTTTACTGACATCATGAAATTCAATCATTGGCTCTTCTCCTGAGCAGCGCGAGCCATAAGGCAAACAGCGCGTCGACGACAACCGCCAGCGCAATCGTGGGCACCACGCCCAGCAACACAAGATCGAGGGCACTGCTGAGCAGCCCCTGGAACACCAGCGCGCCAAAGCCGCCCGCACCAATCAGCGCCGCAATCACCGCCATGCCGACGGTTTGTACCGCCACCACCCGCAGGCTGCGCAGCAGCAGGGGCAGCGCCAGGGGGAGCTGAATTTTCCAGAAACACTGCCGCGCGCTCATCCCCATCGCATGGGCGCTTTCAAGCACATCCGGCGCGACCTGGCTCAGGCCCGCGACCACGCCGCGCACCAGCGGCAGCAGCGCATACAGCACCAGCGCGATAAGCGCGGGCGTTAACCCCGTTCCGGCTATGCCAAGCGTTCCCAGCACCGGAAATGACTTCACCAGCCCCGCCAGCGGGGCAATCAGCAGGCCAAACAGCGCGACGGAAGGTATGGTCTGGATCACGTTGAGCACGGCAAAGACCCCACCCTGGCGTGAAGGATGACGATAGCACCACATGCCGAGCGGTATCCCGATCAGCAGAGCCGGGATCAGCGTGCCAAAAAGGATCGTCAGGTGTTGCGCCAGGGCATCATCAAACACCTCCTGACGGTTGGCGTACTCTTTCAGCAACGAGAGATTGTTCAGCTCACCGCTGAACAGCAGGAACAAGGGAATACACCATATCTGCGCGTTGAGCACCCAGCGCCAGACGGCGCTGGAGATGAGTCGACGAATGGCATCGCTGCTGGCCAGCAGACACAGCGCCAGCCACAGCCAGAGGCCGCTGCCCACCGTGGTTCTCGCCAGCGGGCTTTCCCCCGACGCCATATGCGTCGCCGCCTGCCCGGCTCCCCAGAAGAGGAGGATAAATAGCCCTTCAGCAAGGAGCAGCGTCAGCCACTGCGCCGTGCGCCCTTGCCAGAGCGATAGCGCAACCCACGCGCCCAGCGCCGCGGCCAGCCACCACGGCGTGAACGCCCACACTTCCCAGAGATAGCGCCCTTCCCCTGACATCAGGCGGTTAGGTGCGACATTCACAAACGGCAGCGCGACCGCGGCGATGGCCACGCAGGCCAACAGCAGCAGTACGCGGTTATGACATTTTATTGGCACAGCCCTTTCCCGTTACTTCACAAGCCCTTGTTGTTTCAGGAAGTCGGCGGCCACTTTTTTGGCATCCAGCCCCTCGACGGCAATGCTGGCATTCAGCTGTTGCAGCGTTTTTTCATCCAGTTTTTCGAAGACCGGTTTGAGCCAGTCGGCAATCTCCGGATAGGCTTTCAGCACCGACTCACGTACGACCGGGGTCGGAGCGTAAATCGGCTGTACGCCTTTTGGATCGGTCAGGGTTTGCAGGCCGAGCGCCGCCACCGGGCCGTCTGTGCCGTAGGCCATTGCCGCGTTAACGCCAGAAGTTTGCTGCGCCGCCGCCTTGATGGTTACCGCCGTATCCCCGCCCGCCAGCGAGAGCAGCTGCGCCTGGTCGAGCTTGAAGTCGTAGGCTTTTTCGAACGCCGGGAGCGCGTCAGGACGCTCGATAAACTCCGCGGACGCAGCCAGCTTAAAGTCGCCCTTCTCTTTCAGATAGCGGCTGAGATCCGCCAGAGACGTCAGCTTACCTTTCTCCGCCACGTCCTTGCGAACGGCGATAGTCCAGGTGTTGTTGGCCGGGGCCGGCGTCAGCCAGACCAGCTTGTTCTGTTCCGCGTCGAGTTTTTTGACTTTCTCATACCCGGCTTTGGCGTTTTTCCATGCCGGATCGTTTTCATCTTTGAAGAAGAATGCCCCGTTGCCGGTGTATTCCGGATAGATATCCAGCTCGCCGGAGGTAATCGCCCCGCGCACGACGGGCGTGGTGCCCAGCTGAACTTTATTGACGGTTTTTACGCCGTGGCTTTCCAGCACCTGCAAAATAATATTGCCGAGCAGCGCGCCTTCGGTATCGATCTTTGAGCCCACTTTTACCGGCTCCGCCGCCTGTAACGGCAGACTCAGCGCCGCCAGCAGCACCGCAGATCCCAACATCCCCTTTGCAATCGTCATTCCGCTATCCTCATTTTTTTATCGCCTTTTTCAGAGGCTTGAGAGAAAAGCGTAGCTTAAAACAGCGGATTTACCCGGCAAAATGCCTTTTTAGCATAACGTAAGACGCATCCCCCGGAAGTCGGGGGATGCAAAGGAGGGAAAGTTACAGCAGCTCGAACTCGCCTTTATTCACGCGGGCGGAATCCACCCCGATAAAGACGTTAAACTTGCCTGGCTCCGCATCGTATTTCATCTGCTGGTTCCAGAACTTCAGCGCGTCCACGTCAATCGGGAAGCTGATGGTTTGGGTTTCGCCAGGCTTCAGATTGACCTTCTCGAAGCCGCGCAGCTGTTTAACAGGACGGCTCATCGAGGCGGTGACATCCTGAACGTACATCTGAATCACCGTTGCCCCTTCGCGCTTGCCGGTGTTGGTCACCTCAACGCTGGCGGTAACTTTGCCGTCACGCTTCAGGGTCGGTGCCGACATTTTCACGTCAGAAACCTTGAAGGTGGTGTAGCTCAGGCCGTAACCAAACGGATACAGCGGGCCGTTAGCTTCGTCGAAGTAACGGGACGTGTACTTGTTCGGCTTATCGGCGTTATACGGGCGACCGGTGTTCAGGTGGCTGTAGTAGACCGGGATCTGCCCGACGGAGCGCGGGAAGGACATCGGCAGCTTGCCCGACGGGTTGTAATCACCAAACAGCACGTCGGCGATGGCGTTACCGCCTTCGGTACCGGCAAACCAGGTTTCCAGAATGGCGTCAGCCTGCTGGTCTTCCTTCACCAGCGCCAGCGGACGACCGTTCATCAGCACCAGCACCAGCGGCTTGCCGGTGGCTTTCAGGGCGGCAATCAGATCGCGCTGGCTCTGTGGAATGGTGATATCGGTACGGCTGGAGGCTTCGTGCGCCATACCCTGCGCTTCGCCCACGACCGCAACAACGACGTCAGACTGCTTCGCGGCGTTCACCGCCTCGTCAATCATCTCCTTCGGCGTGCGCGGATCGACCTTCACCGCTTCCTCATACTGGTTGAGGAAGGTCACGATGTCTTTATCGTTGGTGACGTTCGCCCCTTTGGCGTAGACCACTTTGGCGTTTTCACCGACGGCACTCTTGATACCGGTCAGCACGGTCACGGACTGGTCAGCCACGCCCGCAGCAGACCAGCTGCCCATCACGTCGCGCTTGCTGTCGGCCAGCGGGCCCACTACGGCAATGGTGCCGGATTTTTTCAGCGGCAGCGTGTCGAGGCGGTTTTTCAGCAGCACCAGGCTTTCGCGCGCCACGTCACGCGCTTCTTTGCGGTGCAGACGGCTTTCGGCGTTGGTATCTGCCGGGTCAGAATCCTTCGGCCCCAGATGGCTGTACGGATCGTTAAACAGCCCCATGTCGTATTTCACGTTCAGCACGTGGCGCGCGGCATCGTCCAGCTCCGCCATCGTTACCTTGCCGCTCTTCACCAGCCCCGGCAGGTATTTGCTGTAGTACTCGTCGCTCATGCTCATGTTGATGCCGGACTTGAGCGCCACGCGCACCGCGTCTTCCGGATCGGAGGCGGTACCGTGTTTAATCAGCTCTTTAATCGCGCCGTGGTCAGAAACGGTGATGCCCTTAAAGCCCCACTGGTCGCGCAGCACGTCTTTCAGCAGCCAGGAGTCAGAGGTCGCAGGCGTGCCGTTCAGCGAGTTCAGCGCGACCATCACCGCGCCGCTGCCCGCATCCAGCCCCGCCTTGTACGGCGGCATGTAGTCGTTGAACAGGCGCTGCGGGCTCATGTCGACGGTGTTGTACTCTTTGCCGCCTTCAACCGCGCCATAGGCCGCGAAGTGTTTGACGCTGGTCATCACCGAGTAGCGTTCCGCCGGGCTTTTGCCCTGCATCGCTTCCACCATGGTTTTACCCATCGTGGAGGTTAAATATGTATCTTCACCAAAGCCTTCCGAGCCGCGGCCCCAGCGCGGATCGCGCGAAACGTCCACCATTGGCGCCCAGGTCATGTTCAGGCCGTCGTCCGCCGCTTCATAAGCCGACACGCGCCCAACGGTTTTCACCGCGTCGAGGTTAAAGGAAGAAGCTAAACCGAGGCTAATCGGGAAAACGGTACGCTGGCCGTGCACCACGTCATAGGCAAAGAACAGAGGAATTTTCAGGCGGCTGAGATCCATCACCTGATCCTGCATCTTGCGGATATCCTGGCGGGTGACGGTATTAAAGATGGCCCCTACCTGCCCGTCTTTGATCATCTCGCGGATGGCCTCTTTCGGGTTATCCGGACCGACGCTGATAAGACGCAGCTGGCCGATTTTCTCATCAACCGTCATTTTCTTGAGCAATTCCGTGACAAACGCGTCCCGTGCTTCAGGCGTGAGCGGGTGATTACCAAACAAATCCTCTGCCAGCGCAAGTTGCAGCGCCAGGCTGACGGCGACACCTACAGAACATAGCCATTTCATGTCGTTTTACTCTCTCATCAATAACCGCCGGACGATCTCGGCCATACCGTGCGAAAAGCGCAGTGTGCCACAAACCCTCGAAACGTTGCAGGGTTATTCTCTGATTTTTCTCGTGAATACTCGACCGCTTAACAGTTAATCGCGCTATGCTTTACAGCGAGAAATTTGCCCCACCACAAGGAGTGGAAGATGACTTCTGTTCGAAGAAACGATAACACGGCTTTTATTAACGAACTGTCGCGCCTGGTTGGCTCCTCTCACCTGCTTACCGACCCGGCCAAAACCGCCCGCTACCGCAAAGGTTTCCGCTCCGGTCAGGGTGAGGCGCTGGCGGTGGTCTTCCCCGGCACGCTGCTGGAGCTGTGGCGCGTGCTGAGCGCCTGCGTCGCCGGCGACAAGATTATTTTAATGCAGGCCGCCAATACCGGCCTGACCGAAGGCTCCACGCCAAACGGCAACGATTACGATCGCGACATCGTGATTATCAGCACCCTGCGCCTTGACAAGCTGCACCTGCTGGATAAAGGCGAGCAGGTGCTCGCATTCCCCGGCACGACGCTCTACTCCCTGGAAAAAGCGCTTAAGCCGCTGGGCCGTGAGCCGCACTCGGTGATTGGCTCCTCCTGTATTGGCGCCTCAGTGGTTGGCGGGATTTGCAACAACTCCGGCGGCTCGCTGGTGCAGCGCGGCCCGGCCTACACCGAGATGTCGCTGTTTGCCCGTATTGACGAAAACGGCAAGCTGACGCTGGTGAACCATCTGGGAATCGATCTCGGCGTGACGCCAGAGCAGATTCTCAGCAAGCTTGACGACGATCGCGTGAAGGACGAAGACGTGCAGCACGACGGCCGCCACGCGCACGATCACGACTACGTGACCCGCGTGCGGGATATCGACGCCGATACGCCGGCGCGCTACAACGCCGACCCGGACCGCCTGTTTGAATCCTCCGGCTGCGCCGGGAAGCTGGCCGTGTTTGCCGTGCGTCTGGATACCTTCCCGGCGGAGAAAAAGCAGCAGGTGTTCTACATCGGTACCAATCAGCCTGAGGTTCTGACCGAAATTCGTCGTCATATTCTGGGCGAATTTACCCATCTGCCGGTGGCAGGCGAGTACATGCACCGGGACATTTACGACATCGCCGAGCGTTACGGCAAAGATACGTTCCTGATGATCGACAAGCTCGGCACCGACAAAATGCCGTTCTTCTTCACCATGAAGGGCCGCACCGACGCGATGCTGGAGAAAGTGTCGCTGTTCAAACCCCACTTCACCGACCGCTTTATGCAGAAGCTGGGCAACGTTTTCCCGGCGCATCTGCCGGAGCGAATGAAAACCTGGCGCGATAAGTACGAGCATCACCTGCTGCTGAAAATGGCCGGGGACGGAATTGCCGAAGCGCAGTCCTGGCTGACCGAATTCTTCAAAACCGCCGAAGGGGATTTCTTTGCCTGTACGCCTGAAGAGGGCAGCAAAGCGTTCCTGCACCGTTTTGCCGCCGCAGGCGCCGCCATCCGTTATCAGGCGGTGCATTCCGAAGAGGTGGAAGATATTCTGGCGCTGGATATCGCCCTGCGACGTAACGACACCGAGTGGTTTGAGCACCTCCCGCCGGAAATCGACAGCAAGCTGGTGCATAAGCTCTATTACGGCCACTTTATGTGTTATGTCTTCCATCAGGATTACATCGTCAAAAAAGGGGTCGATGCGCACGAACTGAAGGAGCAGATGCTCGCCCTGCTGCGTGAACGCGGCGCACAATATCCTGCGGAACATAACGTCGGGCATCTTTATAAAGCCCCTGACGCACTTAAGCAGTTTTATCGCGAGAATGACCCTACAAACAGCATGAACCCCGGCATTGGTAAAACAACGCGGAAGAAATACTGGAAAGAAGAGGCAGATGCGGAGCAGCGCGTAACGCAAGCGTCTGATTAATTCCTACAGCCAAATTTGAGAGATTGTTTAGCGTGCCTTAATCGTAATAGAGTAACCGTCTGACGCCGGAGGAACGTTTCTCCGGTTTTCTATAACGAGGAGCAGGCACATCATGTCGGCTATTGATGTTTTATCCGAGACCGAACTGGAAGTGCGCGATGCCCTTCCCGATGATGTGCATGCCATCACCGCCATCTATGCCTGGCATGTGCTGCACGGGCGCGCGTCATTTGAAGAAGTCCCCCCTACCATCGACGAAATGCGTCAGCGTATGAAAAGCGTGGCTGAGAGCGGTTTGCCGTGGCTTATCGCGCTGTATCGCGGCATCGTGGTGGGCTACTGCTACGCCACGCCTTACCGCCCGCGACACGCCTACCGCTATACCCTGGAAGAGTCGATTTACGTGGATGCCAGCATCACCGGGCGCGGTTTTGGTTCGGCATTAATGGATGCGCTAATCGCCCGCTGCGAGCAAGGCCCGTGGCGGCAGATGATTGCCGTTGTGGGAGATGGCAACAATAATTCCGGCTCGCTGCGGCTGCATAAAAAGCATGGCTTCGTGATTGTCGGTCAGCTGCGCAGCGTAGGCTATAAGAAAGGTGACTGGCGGGATACGGTGATTATGCAGCGCTCGCTCAACGATGGGGACTGGACGCTCCCGGAATAAAGACCGTGCAGTCTGGTGCCCTCACCCCGACCCTCTCCCACAGGGAGAGGGAGAAAACAAAAAACGGTAACATAAGTTACCGTTTTTCGTTATCTCGTAGGCCGGGTAAGGCGAAGCCGCCACCCGGCGTTGACGGACGACTCAATCGTTCTGCGCCGTCGCCATCTGTTCCGCTTTCTGCTTTTTATACGTCAATGCTGCGGCCGGAACGGGCTGCACTTTCCCGGTTTCAATCCAGGTACGCAGGCGGCTCGCGTCCGCGAAGTGGGTATATTTGCCGAAGGCATCCATCACCACCAGCGCCACCGGTTTACCGTTAAACACGGTGCGCATCACCAGGCAGTGTCCTGCCGCGTTGGTAAAGCCGGTTTTGGTTAACTGAATATTCCAGTTATCGCGGTATACCAGATGGTTAGTGTTGCGGAACGGCAGCGTATAGGCCGGGTTCGCAAAGGTCGCCATCTCTTCACGGGTGGTGCTGAGCTGACCAATCAGCGGATACTGTTTGCTGGCAATCAACAGTTTCGTCAGATCGCGGGCCGTGGAGACGTTGTTGATCGACAGTCCCGTCGGTTCAACATAATGCGTATTGGTCATTCCCAGCGCTTTGGCTTTTGCGTTCATCGCGCGGATAAAGGCGTCGTAGCCGCCCGGATAGTGGTGCGCCAGGCTCGCCGCCGCACGGTTTTCAGACGACATCAGCGCCAGCAGCAGCATATTTTTACGGCTGATTTCACTGTTCAGACGCACGCGAGAGTAGATCCCCTTCATCTCCGGCGTATGGCTGATATCCACTTTCAATTTTTCGTCCAGCGGCAGATGTGCATCAAGCACCACCATCGCGGTCATTAATTTGGTAATCGAGGCGATCGGGCGCACCAGGTCCGGATGGCTGGCGTAGATCACCTTATTGGTGTTGAGATCGACAATCATCGCGCTGCCGGACGCAATTTGCGGCTGAGCGGCAGCGGCGGTCACCGCAGGCGTTTTAGCGACGGCCGGCACGGCAGCGGACGCGCCCAGCAGCAGCGCCAGGCTAAGTAAAGAGACTCGGAATTTCAGCATGGTGAGACTTCTGATAATTATTCACGCACGTCATGACGTACACCGCCTGTATCAACGGATAAACACAGGCTGGCTTCGGCATCATAGCGGTCACCGGGCGTTGTCGCCAGCGGATAATCGTGAACAGATGCTGCATTGCTGGCATTTACGCCAGCAATGCAGTGAACTCAGAAGAGACGGTATCCGTAACCCCAAAGAATAACCGTCAGCGCCAGTAGCGCCTCCAGTACCAGCACCCCAATAGCGAGTGTTGAACTGGAAAAACTCAGGCCTTCTTCTTTATTGATATTCAGGAAGGTTGGAACCCCCAGATACAGCAGATACCCGGTGTAAAAGAGGGCAATAGTACCGATCAGCGCGCACAGCCAGACCAGTGGATAGAGCGCAACAATACCGCTTAAGAACAGCGGGGTCGCGACATATCCGGCAAAGACCATACAGTGCGCCAGCGATGGACGTTGCGGGTAGTTACGCGCCATCCAGTGAATGACACGCCCCATTACCGCCACACCCGCCAGCATCAGGCCATAAAAAACGATGGCCAGATAGAGCCCGGTAAACCAGGAAAGCTGAACAACGGTGCCGTCACCGAAGTTCCAGCCGATTTGTGTTGTTCCGATAAAGGCGCATATTACCGGCACCGCAGCCATCAGCAGCACGTGGTGCGTGTAATGATGCGAGACCGTTTCGTTCTCACTTTTAATGACATGCATCTCACGATCGGGATGGGAGAAAAGTCCCCAGACATGGTTCATAGCGCCCCCTTGTTGTCGGCCCGTCAGCGATACCTTAAGTATAATGCAGGCTTTAGATTATTTTCTGTACAGTGGGAAATTTCCGTTGATTTCCCCGCTGTTGATTCATGGGGTATATGATTAAACGAGGTAAGCAGAGGGAGATTACATTTACGTAATGGATATTAACGCACTCATTGAACAATATGGATATGCCGCGCTGGTCGTCGGTAGCGTGGCAGAAGGTGAAACCATCACGCTGTTAGGCGGCGTCGCCGCGCATCAGGGATTGCTGAAATTCCCGCTGGTCGTCGCAGCGGTCGCGCTCGGTGGAATGATTGGCGATCAGCTGCTCTACTTTCTCGGGCTGCGCTTCGGGCCCACGCTGCTTAAGCGTTTCGCAAAGCATCAGAAGAAAATCCGTCGCGCTCAACGGCTCATTCAACGTCATCCCTATCTGTTCGTCATCGGCACGCGCTTTATGTATGGCTTTCGCATTATCGGGCCGATACTGATTGGCGCCAGCCATCTGCCGCCAAAAATTTTCCTGCCGCTCAATGTTCTTGGTGCGATTGCCTGGGCGATGATCTTTACGACGCTCGGCTACGTAGGGGGCGAAGTGATTGGCCCGTGGCTGCATAATCTCGACCAGCATCTGAAGCACTGGGCGTGGCTGATTCTGGTGGTGGTGGCGGTGATTGGGGTCAGGCTGTGGCTGAAGCATCGGGAAAAGACGCGGAATGAGGAGTAGCCGGGTGCGGCCTGATGCCCTCACCCTCTCCCACAGGGAGAGGGGAAAACTACCCCTCCTGCTTAAACTGCGGGTTCGCCAGCATAAAGCCCCCGTCAACAATAAACGATTGCCCCGTCGTGTAGCTGGCGTCGCTGTCGCACAGCCATGCCACCAGGCTGGCTATCTCTTTGGTGTGGCCCGGCCGCGCCAGCGGGATTTCCGGCATTGAACCCTCCTTCACTTCGCTGTCGTCCATGTCGTTCATCGGTGTGGCAATGGCGCCCGGCGCGACGGCGTTCACCAGAATGTTGTGCTTAACCAGTTCCATCGCCATGGATTTGGTTAACCCGCCGAGCGCGTGTTTTGCCGCCGTGTAGGCGCTCGCCTCTGGCAGCGGCGTGTGCTCATGCACCGAGGTAATGTTCACAATCCGCCCCCCTTCCCCTTGCTTCACCATCTGGCGGGCGGCAATTTGTGAACAGAGAAACGCGCCGTCCACGTCGACGGTGAAAATGTTCCGCCAGTCGTCAAACGGCATCTCAAGGAACGGCGCTTTGGTCATCGCACCCGCATTGTTGACCAGCACGTCCAGCCGACCAAAACGCGCAATCAGCGTTTCAATACCCTCTGCGCCTTCCGGCAGCGTGCTTAAATCAAGATGGATAGCCTCTGCGCGCTGCCCCTGCGCTTCAACTTCGCGGCAGGTTTCCAGCGCTCCTTTTTCATCCGAGTGCCAGGTGACGCCAATATCAAACCCGCGCTCTGCGAGCATCAGCGCCGTGGTTTTACCAATCCCGGAATCCGATGCGGTCACTATCGCTACTCTGGTCATACTCACCTCCTGAAAAACTGCAAAGAGGTAAGTATAGATAATGACCATTTTTAGCCATGATGATAACCGCCGCCCAGCGCCGAGGTGAGCTGCAGCGTGGCGTCGACATACTGGCCTTTCAGCATCAATCCGGCGAGGTCTTCCCTGAGGGCCGGGATCCTGGCTTCACTGACCCGCGAGCCCGCAACGATCCCCGCGCTGAAACGCGCCTGCGCCAGCGCCACAACCCGCGCCGCATCTTTTTCAACCTGCTGCTGATGGCGGTTCTTCGCCGTCAGCGTTTCGACTTCGCTGGCCGTGCGCGCCACCTGATTGACCGCTTCGACCACCGCTTTGTTGTAGTTTGCCACCGAGAGATTATTTTGCGCCTGGGCGATATCCAGACTGGCGTTCAGCCTGCCGCTGTCGAAGATCGGCAGCGTCAGCCCGGCGGTCACGCCCATCTGCTGCGCTGAAGCGCGAAACAGATCGCTCAGATGGAGGGCATCCTGCTGTAGGAACGCCATCAGGTTCACGTCAGGATAGAAAGCCGCTCTCGCGGCCTCCACCTCGCTCATAGAGGCTTCGATATACCAGTGTGCCTCCTGAAGATCCGGGCGGCGTGCCAGCAGTTCATAACCGAGCGTCGACGGTAGCGCGGCGTCGACCGTCGGCAGCGCATGCCGCGTAAGCGTTACGGAGGAAGAATTCGTCAGCGCGACCAGACGCGCCTCGACGGCTTTCATCTTCCCGTTGACTTCTGCCAGCTGCTCTTCGGTTTTGTTGGCGTTGATATCAGTTTCCACCCCCTCCACGGAGGAGGTGATCCCATGCTGATACAGTTCGCGATCGGCACCAATGATGTTGTCCTGCTCATGTTTGATCTGCGCGAGTACCTCCCCCGTGGCGGCCTGAGTTTGCCACTCCCAGTAGAGCCGCGCCACGCTGCTGGCCAGCAGCTGGCGGGTTTGCTCCAGCTCCGCTTTTTGCGCATTCACTTTGCCAATCCGGGCCTCGACCCGGGCGCGATTTTTTCCCCACAGATCGAGTTCCCAGCCAGCGGTCAGGCCAAAGGTGCCGTTGGTGTACCACGGCCCGGTGGTGCCTGCAGCCGGGTCGGTAAAGGCAAAAGGCCCCATCAGCCCTTCGGCGGACATTTTCTGGCGTTCCGCATCGGCGGAAAAATCAATCTGCGGACCGTCAGCGGCCATCGCGGCTTTGGCCTGGGCTTCGGCAAGCGTAATGCGCTGACGGGCAATCTGCATATCCGGTGCATCGCTCAACGCTTTCGCAATCAGCCCGTTAAGCTGGTGATCGTTATACGCTTTCCACCACTCATTTTTCGGCCAGTCCTGATGATTCAGAACCGTATTCACCGACGCCGCCGCGGTTTGCGTTTTAAGGGGAGATACCGTGGCATGTTCAGGCGCACAGGCTGCCAGAATAAAAGCGAAGGGAGCACTCAGAGATAAAATAAGAGAACGTTTCATTACGCCATAAACTCAAAAAATAAAGGCGCACGTTACGCTCGATATCGTTCATTTTTTTAGTAACGCGTGGCAATCCGCAAATTGTCATACATTTTAATACCCGGAAATTTATTCCCAAAGAGAATGATTAAATCCAATGCATTCACGCCAAATATAAATACGCTGCTACACTTATTCAGGACATCCATGAGCGGGAGAAAGGAATGAAAATATTACTGTGGGTTATTTTAATTATATTTCTGATAGGGCTCTTAGTGGTCACCGGCGTATTCAAGATGATTTTCTGATCTATTTGCCCGGCTCTGCGCCGGGCAAGGTTCCTGATATCAAACTTTCAGCGAAGCCCCTTTCGTAGCAATAACCTCTTTATACCAGTAGAAACTTTTCTTACGGCTGCGCGCCAGCGTGCCCTTTCCGCTGTCATCGCGATCGACGTAAATAAAGCCGTAGCGCTTAGAGAGTTCAGCTTTAGACGCGCTCACCAGGTCGATTGGCCCCCAGCTGGTATAGCCCATCACCTCAACGCCGTCGTCAATCGCTTCACGCACCTGCACCAGGTGGTCGTTAAGGTAGCTGATGCGATAGTCATCCTGCACCACGCCGTTCGCATCCGGTTTATCCTTCGCCCCCAGGCCATTTTCCACGATAAACAACGGCTTCTGATAGCGATCCCAGAGCACGTTTAACAGGGTACGCAGGCCGATGGGGTCAATCTGCCAGCCCCATTCGGAACTTGCCAGATGCGGGTTAGGCACCATGCTCAGGATGTTGCCGCGCGCCTGCTGGTTGAGGGCCTCATCCGCGGTGACGCAGCCCGTCATGTAGTAGCTGAAGGAGATAAAATCGACGGTCGATTTCAGCGCCTCGCGGTCGGCATCCGTTACCTCAAGCTGAATACCGTTGTCGCGGAAGAAGCGCTGCATATACCCCGGATAGGCGCCACGGCACTGCACGTCGCCAAAGAATTGCCACGCGCGGTTTTCCTGCAGCGTCTCCAGAACATCTTCCGGTTTGCAGGTCAGCGGGTACATCAGGCCGCCCAGCAGCATGTTGCCGATTCTGGCATCCGGGATAATCTCGTGGCAGGCCTTCACGGCCAGCGCGCTGGCCACCAGCTGGTGGTGGATCGCCTGGTACACCTCCCCTTTGCTGCTGGTTTCCGGCAGGCCCACGCCGGTCATCGGCGCGTGAAGAGACATATTGATCTCGTTGAAGGTCAGCCAGAGCTTCACCTTCTCCTTGTAGCGCGCAAACACGGTGCGGGCGTAGCGCTCGAAGAACCCAATGGTCTGGCGGCTGCCCCACCCGCCGTACTGCTTCACCAGCCCCCACGGCATTTCGTAATGCGAGAGCGTCACCAGCGGGGTAATGTTGTGCGCGGCCAGCTCGTCAAACAGCCGGTCGTAAAACGCCAGCCCCGCTTCGTTAGGCTGCTGCTCGTCGCCGTTCGGAAAAATACGGGTCCAGGCAATGGAGACGCGCAGGCAGCTAAAGCCCATCTCAGCGAACAGTTTGATGTCTTCCGGGTAGCGGTGATAGAAGTCGATGGCGACGTCCTTGATGCCGCTGTCGCCCGCCACGCGCTGAACCACCGGGCCGAAGACACCCTGCGGCTGAACGTCTGAGGTGGACAGCCCTTTCCCCTCCTCCAGATACGCGCCTTCTACCTGATTCGCGGCAACCGCGCCGCCCCATAAAAAATCGTCCGGGAAAGTTTTCATCACGTTCTCCTGTTATTGATGGCTTACGCTGAGTAACGGCGCACCGGCACTGACGGACGTTGCCGCCACGGTCACCACGTCACGATACTCATCGCTGTTACTGATAATGATCGGGGTCGCCAGGTCGTATCCGGCATCGATAATCGCCTGTCGGTCAAACTCCAGCAGCAGATCGCCGGGCTGCACCCTGTCGCCCACCTTCACGTGGGCGGTAAACGGCCTGCCGTCGAGCTTCACGGTGTCGATCCCCACGTGGATTAACACTTCAATACCGCTGTCGCTGAGCAGGCCGATGGCGTGTTTGGTCTGAAACAGCGAGGCCACCACGCCGGCAAACGGGGCCACCACTTTGTTATCGGAGGGAATAATCGCGGCACCGCTGCCCAGCAGGCCGCTGGCAAACGTGGTATCCGGCACCTGGTCGAGTGCCAGAACGGTGCCGGTCATCGGTGCCAGCACATCGTTTTCACCCGCTGGCACAACCGCCTCGGGCGCTGCGCGTCCCGGCATGCCCGCCACCAGCGTCAGGCCGCAGCTCAGCACCAGCGCTACCGCGGTGCCGATCACGCCGCCCCACAGCGTGGCGTTTACCCCGCCCGGCGGAATCATCTGGGCGATGGTAAAGATATTGGCGAAGCCGAAGGAGTAAACGTGGGTATCGCTGAAGCCGACAATCGCGCCGCCGATAGCTCCCGCCACGCAGCCAAAGATAAACGGGCGGCGCAGCGGCAGGTTTACCCCATAAACGGCCGGCTCGGTAATACCAAATATCCCTGCCGTCACCGATGAACCCGCCAGCATTTTCTGACGGGCATCGCGGGTACGCAGGAAGATCCCCAGCGCCGCCCCCACCTGACCAAACACCGCGGGCAACAGCATCGGCAGCATGGAGTCATGCCCCAGCACCGCCAGGTTGTTAATCATCAGCGGCACCAGCCCCCAGTGCAGGCCAAAAATAACGCAGACCTGCCACAGCGCGCCCATCGCCGCGCCCGCCAGCCACGGTGCCAGAACGTAAATACTCTGATAGCCGTTCGCCAGCATCTGGCTCAGCCAGGTCGCCAGCGGCCCGATAACGAGGAAAGTCAGCGGCACGGTCACGCCCAGACAGATCAGCGGCGCGAAGAAGTTTTTCATCGAGGACGGCAGCAGCCTGGTGCTCTGTTTTTCCAGCCAGCAGCTCACCCACGAGGCGAGAATAATCGGGATCACCGACGAGCTGTAGTTAAACCAGGTGACAGGAATGCCCAAAAAGGCGTCCGATACCGCGCCCGGCTGCTGGCTGGCGTTAAACGCCGCAATCATCATCGGATGAGTGAGCGCCCCGCCGATCACCATGGTAATAAACGGGTTGCCGCCGAATTTTTTCCCGGCGGTATAGCCCAGCACCAGCGGGAAGAAGAAGAACAGCGCGTCGCTGGCGGCGAACCAGATTTTATAGGTGCCGCTTTCGGTGGTGAGCCAGCCGCAGACAACTGCCAGCGCCAGCAGTCCTTTCAGAATACCGGAGGCCGCGAGAATGCCGATAAACGGGGTGAAGATCCCGGAGACGATGTCAATCAGGCGGCCCAGCAGATTCCCTTTTTCTCCCTTCTCTTCCACGACGGGCGCGTCATCGGTAAGGCCTGCCTCATTGCGCACCGCCTGCCAGACGTCGTGGACGTGGTTGCCAATCACCACCTGAAACTGGCCGCCGCTTTCCACCACCATGATCACGCCCGGGTTTTTCTTGAGCCCTTCCGCATCCGCCCGTTGATTCTCTTTCAGTTTGAAGCGAAGCCGTGTCGCGCAGTGTACAAGACTGACGATGTTCTCTTTTCCGCCAACGTGGCCGAGAATATCCTTCGCTAAAGCCTGGTATTCCATCTCGATTTCCTTACATCCGATGCCTGCAGGCACCTGTTGACTGAGTACAAAAAATAAAAAAACCCGAGAACGTCCTTCTTACGAAAGCCGCGCTCAGGTTTTGCCTGCGTGATGCAGTAACAATCCTGTTTTGAGGCTTAACGCCCCTCTTTTCTCACCCGCTCGATATGAATGGCGAGGAACATAATTTCTTCGGTCGTCAGCTCACGCTGATAGCTTTTGTTCAGGTGCTGGGCGATTTTCTCGGCGCATTTCCACGCTTTCGCGTAGTTGTCTTTTACCGCCGTATGCAGCGAGACGTCGTCATCTTCCACCACGGTGCGGGTGAGCATCCGCTGGGCAAAAAACTTCAGGTGGGTGACGAAACGCTGATAGCTGAGCGAGTCTTCATCGTACTCAAGCTGCAGCTGATACTTCACCAGCTGCAGGATCTCCTGCATCACCCGCGTAACGTGCATCACTTCCGGCATTTCGCTGTTCAGCTGCGCGGTGACCAGATGCAGCGCGATAAACCCGGCCTCATCCTCCTCCAGCTCGACGTTCAGGCGTCTGGCGATAATGGCCCGCGCCTCCTGCCCTAATTCGAACTCCTTCGGATACAGCCGTTTAATATCCCACAGCAGCACGTTTTTGATGGCCAGCCCGTTCTTCTGCCGCTCAATCGCAAAGTAGCAGTGGTCGGTGAGGGTGATATACAAACTCTCCTGCAGCTTGCCCAGCCGCTGCGCCGCCAGCGCGATGATGCGGTCGCAGGTGGTCATTACCTCCAGCGGAATTTGACTCAGCAACTCCCCGAGTCGACGCACCAGTTCATCGCTTTGTAACGCAAACACCTTTTCAACCAACGCGGTATCCAGCGCTTCACCGACGCGCTTCTGAAAGGCCAGCCCACGACCCATCACCACCTGTTCGCGCCCGCGCTCATCCTGAACAACCACCACGTTATTATTGAGTATCTTGGCGATTTTCATCTGAACCCCAGAAACAAAAAAACCTGACCTCCGGCAGATGCCAGAAAATCAGGTTTTGCCTGCCTAAGCAGTAACAATCCAGTTCTGGCACTCTATCAGTTTCATTCATAGCCTCAATGCATCACGCGTCAGAAACGTGACGCGGATCGACATTGCTAGAACGTCACGACAGTTTTCAGCTCCGTCACCCAGGCATCCTGCGTCCGGGATACGCCGCCGGGATGGTGCCAGTACTGAATGCCCGGCTGCAGCTCCAGCCACGACACCGGACGGAAGCGATAATAAAACTCACCGTTCAGGGAGTGGCCCGGCACCGGGTGATACGCCGGATCGTTATAGTCCGACACGCCGCTCAGGCTGTTCATATAGCGCTGGTTGCGGGCGTACTGGCTGCTCATATCAATCCAGGTCAAGCCAAAGCCAATCCAGTCTTCCGGTCGCGCGTCAAACATCCCGCGGTAGCGCAGCGAGGCGGCGTAAACCTGGTGCATGTAGTTGGTACTCTGATCCGCAAGGCTCATGCTGAAAGAGGTGCTCAACCCGCGATTCGGATCATCCTGATGCTGCGTAAGCTGCTGGTTCAGCCCGGCGTACATGAACCAGGTCCGGCTGTGGGTATCAAAGCCGTTCGGGTCCGTCGCGCCCGCACCGCCGGATTTGCCGCGATAGAGATCGGTTTGCGGCGCGTTGGTAAACACCACGCCCAGGTTGTACGCGCCCGGCAGGCCGTTAATCAGCGGGCGCGCTTCGATTTCAACCGGCAGTAAAACCCCTTTGCTGCCCTTCGTCGACCAGCTCCAGGCGTGGCTGCGGCTGGAGGCCTCGGGATTTTGCTCCATCACGCCACCTTTTAAGGTCAGCGTCGGCGTTAATTTATACGCAAGCGTGGTGCCCCAGGTGTGAACGTTCCAGTTGTTCCACGTCAGCGAGTTGGCTGACTTGCCGCCGCACTGCGAAAGCAGCTGGAAATCACAGGGGATGATTTGATCGAAGGTTTGCACCTTGTTCATCATCCCGATGCGCCAGGTCAGACGCCGGTCGTCAAAGCTGCGGGCAAAGGTCAGCCAGCCCAGGCGGGTAATGGACTGTCCGCCCCAGCTCTCCTGGGTCAGATCGTTAAAGTTAACGCGCGGGTCCTGCACGCGTTTGGTGGTGAGGTCGTCATTGTGGTTACGGTTGACGATGTTCCCTTCGATACGCGCGTCCGGGATACCGGTCCAGCGCTCAAGATCCTGGTTGAAGGTCAGCGCAAACTGGTCAATATAGGCCACGTGGGAGTCGTGGTTATAGCCACCGCCTCCGTTCCAGCCAATTTCATTCAGATATCCGAGATTCCAGGTAAAACCGTTATCGTTGAGGATTTTACGTATGCCGAGCATATCGCCCAGAACAGGCTCCGGAGGAGCCTCAAAACCTAATACCGTTCCATTCCAGTCCTGCGCCACCGACAGCGGGGATATCGTCAATAAGGCGAGCGCATAGAGTTTATTTTTATATGCCATGATAACAACCTGTGATTGAGTATTTTGTGCGTAACCGGCCGCAGGAAATTTTTCTATTTCCTGTCGATATTTCATTTTTTAAAATCAGTAAAAAGCGCTAAGCCAAATTTCTCTCCTGAGTAAACGAGAGGCAAAAAAAAACCTAAGCGCTCCACAGCGAAAATGCTGTGAAACGCTTAGGTTTTGCCTGTTAGCCAGTAACAATCCTGCGTTGAAAACAGTGGCACCTTAACACCGTCGCGCCACGTTGAAAACCAGAACTGTTTTCTGCTTTAAAAAAGTGTGAGCAATTTAACGCTTATTATTTTGACTGAATCACCCGGGCAATATCAGACGAAGTCTGTAATGTCCGAATCTCCTGAAATAATCCCAGCGCTTCATCGTACTCTTTGCGTAAATAACTCAGCCACTGTTTAATTCGCGCGACGTGATACAAACCGGTATCGCCCTGCTTTTCCAGTCGGCTGTATTTTTGCAGCAGCGTAACGACGTCTGCCCACGGCATTCGCGGCTCGTTATATTTCACCACCCGGCTGAGGTTCGGCACATTCAGGGCGCCGCGACCGATCATCACCGCATCGCAGCCGGTGGCCTGCAGACAGGCCTGCGCGCTCGCGTAGTCCCAGATTTCACCGTTGGCGATCACCGGAATGGAGAGGCGCTTGCGGATCTCGCCGATCGCCTGCCAGTTAATGCGCTCGGCCTTGTAGCCATCTTCTTTGGTGCGGCCATGCACCACCAGCTCGGTGGCCCCGGCCTGCTGCACCGCATCGGCGATTTCAAACTGCCGCGCGTCGCTGTCCCACCCCAGGCGCACCTTCACCGTCACCGGCAAATGCGAAGGCACGGCCTCACGCATGGCCTTCGCGCCGCGGTAAATCAGCTCAGGATCTTTCAACAGGGTCGCCCCGCCGCCGCTGCCGTTAACCAGCTTCGACGGACAGCCGCAGTTGAGATCCACCCCGTAAGAGCCCAGCTCAACCGCGCGGGCGGCGTTCTCCGCCAGCCATTCGGGATACTGGCCGAGCAGCTGAATACGCA
The DNA here is from genome assembly GCF_047530595.1 of Enterobacter sp. 01-M-02-SI-ECC. Taxonomy (NCBI): domain Bacteria; kingdom Pseudomonadati; phylum Pseudomonadota; class Gammaproteobacteria; order Enterobacterales; family Enterobacteriaceae; genus Enterobacter; species Enterobacter sp. 01-M-02-SI-ECC. The sequence goes on along the minus strand of NZ_JBLKCZ010000002.1, from coordinate 166,275 downwards.
CCAGCGTACCGGAAGAGGTCCGGCTCTGGTTGTGCAGCTCGGGGCACAGGCGGAAGAAGGATTTTACCGGCAACAACATATCGACCACGCGCAGAAATTCCGTCACGCAGAGATCGTAATCGTTCACCTCGGTCAGAAGCTCGCGCACGAGGGAGTCGAGCACGCCTTCCATTGGGGCCAGTAAAACACGCATAGCAGTACCTGTGGAAAAAGACGCGCTATAGTATCTGCTCTGTATGTATGTGGAAAGCGCGACTTTCCATTCTGGAATGTCTGGTATGCTCAAATTTCATGATGTGATCCGTGGCACATTTTTGAGTTTAATTGTATGATGAATGCGTTTCAGCAAGGACTATCACCATGAGCAAATCATTGAACATTATCTGGCAATATCTGCGCGCATTCGTCCTGATTTACGCCTGCCTGTATGCCGGGATTTTCATCGCGTCGCTGCTGCCGATCGTCATTCCCGGCAGCATTATCGGTATGATGATCCTCTTTGTTTTGCTGGCGCTGCAAATCCTGCCCGCAAAATGGGTCAATCCCGGCTGCTTCGTCCTTATTCGCTATATGGCGCTGCTTTTCGTGCCTATCGGCGTCGGGGTCATGCAGTATTTTGATTTGCTCAAGGCCCAGTTCGGCCCGATTGTGGTCTCCTGCGCGGTCAGTACGCTGGTGGTTTTCCTGGTTGTGAGCTGGAGTTCGCATCTGGTGCATGGCGAACGTAACGTGGTCGGGGAGAAAACAAAAAAATGATGGCCAATATCTGGTGGTCGCTGCCGTTAACCCTGGCGGTGTTCTTCGCCGCGCGCAAGCTTGCCGCACGTTTTAAAATGCCATTGCTGAACCCGCTGCTGGTGGCAATGGTGGTGATTATTCCGTTCCTGCTGCTCACCGGCATTCCCTACGAACGCTACTTTGCCGGCAGCAAAATTTTAAACGACCTGCTGCAGCCTGCCGTTGTGGCGCTCGCCTTTCCTTTATATGAACAGCTCCACCAGATCCGCGCCCGCTGGAAATCCATCATTACCATCTGTTTTGTGGGCAGCCTGGTGGCGATGATCACCGGCACGTCGGTAGCGCTGTTGATGGGGGCCTCTCCGCAGATTGCGGCGTCGATCCTGCCTAAATCGGTAACCACGCCTATCGCGATGGCGGTCGGTGGCAGCCTCGGCGGGATCCCGGCCATCAGCGCGATGTGCGTCATTTTCGTCGGTATTCTCGGGGCGGTGTTTGGTCACACCCTGCTGAACGGGATGCGTATTCATACTAAAGCGGCACGGGGGCTGTCGATGGGGACCGCCTCCCACGCCCTGGGCACCGCCCGCTGTGCGGAGCTGGATTATCAGGAAGGGGCGTTTAGCTCCCTGGCGCTGGTGATCTGCGGGATTATCACCTCCCTGCTGGCCCCGTTCATTTTCCCGCTGATTCTGGCGGTGATGGGCTAAAATTTGCGATGCGTCGCGCAAATTTCATTTTGATTTCATAAGTTGCATACATAATGAGAAGTGGATCACATATAAAGCCCTGACGGCTCCGTAAACTACCGATCCATTAACCTTTATGAGGCATACGCCATGCACCCACGTTTTCAAGCTGCTTTCGCCCAGCTTGCAGAGAATTTGCAGTCAGCCCTGGCTCCCGTTCTGGCAGATGCACACTTCCCCGCCCTGCTGAACGCGGAGCAGGTCACGATGCTGAAACAGGCAACGGGACTGGACGAAGACGCGCTGGCTTTCGCACTGCTTCCTTTGGCCGCCGCCTGCGCGCGGGCCGATCTCTCCCATTTTAACGTCGGGGCCATTGCGCGCGGCGTCAGCGGAACCTGGTACTTCGGTGGCAATATGGAGTTCCTGGGCGCGACCATGCAGCAAACGGTTCACGCCGAGCAGAGCGCCATCAGCCACGCCTGGCTGCGCGGTGAAAAAGCCCTGAGCGCCATTACCGTTAACTACACCCCCTGCGGCCACTGCCGTCAGTTTATGAACGAGCTGAACAGCGGGCTGCAGCTGCGCATCAACCTGCCAGGCCGCGCGCCGCACACGCTGGGGGATTATCTACCTGACGCGTTTGGCCCAAAAGATCTGGAGATCAAAACGCTGCTGATGGACGAGCAGGACCACGGTTACGCCCTGTCCGGCGATGACCTGAGCCAGGCTGCCATTCGCGCGGCGAACAAAAGCCACACGCCGTACAGCAAGTCCCCGAGCGGCGTGGCGCTGCAGTGCCGCGATGGCCGGATCTTTAGCGGCAGCTACGCGGAAAACGCCGCGTTTAACCCAACCCTGCCACCGCTGCAGGGCGCGCTTAACCTGCTGAGCCTGAACGGTTATGACTATCAGGACATTCAGCGCGCTATTCTGGCAGAAATTGCCGATGCGCCGCTGATTCAGTGGGATGCGACCGCCGCGACGCTTAAAGCGCTGGGCTGCACGACGATTGACCGCGTACTGCTTGCGTAATCCTTCCGGCGGGCAGAAATGCCCGCCAGTTTGCTGAAAAACCCCTCAGTTGAGTCGCTGTTTCTTGCGCTAACCAGGCGGGTAAAGTAGCCTGAGTTAAATTTCATCCACGAACGAGCCATCTCCATGTTAAAGCGCGTTTTTTACAGCCTGTCTGTCCTGGTCGGCATACTGCTGTTGATCGTGCTGGGTCTCGACCGCTGGATGAGCTGGAAAACCGCCCCCTACATCTTTGATGACCTGCAGGACCTGCCCTATCGTCAGGTTGGCGTGGTGCTCGGCACCGCCAAGTATTACCGCACCGGCGTGATCAACCAGTATTACCGTTACCGCATTCAGGGCGCGCTGAACGCCTACAACAGCGGCAAGGTGAACTACCTGCTGCTGAGCGGCGATAACGCCCTGCAAAGCTACAATGAACCGGTGACGATGCGGAAGGACCTGATTGCGGCGGGCGTGGACCCTGCCGATATCGTGCTCGACTACGCCGGATTCCGCACCCTGGACTCCATCGTGCGCACGCGTAAAGTCTTTGACACCAACGACTTCATCATCATCACCCAGCGCTTCCACTGCGAGCGCGCGCTGTTTATCGCGCTGCATATGGGGATTCAGGCGCAGTGTTACGCGGTGCCGTCGCCAAAGGACATGCTGAGCGTGCGCGTCCGTGAGTTCGGCGCGCGCTTTGGCGCCCTGGCCGATCTGTATATCTTCAAACGCGAACCGCGCTTTTTAGGCCCGCTGGTGCCGATTCCGGCGATGCACGAAGTGCCGGAAGACGCGCAGGGTTACCCGGCCGTCACGCCCGAGCAGCTGCTGGATATGCAGAAAAAAGAGAAATAACAGGGCCGCCTTTATACTTTCTTTACGCCGGGCCTGACGCTTTTTACCTCCCCTTTACGTCGGCTCTTTTAAGCTGAGTTCACTGCCGCTACGGCTTCATTGAAGAATGACTATGAACTCAATAATGAATGCGTTTTTCCTCAAAAGTCTCCGCCCGTATTTTAACTTTCCCGGTTTATCACTTCCTGGCGCACTCAATTCCGGCCTCTGGCTTGATGAAAAAATTGATGCCCTGCAGCACAACGTTTCAGTGGAAGTGGCAGATTATCTGGAACGTTACCCGCAGACGAAACATGTAGACGTTTACCTCAACGATATCAACGGCACGATGCGCGGCAAGCGTCTGTCGGTGGAGAGCATGCTGAGCCTGGAAAAAGGCTGTTATTTTCCCCTTTCGGTCTACTCGATGGATCAGAAAGGAAAAATCGCCGCCCCGCTTCATGATGAGCCGGACCGACTCTGCGTTCCTGTCGCCGGCTCCCTGCGCCCCTGCCCGCAGGATCCGCAGCACAACGCGCAGATCCTGCTGACGATGAAAGACAGCGACGATACCCCCTGCCCGCTTGAGCCGCGCGTGATACTGCAGAACGTGCTGGCCCGCTTCCACCAGCACGGCCTCTTCCCGGTGATTGCCCCGGAAATCGAGTTCTATCTGACGGGGCATGACGATCGGGATCCGCAAAATCAGGGCTGTTTTCATATGGATACTACGACGGCCCATGCGGTACTGTTTGACGAGCTGGAACAACTGGCGCACCTGCAGCGCATCCCGCTGTCCGGGATCGTGGCGGAAGCCGAGTCCGGTCAGTACGAATTAAACCTGAAGCACAGCCATCGCGTGGTTGAGGTCTGCGATAACGTGCTGGCGCTTCGTCGCCTGACCCGTTACGTTGCCGAGAAGCACGGCCTGCAGGCCAACTTTATGGCTAAACCTTTCAGCCAGCTGTCCGGCAGCGGCCTGCACTTCCATTTCAGCCTGAACAATCGTCACGGCGAAAACGTCTTTGCTTCCCCGGTGAACGCGCTTAACAGCATGATGCGTTTGTGCATCGCGGGGCAGCTGGCGCTGATGCCCGCCTCTGTCGCCATTCTTGCGCCGGGCGTTAACGCGTTTCGTCGCCTGCGTAAAAACCTGACGGAGCCCGTATTTAACTCCTGGGGCTATAACACCCGCTCCGCCGCCCTGCGTATTCCCTGCTCGGATGACCACAACCGTCGTATCGAGTACCGGCTGGCCGGGGCCGATGCCAATCCGTATCTGGTGGCAGCCACTGTCCTGACCGGTATGCTGTACGGGCTGGAAAACACCGACGACGAGGATTTGCCCGAACCGCAGCACGATCGCCCCGAACTGCCGCTGTTTCAGCAGGAGGCGATTGAGACCTTTGCCCGCTGTCAGTACCTCACCGACAGCCTGGGCGACGCCTTTTCTGAACAGTGGGTCGCCTGCAAACTCTCTGAACTCGACTGGTTTGAGCGCATTGTGACCCGAGAGGAGTCACAGCTGGCATAAGGCATAAAAAAGCCCGCTCGGTGAGCGGGCTGGATAACGCGAGGAGCAATTACTTCTTACGCGCGTACTTCAGTGAATCCAGCGCAACCGCGAAGATAATGATGGCGCCTTTGATGATGTACTGCCAGTACGGGTTCACGCCGATATAGGTCAAGCCGTAGTTGATGACGGTGAAGATGATCACACCGGTCACCACGCCCAGTACCGTACCCACGCCGCCGCTGAAGGAGACGCCGCCCACCACGCAGGCTGCGATCGCATCCAGCTCGTACATGAAGCCAAGGTTGTTGGTTGCAGAGCCGATACGACCCGCTTCCAGCATCCCGCCGAAGGCGTAGAACACGCCGGACAGGGCATAAATGATGAGCAGGTTCAGGGCAACGTTCACGCCGGAGACTTTCGCCGCTTCCGGGTTACCGCCGATTGCGAAGATGTTTTTACCGAAGCGCGTTTTGTTCCACAGGATCCAGACGAAGGCCACCGCAATCAGCGCATAGAAGGTGATATACGACAGGCGGAAGCTGCCCAGCGCGATGAACCCTTGCGTAAAGGTCGAGAAGCCGCTGTCAAAACCCGAGATTGGGGAAGCACCGACAAAGTCGTAGTACAGGGAGTTGATACCGTAAACGATGATCATCGTACCCAGCGTGGTGATAAACGGCGTCACGTTCAGGTAGGCGATGATAATACCGTTGATCAGACCAATCACCGCACCAATGGCGCAGACAATCAGGATCACCACGAAAATCGGCATGGTGGCCATTTCCGGGAAGACCTTGTTGGCGTTTTCCATCGACTGCAGCAGGGTTGCCGCGATAACCGCCGCCAGCCCCACCTGACGACCGGCAGAAAGGTCCGTCCCTTGGGTTACGATCAGGCCCGCCACGCCCAGCGCAATGATAATACGCACGGAGGACTGGGTCAGAATGTTACTCAGGTTCAGCAGGCTTAAGAACGTAGGGTCCTGGAAAATGATGATAGCCAGCAGTACTAAAAGAACAACGTAAATACCGCCTTCTTTCAGGTAAGTGAGAAAACTTTTTTTATTTAACGCACTCATGAGGAGCCCCTGATCTTAAAGGTGCAAAGACGCAAGACGCAAAATTTCGTTTTGCGTTGTCGTTTTGGTGTCAACAATACCGGCAACGAGACCATTGCTCATAACCAGAATACGATCCGTGATCCCTAACAATTCCGGCATTTCGGAAGAAATAATAATGATCCCTTTATTCTTTTTCGCCAGCTCGGCAATCAGCTGATAAATTTCAAACTTCGCGCCGACGTCAATACCGCGGGTCGGTTCATCCAGCATCAGAATTTCTGGCTGGGTTAATAACCAACGTCCGATAATGACTTTCTGCTGGTTACCGCCTGACAGCGAACCAATTTGGGTGCGGTGCCCTGGCGTTTTCACGCGCATGGAGTCAATAACCCATTGGGTATCGCTCTTCATGCGGGAGTTATCCAGCAGTCCGACTTTGTTTTTGTAATTGCGAATGTTAGAAATTAACGAGTTAAAGTTAATATCCAGATAGGCATAAATACCGGTCGAACGACGCTCTTCCGTCACCAGCGCAAAACCATTATTAATGGCTTCGTTGGCGTTGTGGTTGTTGATTTTCTTTCCGTGCAGCGTAATAGTGCCTTCGGCTTTCTCACGAATGCCAAACAGGGTTTCCACGATATCGGTGCGTTTTGCGCCGACCAGACCGGCAATCCCCAGGATTTCACCCTTGTGCAGGTCGAAGGAGACATCGCGAATGGACGGCTGGCGTAACGAGGTCAGATTACGCACTTCCAGAATCACTTCGCCCGGCTTGTTCTCTTTATCCGGGAAGCGCTGGTTCAGGGAGCGGCCGACCATCATGGCGATGATCTTGTCCATGTCCAGCCCTTCCAGCGGCTGCGTGGCAATCCACTGACCGTCTCGCAGGATGGTGATCTCATCGCACAGCTGGAAGATCTCTTCCATTTTGTGGGAGATATACACAATGCCGCAGCCGCGATCTTTCAGCTTGCGAATAATGGTAAAAAGGTGATTAACCTCTTTTTCCGTTAATGACGATGTCGGTTCGTCCATGATGACGATTTTCGCATCATAGGAGAACGCTTTGGCAATTTCGATCATCTGCATCTGGGAGACGGATAATGTTCCCACGCGGGCGCGCGGATCGATATCAATATCCAGCTCGTCGAAAATCGCCTTGGTGTCGCGATACATTTTATCCTGATCGACAAAGACACCTTTGGTTGGATAACGTCCCAACCACATGTTATCCATAACTGAACGCTGCAGCACCAGGTTTAATTCCTGGTGAACCATCGAGATACCGTTTTCCAGTGCTTCTTTCGCTGAATGGAAATCGATCTCTTTCCCCTGAAAAAGAATGCTGCCAGAATCTTTTTGATAGATCCCAAAAAGACATTTTAATAATGTTGATTTACCCGCACCGTTCTCCCCCATTAAAGCATGAATAGAGTGAGGACGAACTTTTAAATTAACATTATCGAGTGCCTTAACGCCGGGAAATGACTTGTTGATACCGCTCATTTCCAACAGGTATTCACCGGATGACTGAGTTGTTGTGCTGACCATAATTATACCTTGTTGGCCTCGCATATCGCGTTATAAAAGGGCGCAACGAATTGCGCCCAGTGGAGACAGTACCGCTAAACTTATTTACCGATAAACTCAGCCAGGTTGGACTGGTCTACGCCCACGTAAGGTACGCGAACGATTTTGTTGTCAATTTTCCAGCTGGTGCCATCTGCCGCGCCTTTGCCATCGGCGAGGTTTTTCGCCAGATCGAAGGTCGCTTTCGCCTGGTTGTTGGCATCGTTCAGAACGGTACCGGCCATCGCACCGGATTTAACCAGCGCCAGCGCTTCAGGCAGAGCATCTACGCCGAACACAGGAATGGAGGATTTGTTGTGTGCTTTCAGCGCTTCTACCGCACCCATTGCCATCGCATCGTTGTTCGCGATAACCACTTCGATTTTGTTCGCGTTAGGGCCGGACAGCCACGCGTCCATCTTATCTTTCGCCTGAGCGGTATCCCACATCGCGGTATCTAACGCCAGCTGCTGGGTTTTCAGACCCTTGTCGTTCAGCTCTTTGATAACGTAAGTGGTACGGGCTTCAGCATCCGGGTGACCGGGTTCGCCTTTCAGCAGCACGAACTGAATCTGACCGTCTTTGTTAAGGTCCCAGTTCGGGTTCGCCGCCCAGTGTTTCGCGATCAGATCGCCCTGAATAATACCGGACTCTTTGGAGTCGGTACCGACGTAATACGCTTTGTCGTAGCTATCCAGCGCCTTACGGGAAGGTTCTTTGTTGAAGAAGACGATTGGCACGTTCTGGCCGCGCGCTTTTTCAATAACCGTGCCTGCTGCAGCCGGGTCAACCAGGTTGATGGCCAGGGCTTTCACGCCTTTTGCCAGCAGAACGTCGATCTGGTCGTTCTGTTTGGACTGGTCGTTCTGGGAGTCGTTCATCAGCAGCTGAACGTCTGGCGCTGCTTTCGCATCTTTCTCAATCGCTTTACGTACAACAGACATGAAGTTGTCGTCGTATTTATAGATGGTCACACCAATACGGGTATCCGCAGCGTGCGCTGCTGCACCAAAAAGCATGCTTGCCATTACGGCAGACAGGGTCAACACCTTCTTATTCATGGTATCTCCGGTTTTTTTATGCAGGGTAGTTCTTGTGAATAACGATCGGCGGGCAGGTGTTAACAAAACGTTACTGACAGCCGAAGTTCACTTATAAAATTTCTATCTTCCGTGTTCGGTAACGCTCCAGAAATGCGTTTTATTCGTTGTTTGCGGCACATTCGCTATAGTGAAAGTGAATAATCACCGTTACATAGCGTTTCAGCCCCTAAAACGCTGACATCATAGTCAGCGCCTTGTTAAGATACTGTGAATTTACTCACAGATTGAAAACGGTTACATCAGCTCATGTAATCAGTTAGTGATCGGAACCACAATTTGCCGGGCCGCGACGGAGTGCCGACGCACTAAAGTCGGCATGAAACAGTGCGTTGCGCCCGGATCCAGCAGCCCTGCCGCCCCCTGTAACGCCAGCTCAGTCGCCAGTTTCGCCATAGAGGCAATGGGGTAACGCACCGTTGTCAGCTGCGGGTCGGTGTAACGGGCAATCGGAATATCATCAAAACCAATGAGTGATAAATGCTGTGGCACCGCAATGCCGTTATCTTTCAGCGCCGCCAGGGCGCCTGCCGCCATGCTGTCGTTATAGGCAAACACCGCAGTAAGCTGCAGATTGCGGCCCAGCAGCTCCACCATTGCCGCCTCGCCGCCCTGCATGTCCGGCGTACCGGTGCCCGTCCAGCTTTCTGACGGCGTAATGCCGTGCTCTTTCAGGGCGTTTTGCCACCCCTCGCGCCGCAGGTCGTCATCTTCAATATGATGGCTGGAGGCCAGATAACCGATCCGCTGATGCCCGTTGTTGATGAGCATTTTCGTCGCCATCATGGCGCCGCTGACGTTATCCAGCCCGACGCAGCGGTGGGCGTAGCCGGGGACGATGCGGTTGATCAGCACCATGCCCGGGATCTGATCCATAAAGCCGGTTAGCTCTTCATCGCTCAAAGCTTTTGAGTGGACAATCAAGGCGTTACAGCGCTGACGGATCAGCACTTCAATGGCATGTCGCTCCTTTTCCGCCTCATGATAGCTATTGCCGATCAGGACATATTTCTGATGCTGCTGGGCCACCACGTCGACCGCTTTGACCAGCGCGCCGAAAAAGGCATCCGAGACGTCCATCACCACCACGCCGATGGTGTCGCTGACCTGCGTCGCAAGCGCCTGGGCATTGGCATTTGGCCGGTACCCGAGCTGGGTCACGGCTTTCATTACGATTTCACGGGTTTCAGGGCTGACCAGCGCGCTATTGTTCAGCACGCGTGAGACGGTAGCCACAGAAACGCCCGCCTGACGGGCGACGTCACGAATGGTGATCATATTCACCATCCTTCAAAGGATTGCAGCAACTCACAGACACCCCCTGTGTTTAGCAAGGTGGCTATTTTGGCAGCGAGAGAGAGGGGACTACGTGAAGAAGCTCACACTCATGAAAACGCTTACATCCGTTTTGTTAATGATTGTGATCCAGATCGTTATCTGGATGTGTTCCTCAATGATACCCCTGAAGCATGTGCGGTTAACTGACGCCACACCCACTCCAGCGGTCCCTGGCGGAAATAGCGTAGCCAGAGAACAGAAAACGCCAGGTTAATCACCCAGACCGGAATAACAAACGCCAGCAGCGTGAGGCGGTCGAATTTCATAAACAGGCCAAATCGATAGAAAAGCGTGGTGCAGAGAAGCGTTTGCAGGAGGTAATTGCTCAACGCCATGCGGCCCACGCAGGCGATAGCGCTGACGATCCACAGGCGGGAAAGCGTTGGCCAGAAGCCATAGATCAGCGCCGCGTAGCCGATGGTCTGGAACGGCGCGCTCAGTTCGCGCGGCACCTGGAGCAGGAACGCGCACCAGCGGTAATCCCAGTGGATGTGCCACTGCGTGATTATCGCCGGGAGGTTAATCAGCACGCCGATCAGTACCAGCCCGACACCCGTTCGCCGATAGTGACGCAGGCTGAACTCCCCTTTCAGCCAGCCGGTGCGCATCAGTGACGCGCCCATCAGCATCATGCCCGCCAGCTGCCAGCCGTATTGCGCCCCCAGCGCAAGGAGGTTATCCCCCAGCATATCCGCGCGGTTGCTTATCGCTTCCGTACCGCCCTTCAGCTTCCAGTACTGTTCGTACTGCAGGTTAGCGGCATCCGGGATCCAGGAACGGTTCGTCGCTTCGCCGGAGATCATCCCCAGCAGCAGCAGGACCCCAAGCCCCATGACGTAGAGCATCACGCCGGTGTTAAACAGGCTTTTTACGCTGTGCGCATCGCGAATCAGACGCCAGCAGATGAGCCCGACTAACCCATACGCGAGAAGAATATCGCCGTCCCAGAAGAACAGGCCGTGGATAAAGCCGAGGAGAACCAGCAGCGTCAGGCGCGACTGGATCCAACGCGTACCGCGTTTGAGGAGGAGTTGCAGACCTGCACCAAACAGCAGGGCAAACAGCGTGAGGAATTTAACCTGCGCGAAGAGATCGAGGACAGCCCAGGTCCAGGCATCGCTGCGCGTGATGTCGCCATACCAGGCAGGATTGAGGTAAGCCGCCTTCGGCAGGCCGAAGGCGCTGATATTAAGCAGCAGGATACCGAGAATGGCGACGCCGCGAACAAAATCGAGCGTGACGTTTCGCTCCATGGTTCCTGCCCTGTAAGACTTAGTTGTGGTGACGTACGGCGCGCAGGAACTCCTGGCGGGTATTCTGGCTAGATTTAAACAGGCCGCCCAGCGACGTCGTGGTCGTTGCACTGGTCGCATCACGCACGCCGCGCGCCTTCACGCAGTAGTGAACCGCATCGATAGAAACGGCCACGTTATTGGTGCCCAGCAGCGTTTGCAGCGCGGTCAGGATCTGCTGCGTCAGACGCTCCTGCACCTGCGGACGCTGGGCAAAGAACTGCACGATGCGGTTGATCTTCGACAGGCCAATCACCGTATCTTTTGGGATATACGCCACGGTCGCTTTACCGTCGATGGTCACGAAGTGGTGTTCGCAGGTGCTGGTCAGCGTGATATCGCGTACCGTCACCATCTCGTCCACTTTCATCTTGTTTTCAATGACGGTGATTTTCGGGAAGTTGGCGTAATCCAGCCCGGAGAAAATTTCGTCGACGTACATTTTCGCGATGCGGTGCGGCGTCTCCATCAGACTGTCGTCACTCAGATCGAGATTCAGCAGCTCCATGATCTCGGTCATATGACCGGCAATCAGACGCTTGCGGGTTTCATTGTCCAAATCCTGTACGGGCGGACGCAGTGGCGTTTCAAGACCGCGCGCAACCAGGGCTTCGTGGACCAGGGCAGCTTCTTTACTGAGTGATGACATTTTGTTCTCCTGCAGGTGTGGCGTCTTTTGCCCTCGTTGTGGCAAAAGTATGCGCTCATTGTGCGTGAGGCGGCGCACATAATCCAGTATTCACGACGATAATTATTGCAATTGCTGTTGCCTTTCAACGTGACGATTCCAGACCAGCGCTCCGCCGACGAACAGCGCAACACCTGCCAGCCCCAGCGCGGGCTCCAGCCGGTGGGTAAGCCAGGTTGATAACGCCGAGGTCATCGGGCCAATCAATTGACCAATCGCATACCCGGTGGTGAGCAGGCCTGCCATATAGCGCGTGTGGTTTGGCGCCAGCTCGCGGCCGTATAAAAGAGAGAGCTGCACGGCACACAAAAAACCGCCGCCCACCAGCAGTCCGCCCGTCAGCAAACCGCCAATCCCCGGCAGCAGCCAGGCCGCCAGCACGCCAGCCCCCTGTAACCACAGCACGATAGCCAGCCTGCGGTTAGCCGTTGAGGTGTGGCGTAAAAGAATACTAAGCGCAATGCCCACCACGGCGGCGATACCAAAAATCGGCCAGACAAACTGGGCAAACAGGCTGCCGGGAAAACGCACCGCCGCCATTTGTGACAGGAATGTCGCCGGGAGGATATAGCCAAACCCGGCCAGGCTGTAGCTCCAGACCAGGCGCTTTAAATCCGCCGTCAGCACCAGCGGCTCTGGTGCGGTGCCCGGTCGATGGAGCTGCCCGGATCGCGGCAGGTAGCGCGCCACCAGCGCAATCAGCACCAGCGCCAGCACGCCGTAGATTTGCCATGCCGCCCCGGCCGAAAGGGATTTCGCCTGGATATAGACGGCGAGCAGCCCGCTCAGGGCAATGCCCGCCCCCGGTCCGGCAAACACGGCAGCGCTCAGGCCCGGTTTACCCAGCTGCCCCAGCCGCTCGTTGGTCCAGGCAGCAATGAGTACCATCGACCAGCCGCTCATGCAGCCAATCACGAAGCGCAGCAGGCCGTGCACAACGGCGTTATCCGCCGCCGCGGAGAGCAGCGTCAGCGCAACCGCGCCGGTGATGCCAAGCCAGAGGCGCGTTTCTACAAAGCGGTGCGCGCGCATTGCATCCCATGCGCCCACCAGATAGCCCAGATAGTTCATCGCCGCCACCAGACCCGCGCTGGTCAGCGTAAGCTGTCCGGCAGCAATCATGAGCGGTACCTGAGGCGTAAAGGCAAAGCGCCCTATCCCCATCGCCACCACCAGAACGACAAACCCACTGAGCGCAATACGCAGCGCCATGACCGCTCCAATTGTTAAAGAAAAGTAAATTTATGATGCAGCATCTGGGCGTCAGGCGAAAGTGAAAGTTACTCACAGGTCAATGAAAAGGCTGTATTATGGTTTTTATGAATACTCATTCTCATTAAGGAGCCCTGCATGGAACTGCTCGAAGAGCACCGTTGTTTTGAAGGTCGACAGCAGCGCTGGCGGCATGACTCCACCGTCCTGAACTGTGCGATGACGTTCAGCATTTTCCTGCCGCCGACGGAAAATTCGCCGGTTCTGTTCTGGCTTTCAGGCCTGACCTGCAACGACGAAAACTTCACCACCAAAGCGGGCGCGCAGCGTATTGCCGCCGAGCTGGGTATTGCGCTGGTGATGCCTGATACCAGCCCGCGTGGCGATGATGTAGCCGACGATGCAGGATACGACCTGGGTAAAGGCGCCGGGTTTTATCTCAATGCGACCGAGCAGCCCTGGGCGCACCATTACCGCATGTATGACTACATTCGCGACGAGCTGCCCGCGCTGATTCAGTCCGGGTTTGCGGTAAGCGACCGCTGTGCCATCAGCGGACATTCTATGGGCGGTCACGGGGCGCTGATCATGGCGTTAAAAAATCCGGGAAAATACGCCAGCGTGTCGGCGTTTGCGCCAATTGTGAACCCAACGCAGGTGCCGTGGGGGCAGAAAGCCTTCGCGCACTATCTGGGTGAAGATGAAGCAAAATGGCAGGAATGGGACAGCTGTGCGCTGATGCTGGCCAGCAGCTCGGCAAATGCGATCCCGATGCTTATCGATCAGGGCGATGCGGACCAGTTCCTCGCCGGACAGCTGCAGCCTGCGGTGCTGGCAGAAGCGGCACGCCAGAAGGACTGGCCGCTGACGCTGCGCATTCAGCCGGGGTATGACCACAGCTATTACTTCATCGCATCCTTTATTGAGGATCATCTCCGCTTTCATGCGGAGCATTTGTTTGGGTAAGTGCGGCTGCGTGCGCTCTGATGCCCTCACTCTGGCCCTCTCCCAAAGGGAGAGGGAACAAACACTAAAAACGGCAACTTACGTTGCCGTTTTGCTTTTACCCTGGCCGCATCAGAACTTATAATCCACGCCCACAAAGTAGCGACGGCCGTCTTCCGTATAGCTGTAATCGTCGCGGCTCAGATCTTTATCCAGCAGGTTCTGCACGCCAGCACGCAGCTTCACGCTTTTCGTCGCCTGCCACGCGGCGCCGGTATTCCAGATGACATAGCCACCCGGCGTTGGTGCACTGCTGGTCAGCGCGCGTTTCTCACCGGTGTAGTTGCCCTGAACGTAGAACGACCAGTCCTGCGTTGCCTTCCAGTCAACGGTACCGTTGGCGGTGTGGAACGGCAGATCCGACAACGGCTTGTTGCCGCCGTTGCTGATATCACGACCGTCGTTATAGGTATAGTTAAGGGTCAGTTTCCAGTCGTCCGCCAGCGGGAATTTCAGCTCGGTTTCCACCCCGCGGATGCGCGCCTTGTTAACGTTGTAGTAGCGGAAAATTGGTTCTCCGTCCGCATTCAGTCCAACGTAGTTAGGGTAGCCCTGGGCCTGTTTTGCATTGGCCGTACGGCTGATGCTGATGCGGTCATCCACGTTATTCTGGAAGGTGGTGACGCTGGCCTGCACGCCCTCTAACCAGCCCTCTTCCCCGCTGTAGTACAGTCCGAATTCGAAGCTCTCGCTGGTTTCCGGTTTCAGATCCGGGTTACCGACTATCTCACAGGCACCGCGACACGAGCCGGTGACCCAGTCCGGGCTAAGCTGGAGCAGCGACGGCGCTTTAAACGCGGTGGCCCAGCCCCCTTTCACCGTTACGGTATCGGTCGCGTTGTAAACCAGATAGGCGCGCGGGCTCCAGTGATCGCCGTAGGTATCATGGTCATCCATACGGATGCCGGTGGTCAGCGCCAGAGGTTCAAAGATACGCCACTCATCTTCAAGGAACAGGGCATACTGGCTTGTCGACGTACTGCTGCTGGAACCGCCCGTCAGGTTGACAGGATCCTTCAGCTTATCGTGACGCCATTCGCCGCCGAAGGTCATCAGCTGGTTGATTTCGCCCAGCGGCAGCACGTATTTTCCGTCCACCGCGTTGCTCTCGGAGGTGATAGGATTGCTGTTGCCGGGGTTTTTGTTATCCACCTTTTCGCCGTAAACCTTCAGCTCGCTGTTGCCGACGCCCCAACGACCGTTGTGGCTGAGAGAGTAGTTCTGACGCTCAAGGCGGTTTTTGTCGAGGGAATCCGAGTCGCGATCCTGACGGTCGAAACCGTAGCCCGCCGTAAAGTCGTGATTTTCAGACGGCGTCCAGGCGAATTCCACATTCGCATCGCGGCTGGTGAAGCCTTCAATGCGCGGCGTTTCACCGCTCGCCGTGGTGGAGGACTTCTGCTGACCGTCTTTCTCACGCTTCGCGAGGCTACCGTAGGCTTTCAGCCCCAGCAGGCCGTCAACCAGCGGACCGCTGGTATAGAACTGGCCGTTGTACGTGTCTCCACGGTCGCGGTGTTCCTGAATCGTGGAATCGGCGCTCAGGGTGCCCGTCCATTTCTGGCCGATTTTTTTGGTGATAATGTTCACCACCCCGCCCAGCGCATCGGAACCGTACAGAGAAGACATAGGTCCGCGCACCACTTCGATGCGTTCGATGGCGTCAACCGGCACCCAGTTGAGGTCGAAATCATTATGGCGGAATACCGCGTTACGCGAGTTAACGCGCTTGCCGTCGATCAGGATCAGCGTATAGCTGCTGTCCAGTCCACGAATACTTACCCCTTTACGGTTGTCCCCTTCGCTCGTGAGCTGAACGCCCGGCACCTCCCGTAACACATCTTTCATATTCTGAACGGGTTTGCGCTGCAAATCTTCCTGGGTAATTACGCTGATGCTTGCCGGTGCGTCTTTCAGGTTTTGCTCGGTCGCGGAGGCCGTTACAACCATTGTGTCGCCGGATTCCGCTGCGATAACAGGCAGGGCTAGGGACATTGCGGACGCACAAAGTCCTCCCCTGATGAAGGGATTCAACCTAAACATTCCATATCTCCATGAGGTAAATACAACTAAATCAAATCATCATTGCTCACAGCGTCTTCCTTTCCGCCCACGTCTGCGGTGGGTCGGTGACACGCTTGTTTTTTGATAACGATAAAGCAAACGATAATTGTTATCAATTAAATTGTTAAGAAATATATCTTTGTTTCAGGATGCGGGCATAAAAAAACCCGCTCGAATGAGCGGGTTAAAAGAGAGGAAGTGCGATTATTGTTTAAACCGTTCCGGGAATTCCATTTCACTGTAGCGAACGAATTTTGTTCCTTTCGTCAGCTTGTAGCCAAACCAGATGACGAGGAAAAGCGGAATACCAATGTAGGTCGCCGTCACGGCGCCCCAGTCAATGGTGTCCGCCAGGAACGCTTCATAGTTCTGTCCCAGCGTAATGATCAGGCACAGAATGAAGGCGAAAATAGGACCCAGCGGGAAGAAGCCGGAGCGATACGGCAGCGAGTTAACATCGTGACCCTGCTTGACGAAGCCGCGGCGGAAACGGTAGTGGCTAATAGCAATCCCCAGCCAGGCAATAAAGCCCGTCATCCCGGACGTGTTAAGCAGCCACAGGTACACCGTCTGGTTGCCAAACATAGAGGTCAGGAAGCACAGACCGGCAATCACCGTTGTGGCATACAGCGCGTTACGCGGTACGCCGCCACGAGACAGCTTCGCGAAGATACGCGGGGCTTTACCGTCGCATGCCAGCGTGTAGAGCATACGGGTGGACGCGTACATCCCGGAGTTACCGGCTGAAAGCACAGCGGTCAGGATAACGGCGTTCATCACTGCCGCAGCTGAAAGCAGACCGGCGTGCTGGAAGACCAGCGTGAACGGGCTGACGCTAATGTCTTTTACGTCATTACGCAGCAGGCTTGGATCGGTGTACGGGATGATCAGGCTGATAATCAGGATCGCGAACACATAGAACAGCAGGATACGCCAGAATACCTGACGGACCGCACGCGGAATATTTTTCTCCGGGTTCTCTGACTCACCGGCGGCGATACCAATCAGCTCAGTCCCCTGGAAGGAGAAGCCGACAATCATCGCCACGCCAATCATCGCCGAAAGGCCACCGGCAAACGGCGCATCGCCTGTTGTCCAGTTACTCCAGCCCGCAGGTTCTGCACCTTTGAAAATACCAACGATCATCGCCACACCGACGACGATAAAGATGATGACGGTTGCCACTTTGATCAAAGAGAACCAGTATTCCGCCTCGCCGAAACCGCGCACGGAGATGTAGTTCAGCAGGAAGATGACGGCCAGGAACAGGGCGCTCCAGATCCAGCCCGGCGTATCCGGGAACCACCAGTTCATCACCAGCTGTGCGGCGACAAGGTCAACGGCGATAGTGACCGCCCAGTTGTACCAGTAGTTCCAGCCCAGCGCGAAGCCGAAGCCTTCTTCAACGTATTTTTGACCGTAGGTCGAGAACGAACCGGATACCGGCATGTACGCGGCCAGTTCGCCGAGACTGGTCATCAGGAAGTACACCATCAGGCCAATCAGGATATAAGAGAAGAGCGCCCCACCCGGGCCTGCTGCCGAAATCGTTGCGCCAGAGGCAACGAAAAGACCTGTACCGATTGAGCCGCCAATGGCGATCATCGTCAGGTGACGCGCCTTGAGTTCACGACGTAGCGTGGGCGCTTCTGTGGTTTTAATTTCTGAAACCATATGAAAATGCTGTCCATTTAATAAATGAGGCGCGATTGTAGCAGACGATCCGCGTTCCTTCCGGCAGAAATACTCAGTTATAAGAGAGCTTCATGACTCGGCCAGGATTATAAGTAAAGCATAAAAATGTGGGGTGACAGGCGCGCGTAGCCCCGGTAAGCGAAGCGCCACCGGGGAACGTTAAATGGTGCAGTAGCGCAGAAAACGCTGCAGAGAGCTGGAAAGGTGTTTCTGACGATGATGGATGCACCATAGCGTGCGCACTAGCTTCGGCAATGGAACCGGAATTTCAACCAGCGACCCCGTTTCAAGCTGTTCGGCAATGACGCGCCGGGAAAGACAGCTGATTCCCAGGCCGTGACGCACCGCGTGCTTGATGGCCTCAGAGTTCCCCAGCTCCATCCCTAGCTGGAAATGCGGCAGATGGGAAAGCAGCAAATAATCGACAATTTCACGCGTGCCGGAGCCCTGCTCGCGCAGGATCCACTGCGCCTGTGCCAGGCGCTCCAGCGTCACCTCGCCCTGCAATAACGATGAGGCCGGGGATGCAAACACCACAAGTTCATCCTCCAGCCAGGGCTCGGCAATGATATCGACGTTATGGCAGGGCCCTTCAATGAGGCCGATATCCACGCGGAAATCGATCACCGCGTTGATAACGTCCTGGCTGTTACCCACGCTCATCTCCAGCGGCAGGGTCGGGAAATCCCGGCGGTAGCGGGCAATCACTTCCGGCAGGATGTAGTTCCCAATGGTGCTGCTGGCGTAGACGCGGATCGCGCCGTTGTCTTCGCGGAACAGCTGTTCGATTTCGATAGCCTGCTCCAGCAGCGCCAGCGCGCGTGGATAAAGAAGACGACCGTGCTCGTTGACCACCAGACGCTTCCCTACCCTGTCGAACAGCTGCACGCCCAGCTGCCCTTCAAGATCGGTCAGCGCCGCGCTGACCGCAGACTGCGAGAGCGCCAGCATTTGTGACGCCTGGGTCGTCGAGCCGCTTTTCAGCACCTCGGCAAACACTTCCAGCTGACGCAATGTAATGTGCATGGTTGTTTACCACTTATATAGATTGATTATAAGTATATAATCAATTTTATTTTTAAGCCAGAGCGCCGTAACCTTTAGCCAGACAAAGGAGAAGGTTATGTCAGAAATCACCTTACAACATCATCGTACAGTGTGGCACTTCGTGCCGGGCCTCGCGCTTAGCGCAGCAGTGACCGCCGTAGCATTATGGGGCGGCAGCATCCCGGCTATCGCAGGCGCAGGTTTTAGCGCGTTGACGCTGGCTATTTTGCTGGGCATGGTCGTGGGAAATACCGTTTACCCACATATCTGGAAATCCTGCGACGGCGGCGTGATCTTTGCCAAACAGCACCTGCTGCGTCTCGGGATCATCCTTTACGGCTTCCGTCTCACCTTTTCGCAGATTGCGGACGTGGGCGTGAGCGGAATTGCCATCGACGTCCTGACCCTGACCAGCACCTTTTTGCTGGCCTGCTTTATCGGCCAGAAAGTCTTTGGCCTGGATAAGCAAACCAGCTGGCTGATCGGTGCCGGGAGCAGTATCTGCGGGGCCGCGGCGGTGCTGGCAACGGAACCCGTCGTTAAAGCCGAAGCCAGCAAGGTGACCGTGGCGGTGGCGACGGTGGTGATCTTCGGTACTCTGGCGATCTTCCTCTACCCGGCCATGTATCCGCTGGTTGCCCACTGGTTTAGCCCGGAAACCTACGGCATCTATATCGGTTCGACCATGCACGAAGTGGCCCAGGTGGTGGCGGCAGGACATGCTATTAACCCTGAAGCCGAAAACGCGGCGGTGATTGCCAAAATGCTGCGCGTAATGATGCTGGCACCGTTCCTGATTTTCCTTGCTGCGCGGGTTAAACAGCTTGCACCGGCGGACAGTAATCAGAAAAGTAAAATCACCATTCCGTGGTTTGCGATCCTGTTTATCGTGGTCGCTATCTTTAACTCCTTCCACCTGCTGCCCAAATCGGTAGTGGATATGCTGGTGACGCTGGATACCGTACTGCTGGCGATGGCCATGGCGGCCCTGGGCGTGACTACACACGTCAGCGCGCTGAAAAAAGCCGGTGCGAAGCCGCTGCTGATGGCGCTGGTACTCTTCATCTGGCTGATTGTCGGCGGCGGTGCGATTAACCTCGCGGTCCATAGCCTGATGGCATAAACCATCTCGTCCTTCTCCTGCTAACCCGCTATCATAAGCGTTTCGGGTTAGCAGGAGTTTTTTTATGAAATATGTTGGAGCGCACGTCAGCGCTGCAGGCGGCCTTGCGAATGCCGCCATTCGCGCCGCCGAAATCGAGGCGACCGCTTTCGCCCTGTTCACCAAAAACCAGCGCCAGTGGCGCGCCGCGCCGCTCACCGCTGACGTGATTGATGATTTTAAAGCCGCCTGTGAGAAGTATCACTATGGGCCAGGCCAGATCCTTCCCCACGACAGCTACCTGATCAACCTCGGTCACCCGGTTGAAGAGGCGCTGGAAAAATCCCGCGAGGCGTTTCTTGATGAAGTACAGCGCTGCGAACAGCTGGGGCTGACGCTGCTGAACTTCCATCCGGGCAGCCATCTGATGCAAATCGATGAAGATGCCTGCCTGGCGCGCATTGCCGAATCCATCAACATCACGCTGGACAAGACCAAAGGCGTCACCGCGGTAATAGAAAACACCGCCGGTCAGGGCAGCAACCTCGGCTTTAGGTTTGAACATCTGGCGGCGATCATCGACGGCGTGGAGGATAAATCCCGCGTTGGCGTATGCATTGATACCTGCCACGCGTTTGCCGCCGGATATGACCTGCGCACCACCGAAGCAACGAAAAACACGTTCGATGAGTTCGAGCGCATAGTGGGCTTTAAGTACCTGCGCGGAATGCACCTGAACGATGCGAAAAGCGCGTTCGGCAGCCGCGTTGACCGCCACCACAGCCTGGGCGAAGGTAACATCGGCCACGATGCGTTTCGGTTTATTATGCAGGACGCCCGCTTCGACGGTATTCCGATGGTGCTGGAAACCATCAATCCGGATATCTGGGCAGAAGAGATAGCCTGGCTGAAGGCACAGCAAACCGCTGAACAGGCGGCATAAAAAAAGCCGGGTGCATAATGCAACCCGGCTTTTTTATAGGTCGGGTAAGGCGAAGCCGCCACCCGACACCTTGTTTACGCTGCTTTCGCCACAACTTCCGCTTCCGGACGTTTCAGTACTGCGTATGACAGACCCGCCACCAGCGTACCGGCAACGATGGCCAGCAGGTAGCCGAGTACCGGCGTGATCGCGCCAGGGATCAGCAGGACAAACAGACCGCCGTGTGGTGCCATCAGCTTCGCGCCAATCGCCATGGAGATTGCCCCTGTCACTGCACCACCCGCGATACAGCACGGCAGTACACGCATTGGGTCACGAGCCGCGAACGGAATCGCCCCTTCGGTGATAAAGCACAGCCCCAGCACCAGCGCCGCTTTACCGCCTTCCTGCTGCGCTTTATCGAACTTACGACGGGCAATAATCGTCGCCAGGCCGAGCGCCAGAGGAGGTACCATACCTGCCGCCATGATGGCTGCCATTGGCGCGTAGGTCTGGGTACTCAGCAGGCCAACACCAAAGGCGTACGCCGCTTTGTTCACCGGACCACCCATGTCGGTACACATCATGCCGCCGAGGATTGCACCCAGCAGAACCGCGTTCGCGGTACCCATGGTTTGCAGCCAGTGGGTCAGACCCGCCAGAATGCCCGCAACCGGCTTACCAATCAGGTAAATCATCGCCAGACCGACCACCAGGCTGGAAATCAGCGGGATGATCAGAATAGGCTTCAGCGCTTCCATACTCTGCGGCAGCTTGAGCTTCGAACTGATGAGCTTCGCGACGTAACCGGCCAGGAAGCCCGCGATAATACCGCCGATAAAGCCAGAACCGGTGCTCACGGCCAGCATACCGCCGATAAGGCCCGGCGTCAGGCCAGGACGGTCAGCAATGGAGAAGGCAATAAAGCCTGCCAGAACGGGGACCATCAGCGCGAACGCGGAACCGCCGCCAATCTGCATTAACGCAGCGGCCAGCGTGCCTTGCTCTTTAAACGCAGTAATACCAAATGCGAACGAGAGGGCGATACACAGACCACCCGCAACCACCATCGGCAGCATGTAAGACACGCCGGTCAACAGATGGCGATAGGCGCCTGCAGACTCTTTCTTACCTTCCGTCGCGGTTTGACGCGCGCCGGTAGCCTGATACGGCTTCGCTTCTACCAGCGCTTTATCAAACTCCTGCGCGGTCTTTTTCAGCGCCAGGCCGGTAGACGTGCGGTACATTGGCTTACCGGCAAATTTTGCCAGGTCCACTTCGATATCCGCCGCCACGATAACCAGATCGGCTTCAGCCACTTCTTCAGGGGTGATCGCGTTGCCGGCACCGACGGAGCCGCGCGTTTCAACTTTTACCCACCAGCCGCGTTTTTTCGCTTCGGTTTCAATGGCTTCTGCCGCCATAAAGGTGTGAGCCACGCCCGTCGGGCAGGCCGTCACCGCAACAACGCGTTTCGGACCCGTGGCCGCAGCCGGTGCCGTCGCGACAGGCGCGCTGTAGACAGACGCGTGCCCTTTCGCTTCGCTCAGGAAAAGTTCCGGGTGTGCCACCGCGCGATTAATATCGCCCAGCCACACTTTCTTGCCGTTCAGCGCACTGTCAGCCGGGATTTTGTCGCCCAGTACAATGGCCAGTTCTGCATCGCCTGGATTATCGATAATGTCCAGATGTGCTTTTTGTGCCGCCGCGCCCAGCAAGGTCTTCGCCATATAGGCGCGGGCCTGTCCGAGACCGGAGTCAATGATCAGCAGCGTTTTCATTATTCCTCTCCTGCTGTTAGTTAAAAGGTTTTAAGTCAACGCGCGCCATCATCGCGGCTAACTGGGTACGATCGGTAATACCGACATTGCTCTGGCTTACGGCCAGGGCAGCAACGGCGGTGGCAAGACGTAAAGTATGTTCACTGGATTCACGCATCAGCAGACCATAAATCAGGCCGCCAACCATGGAATCCCCTGCGCCAACGGTGCTGACAACTTCCATTGACGGCGGTTTGGCGATCCATTCGCCAGACGCGTTAACCCACAGCGCGCCTTCTGCACCAAGAGAGATCACCACGTGAGCGATACCCTGCTCGCGCAGCGCATGGGCAGCGTCAATCACATCTTTTAATTCTGGCAGCTTACGACCCGCCCAGATCTCCAGCTCGCGGCGATTCGGCTTCACCAGCCACGGAGAGGCTTTCAGACCCGCAACCAGCGCGTCGCGGCTGCTGTCAAAAATGATGCACGGGCACTGGCTGCGCAGGCGCGTCATCCAGTCGGTAAACGCTTCCGGGCTGACGCCGGACGGCAGGCTGCCGCTGACGCAAACCATGTCAAACTGACCGAGCCAGGTCAGAGAGTCGTTAACAAAACGCTCCCAGTCCGACGGCGTCACTTCGAAGCCAGAGAAGTTCAGATCGGTCACTTCACCGTCTTTCTCCGTCAGCTTGACGTTGATGCGGGTACGGCCCTGAACAATCTGAAAACGGTTGGCAATGCCCAGCTCGCTGAACAGCTGCTGGAAACCATCCTGGTTATCTTTACCGAGGAATCCACCCACGGTGACGTCGATACCGAGATCCTTGAGCACTTTCGCGACGTTAATCCCTTTACCCGCAGCATGCAGGCCAGTGGTACGCACGAGGTTGACTTCGCCGCGCTCAATTTCCGGGCAAAATCCTACCAGGTCATAAGCCGGGTTCAGCGTAATAGTCGCAACACGTCTGCTCATTATGCGCCCTCCCCCAGACCCGCCGCGATGGCGTCGCCAATCGCTTTCAGCGCCTGTTCAGCATCGGCACCCTGCGCGGTGAAACGCAGACGATGTCCTTTCTTCACGCCCAGCGCGACAACTTTCATCAGACTACGGCCGTTGGCCGGTTTGCCCGTGCCATCAAGATTCGCCACGGTGATCTCACTCTCGAATTGTTTAATGGTATTCACCAGCATGGTGCCCGGACGGGCATGCAGGCCGTGCTCGTTGCGTACCACGAACTCAGCGGTCTGCACGTCTTCGGTCGGCGCATCATCACTGGTCAGAAGTGCCAGCACGGTAGAGGCATCAGCGTTCAGCAGTTTTTCAGCTTTGTTGTTCAGCAGCAGATCGCCCAGACGCTTCAGCACGGAAACCGGCTGATCGTCGTTCATCGCCACGGTCACCAGCATGGCCGCACGCTCGCCTTCCACGTCAAACGCATTGGCCGCGCGGCTCACGGCGATAGCGCTGCGCAGGTTGCCTTCAGCACTGTCGTTCAGCCAGATACCCTGACCCAGGTTCAACGGCTTATCATTAATTACGCGCGTCACAAACGTGGCATCCGCCGCGCCGGCTTCTTTCAGACGACCCGCGTTCAGCGCCTGCAGCGTCACCAGATCGGAGGCAATCACGTCCAGCGTCAGCGTTTCATTATCCAGTTTCAGCGCTTCGCTCTGTTTTTCGCCCATTAGCAGGGCGCGCAGCTCTTCAGCTGTGGTAGCGGACTTGAGCTGCTCAGCCACGTCGTCATCGCTCAGGACATGCGTCAGCTGACGCAGCAGGCCTAAGTGTTCGTCACTGCTGGCCGCGATACCGATAGCCACATACGCCACCTGACCGTCGCCCCAGAGCACGCCCTGCGGGAATTGATAAACCTGAACGCCGGTTTTCAGCACCTGATCGCGGGTATCGGTTGTACCGTGCGGAATGGCAATGCCATTGCCGAGGAAGGTTGAGGTCTGCTGCTCGCGGGCCAGCATGCCGTTTACATAGCCGTCCGCGACGTTACCCGCCTGCACAAGCGCAGCGGCAACCTGGCGAATAGCCTCTTCTTTATCCCCGGCCTGAGCGCCCGGGTGGATATCCTGAACAGATAACTGGAACATGGTTCTCCACTCCTGCTGAACTTGAATCGTTTCAGCTTTAATGAGAAAAAATGCGCTAGCCTGCTCCGTTTGTTAAAACAAGATAGCGCTGAAACGTTTCAAAAAGTCTTGCGCTTTCTGCAATGCCTTGCAAGTAAACTCGTATTTCTGATATCAGAATTTAGAGGTACAGCACATTTCTTCTTCATTGAGCTGAATTTTGCTGAAGTTCAGCAAGTCAGTTTCAGCTAAGGTCAGCCGACGAGGATGCAAGATGAAATGCCA
Source organism: Enterobacter sp. 01-M-02-SI-ECC (assembly GCF_047530595.1). Classification (NCBI taxonomy): domain Bacteria; kingdom Pseudomonadati; phylum Pseudomonadota; class Gammaproteobacteria; order Enterobacterales; family Enterobacteriaceae; genus Enterobacter; species Enterobacter sp. 01-M-02-SI-ECC. Next base: position 141,248 of record NZ_JBLKCZ010000002.1, on the reverse strand, counting down.
TTTTGATTTTTCGTGGCATCATTGACCGCACCCACTGTTTATTTTTTAGCTGACGGCGTACACTCCGCCCCTCTCTGCTACTCGCTAATTATAAAACATGCATAACACCCCTGCGGCCGTCTCGCCGAAGCCCTTTGACTTGACCTCAGCGGCCTTCCTGATTGTTGCCTTTTTCACGGGCATTGCCGGCGCGTTACAGACGCCGACGCTGAGCTTATTTCTGACCAATGAGGTTCATGTTCGTCCGGCAATGGTCGGCTTCTTTTTTACCGGAAGCGCCATCATCGGCATCCTGGTCAGCCAGTTTCTGGCGGGACGATCCGACAGAAAAGGCGATCGTAAAAGCCTGATCGTTTTCTGCTGTCTGCTGGGGGTCATGGCCTGCGTTCTGTTCGCCTGGAACCGCAACTATTTCATTCTGCTCTTCGTCGGGGTATTCCTGAGCAGCTTTGGCTCAACGGCGAACCCTCAGCTGTTCGCCCTTGCCCGCGAACACGCCGACCATACTGGGCGTGAAGCGGTGATGTTCAGCTCTGTCCTGCGTGCTCAGGTGTCGCTGGCGTGGGTGATTGGTCCGCCGCTGGCCTACGCGCTGGCGATGGGTTTTGGCTTTACGGTGATGTACCTGAGCGCGGCAGTCGCGTTTGTGGCGTGCGGCGCGCTGGTGTGGTTCTTCCTGCCGTCCATGCGCAAAGAGCCGAAGGTGGCAACGGGCGTGCTGGAAGCGCCGCGCCGTAACCGCCGCGATGCCTTGCTCCTGTTCGCGATCTGCACGCTGATGTGGGGCACCAACAGCCTGTATATCATCAATATGCCGCTGTTTATTATTAATGAACTGCACCTGTCGGAGAAGCTGGCGGGCATCATGATGGGCACCGCGGCCGGGCTTGAGATCCCGACGATGCTCATTGCGGGCTATTACGCAAAGCGCTTCGGAAAGCGTTTTTTAATGCGCATCGCCGCCGTCGCCGGTCTGCTGTTCTATATCGGTATGCTGACGGTAAATACGCCGGGGCTGTTGCTGGCTTTACAGCTGCTGAACGCCATCTATATTGGCATTCTCGCCGGGATAGGTATGCTCTATTTTCAGGATCTGATGCCGGGCCAGGCAGGCTCTGCCACCACGCTTTATACTAATACCACCCGTGTGGGCTGGATTATCGCGGGCTCAATGGCCGGTGTCGTTGCAGAAATCTGGAACTATCACACGGTGTTCTGGATTGCGCTGTTGATGTGTACCCTGACGATCGGCTGTCTGGCGAGAATTAAAGACGTTTAGGGCGCGGTGAGCGCTTCCAGCTCAAGAAGGTACGTCATCGCCTGCCCTCGCGTGCTGCCACACATTTCGGCAGTGGGCTGAAGCCCGGAGCACACTTTCGGGCGCAGCGGTGAGCCAAAGATCATGCACAGGTTCGTTTCCGAGAGCTGAACGCAGCGGGTATTGGCAGGCTTGCCCTCCGGCATTCCTGGAATGGGGCTTGAAATGGACGGTGCAGTACAGCACGCGCCACAATCGGGACGGCAATCCATAAATGCTCTCTTTCGCTGACGATCGCCCGCGCAGTCGGGCATCGCGCGCACAGTAACACCTTTTGCGTATTGATAGCAAAAGCCACGAATTCCTCTTGCCTGAAAGGCCGCGCGCGAGTAATTTGGCGCGATATTTTTTACCTCCCGTAAACAGGATTACTGCAATGCCAAGAGCGAACGAAATAAAGAAAGGTATGGTGCTGAATTACAACGGCAAACTGCTGATTGTGAAAGATATCGACATTCAGGCACCCAGCGCCCGTGGTGCAGCAACGCTGTACAAAATGCGTTTCGCCGATGTGCGTACCGGCCTGAAGGTGGAAGAGCGCTTTAAAGGTGACGATATCGTCGATACCGTGACCCTGACCCGTCGCTACGTTGATTTCTCCTACATCGACGGTAACGAATACGTGTTCATGGATAAAGAAGACTACACCCCGTACATCTTCACCAAAGATCAGATTGAAGAAGAGCTGCTGTTCATCCCTGAAGGCGGCATGCCTGACATGCAGGTCCTGACCTGGGACGGCGTGCTGCTGGCGCTGGAGCTGCCCCAGACCGTCGATCTGGAAATCGTGGAAACCGCACCTGGCATCAAAGGCGCATCAGCAAGTGCGCGCAACAAACCGGCTACCCTGACCACCGGCCTGGTTGTGCAGGTGCCGGAATACCTCTCCGCTGGCGAGAAAATCCGCATCCATATCGAAGAAAAACGCTATATGGGTCGCGCCGACTGATTGCGGCGTTTTTCGGGTGGCGGCTTCGCCTTGCCCGACCAACAAAAACACAAAAACCGGCTTTCAGGCCGGTTTTTTTTGTAGGCCCGGTAAGCTTAGCGCCACCGGGCAACAGAGCTTACAGAAGCTCCGGATACTTCGTCATCTTCAGCGCCAGCTCGACGCCGCGCACTTCCGCCATCCCTTTAAGACGGCCAATCGCAGAATAGCCCGGGTTAGTTTTCTTACGCAGATCGTCCAGCATCTGGTGGCCGTGATCCGGACGGAACGGGATAGGACGCACATCGCCCGCCTGCTTGCGACGCGCCTCTTCCGCCAGAATGGCGTCTACCACCGCCACCATATTCACATCGCCGCCCAGGTGCGCCGCCTCGTGGAAGGTTTTTGGGTTCTCCTCGCGGCAGGTCGCACGCAAGTGCGTGAAATGAATGCGATCGCCAAAGGTTTCAATCATCCGCACCAGGTCGTTATCCGCCCGCACGCCGTAGGAGCCGGTACACATGGTGAAGCCGTTATAGATGCTGTTTACCGTCTCTTTCAGCCACTGCATATCTTCAATTGTGGAAACAATGCGCGGCAGGCCGAGGATAGGACGCGGCGGATCGTCCGGGTGCACGGCGAGGCGTACACCTGCCTCTTCAGCAACCGGCACGATAGCGCGCAGGAAATACGCCATGTTTTCACGCAGCTGCAGCTTATCAATATCGCCGTATTCCGCCAGGCGCGCGCGGAACTGATCCAGGGTATACCCCTCTTCAGCTCCCGGCAGGCCCGCAATGATATTACGGGTCAGCTTTTCGATGTCTGCGTCACTGGCTGCATTGAACCATTCGAGCGCCTGCTGCTGCTCTTCCGCGGTGTAATCCGCTTCGGCACCGGGACGTTTCAGAATGTGCAGCTCAAACGCCGCGAAGGCGATCTGGTCGAAACGCAGCGCTTTCGAGCCGTCCGGCATCTGATATTCAAGATCGGTACGCGTCCAGTCGAGGATGGGCATGAAGTTATAGCAAACCGTATCAATGCCGCAGGCCGCCAGGTTGCGAATGCTTTGCTGATAGTTAGCAATCCAGGTCTGGTACTCCCCGGAATGGGTTTTGATGTCTTCGTGAACCGGGATGCTCTCTACCACAGACCAGGTTAACCCCTTCTCCGCCAGCAGCGCCTGACGCTGTTGAATTTCTTCAACCGGCCATACCTGACCGTTAGGAATATGATGCAGCGCCGTGACGACACCCGTTGCGCCAGCCTGGCGCACATCATCAAGAGAAACCGGATCGTTCGGCCCGTACCAACGCCAGGTTTGTTCCATTGCCTCACCCTCTAAAGTTGTTATACCAATATGCGTTACTGCAATGACGACTACCATACATGTTTGCCGCCAGGGGTCAATATACCGCCTCACATTGATTGATCAAACTCACAGAATGGGGATATTTACGGCTCACCAATTTTATTTGCTGTCATATAACTTTACACTGGCATTGTTAATTAATGGTTAATCAGGTGTGTATCTCATGAAGACAATTGCCTCCACCGCCCTTCCTGCCCGGGTTCAGCAACCTCGCTACGATCGCGCGCAATTACGCTCACGCATCGTCCATTTTGGCTTTGGCGCGTTCCACCGCGCGCACCAGGCATTGTTAACAAATCGGGTGCTGAATGAAAAAGGCGGCGACTGGGGTATTTGTGAGATTAGCCTCTTCAGCGGCGACGTGCTGATGAGCCAGCTGCGCGCGCAGGATCACCTGTTCACCGTGCTGGAGAAAGGGGCAGAAGGCAATGAGGCGATTATCGTCGGTGCCGTCCATGAATGCCTGAACGCAAAGCTGGACTCTCTGCCCGCCATTATTGAGAAATTTTGCGAACCTCAGGTTGCGATTGTGTCGCTCACCATCACGGAGAAAGGCTATTGCATCGATCCCGCGACCGGGAAACTCGATCTGCACAACGCCCGGATAATTCATGACCTGGAAGACCCCTCAGAGCCACATTCCGCCCCCGGGATCCTGGTCGAAGCGCTCCACCGCCGCCGCGAGCGCGGCTTGCCTGCGTTTACCGTGCTCTCCTGCGACAATATCCCTGATAACGGGCACGTGGTGAAAAATGCGGTGCTGGGCATGGCGCAAAAGCGTTCCGCAGCGCTTTCTGAATGGATTGACAGCCACGTGAGCTTTCCGGGGACGATGGTCGACAGAATTGTGCCCGCCGCGACGGAGGCCTCGCTGGCGGAAATCACCGACGCGCTCGGCGTTGAAGATCCGTGCGCCATCAGCTGTGAACCATTTATTCAGTGGGTGGTGGAAGATAATTTTGTCGCCGGCCGTCCGGAGTGGGAAGTAGCGGGCGTTCAGATGGTGCTGGATGTTCTGCCCTGGGAGCAGATGAAATTGCGCATGCTAAACGGCAGCCACTCTTTCCTGGCGTATCTGGGATACCTCGCGGGCTACGCCCATATTAATGAATGCATGGAGGACGCTGCGTTCCGAGAAGCCGCCCGTCGGCTGATGCTGGACGAACAGGCGCCCACGTTACGCATTAAGGATGTCGACCTCACCGCCTACGCAGATAGCCTGCTGGAGCGCTTTGCCAACCCGGCACTCCAGCATCGGACCTGGCAAATCGCGATGGACGGTAGCCAGAAGCTTCCGCAAAGAATGCTGGACGGGATCCGCGTTCATCTTGAGCGAAAAACACCGTGGTCGCTGCTGGCCCTGGGCGTGGCCGGCTGGATACGCTACGTCAGCGGTACCGACGACCATGGCAATGCGATTGACGTTCGCGATCCCCTCAGCGATAAAATTCGCACGATGGTCAATGCCAGCAGCGACGCCGGTCGCGTTAACGCCCTGCTGGGGCTGAGCGAGGTCTTTGGTCACGATCTCGCACAAAACAGCGTCTTTGTGGAGGCTGTCAGCCAGGCATACCAGCGCATCACCCGCCACGGCGCGCGTCAGGCTGTTATCGAAACGTTAAATGTTTAACGATTATTGCGCTTAACGCGAACGGATGAGATCTCCGTTCGCCCTTCCCCTTCTCACCGGTCACGCTTTTCGCCAGGATAGAGAGAATAGTGTTATAGCATCACCATTCTCATCTGGAGCGCATGTGACCAAAACCAACCTCATCACCGGTTTTCTCGGCAGCGGTAAAACCACCTCAATTCTCCACCTGCTGGCAAATAAAGATCCGGCCGAGAAATGGGCCGTTCTGGTCAATGAATTTGGCGAGGTGGGCATTGACGGCGCGTTGCTGTCATCCAGCGGCGCGATGATTAAAGAGATCCCCGGCGGATGCATGTGCTGCGTCAATGGCCTGCCGATGCAGGTCGGGCTCAATACGCTGCTGCGTCAGGGCAAACCCGACCGCCTGCTGATTGAACCCACCGGGCTGGGCCATCCGAAGCAGATCCTCGATTTACTCACCGCCCCGGTTTACGAGCCGTGGATCGATCTGCGCGCCACCCTGTGCCTGCTCGATCCGCGTCAGCTTCTGGATGACAAGGCGGTGGTCAATGAGAATTTCCGCGATCAGCTCGCCTCGGCTGACGTTATTGTCGCGAATAAAGCAGATCGCGCCACGCCTGAAAGCCAGGCCGCGCTGGACGCATGGTGGCAACATTTCGGCGGCAACCGCACGCGGGTGCAGGCCACACAGGGGAATATTGATAGCGCCCTGCTTGACCTTCCTCGTCTGAATCTCACCGAGCTGCCTGCCTGCGCGGATCATTCGCACAGTCATCCGGTTAAGCAGGGTTTAGCCGCTCTCAGCCTGCCGGAACATCAGCGCTGGCGTCGTAACCTGAACAGCGGCCAGGGATATCAGGCCTGCGGATGGATTTTTGATGCTGAAACCGTTTTTGACACCATCGGGATCCTGGAGTGGGCCCGTCTTGCGCCCGTCGATCGCGTGAAAGGGATCATGCGCACCCCGGACGGACTGGTGCGGATCAACCGCCAGGGCGACGATTTCTTTATTGAAACGCAAAACGTGGCGCCGCCTGACAGCCGTATAGAGTTAATTAGTGCGGTTAACGTCGACTGGAATGCCCTCCAGTCCAGTCTGTTGAGGATTCGTTTAAGTTCGGGCGGCTAACGTTGCCCCAGTTTTCACTCTATGCAGAACGTTATGACAACTCGATTTCCCCTGATATTACTGCTTAATGTCGCCGGTCTGGCGCTTTTCTTCTCCTGGTATATCCCGGCGGATCATGGTTTCTGGTTCCCGCTGGATTCTGCCATTTTTCACTTCTTTAACCAGGAGCTGGTGAAGAGCAACGCGTTCCTGTGGCTGGTGGCAATTACCAACAATCGCGCCTTCGACGGCTTCTCGCTGCTGGCCATGGGCTGCCTGATGCTCTCTTTCTGGCTGAAAGAGGATAAAGCCGGGCGTCGGCGTATTCTCATTATCGGTCTGGTAATGCTGCTGTTTGCCGTCGCCATTAACCAGCTGGCAACCGCGATTATTCCGGTTAAGCGCTCAAGCCCAACGCTATTCTTCACCGATATTTATCGCGTCAGCGAACTGCTGCATATTCCAACAAAAGATGCGTCGAAGGACAGTTTCCCCGGCGATCACGGTATGATGCTGTTTATTTTTTCCGCCATTATGCTTCGCTATTTTGGCAGAAAAGCCTTTGCCATAGCCCTGATTATTTTTGTGGTTTTTGCCTTCCCGCGCGTAATGATTGGCGCTCACTGGTTTACCGATATTGCCGTCGGTTCGCTCTCCGTGGCGCTGATTGCGCTGCCGTGGTGTTTAATGACCCCACTGAGCGACAGGATAATAGCGCTGTTCGATCGCTATCTTCCCGGCAGGGCGCAACAATAATTAAACAAATAACTAACCTAAATTAACGTGAGCTATCAGGGATCGACATGATCCCTGATAGCGTTCTCGCCGCGATCTTTCCCCACTGTCATATTCTCGTCATCATATTCATGATAAAAATGAATCAATTACGCGATTACGCGGCGGATCTGCCGGTATTTTGAGCATTTCCATGTTTTTACTTTCTGTATCACATTTTCTTATAAAAAAAAGGCTTTTTTTACTCGCATTACCCCAGGCAATCGGTTAATCTCGAACTCGTTTTGCCCCATAGAGATAATTATTTCAATGGCGAATAATTTTGTGCGCTGAGCCACAAATGTGACCAGAAAGAATTGTCTCAATGTGAACAGATAATTAGTCTCGTCACGTTTGGCATTTTTATAACGATATTTGTCGTTAAGGACTTCAAGGGATAATAAACAAAATGGTCAAATCTCAACCGTTTCTGAGATATATCTTACGGGGGATCCCGGCGATAGCAGTCGCGGTACTGTTGTCTGCATGTAGTACATCTAACACCGCAAAGAATATGCATCCTGAGACGCGTGTTGTGGGAATGGAAGATTCCTCGTCACTGCAAGCCTCTCAGGATGAATTTGAAAATATGGTACGTAATCTGGACGTGAAGTCCCGCATTATGGACCAGTATGCTGACTGGAAAGGCGTGCGCTATCGTCTTGGCGGCAGCACAAAAACAGGTATTGATTGTTCCGGTTTTGTACAGCGTACGTTCCGTGAGCAATTTGGGTTAGATCTTCCGCGTTCAACCTATGAGCAGCAGGAGATGGGCAAGTCGATTTCACGTACTAAACTGCGCACCGGTGATTTAGTCCTGTTCCGTGCCGGTTCTACAGGTCGACATGTTGGCATCTACATTGGTAATGACCAGTTTGTACATGCCTCCACCAGTAGCGGTGTGACCATTTCCAGCATGAATGAACCGTACTGGAAGAAGCGCTACAACGAAGCACGCCGCGTACTGACCCGCAGTTAATATGACTATTGTATCGTTGGTTATCCCTTGGCTGGCGATATGATGAAAAAAAGCACTGCTTCGGCAGTGTTTTTTTTTGCCCGTTACACTGAATACATCCAGCGGCATTTCAGGAATCACGACGTCTATGTTCACCCGCTATTTCTCCAGCAATCGCAAAATACTGATCCTCAGCATCATCACAGGCCTGATCGCCGCCCTGCTCCTGGGTTCGTTGCAATTTTTCTGGAGCTACCACAAGCGGGAAGTCAAATTCGACACCCTGATCCACGATGTGAGCATCTATATGAAGAGCTATTTCGATGAGTTAAAAAATTCTATCGATGTGCTCCAGCCGCTCACGTTAAAGAGCTGTCACGACGTCAATCAGGAACTTACCTCGCGCGCTGCCTTTAGCGTTAACGTTCGCGCATTCCTGCTGGTCAGAGACAAAATGGCGTTCTGCTCTTCTGCCACGGGGCCGATGAATTCCCCGATGGAGGAGCTGATACCCGAGCTGCACATCGACAAACAGATTGATATGGCGTTGCTTCCTGGCACCCCCATGTTGCCCAACAAGCCCGCGATTGCCATCTGGTACCGTAATCCGCTGGTGAAGGACGGCGGCGTGTTCACCTCGGTGAATCTCAATCTGACGCCTTACCTGCTCTACACCGCTCGCCAGGACGAATTTGCCGGCATCGCCATCATCATTGGCGATCACGCGCTGTCAACGCAGTCCGGCACGCTGGTCAACGCGCAAGATCTGCACGAAACGCCGACCCGAACCGCGACGCTGAAAGACGTCCCCCTGACCATAAACCTGTATGCGGACGCATGGACCAGCGATGAAATTCTCTATGCCCTGTTCTTCGGGCTGGTATGCGGCATTTGTGCCGGATCGCTCAATTACTATATCCTCAGCATTCGCCTCAACCCGGGTAAAGAGATTTTAAGCGCCATTAAGCGCGGTCAGTTTTATGTGGTTTATCAGCCCGTCGTCGATGCTAAATCGCTCCAGATGACCGGGCTTGAAGTGCTGATGCGCTGGAAACACCCGACGATGGGGGAAATTCCGCCGGACGCGTTTATCAACTTTGCCGAAGCGCAGAAGCTGATTGTCCCGCTGACGCTGCATCTCTTTGACCTTATCATTCACGATGCGCCCGTGTTACAAACGCTGTTACCTCCGGGAGCAAAGGTGGGCATCAACATTGCGCCGGGGCATCTGCATGCAGAAAGCTTCAAAGACGATATGCGCACCTTCAAAGCGCTACTGCCGCAGGATTACTTCCAGATCGTGCTGGAAATTACCGAACGCGACATGCTCAATCATCGGGAAGCCAACAGCCTCTTCGAATGGCTACACAACGAAGGGTTTGAGATAGCCATTGATGATTTTGGCACCGGCCACAGCGCGCTGATTTATCTTGAGCATTTCACCATGGACTATCTCAAGATCGACCGCGGCTTTGTTAATGCAATTGGCACTGAGACCGTGACGTCGCCGGTGCTGGATGCCGTCCTGACGCTGGCAAGACGACTGAATATGTCGACCGTCGCTGAAGGGGTGGAAACGCCGGAACAGGCCGCCTGGCTACGCGAACACGGCGTTAATTTCCTGCAGGGATACTGGATTAGCCGCCCGATGCCGCTGGCGCAGTTCCGCGAATGGCGGCCTGATATTTCGCCCGGGGGTGATTAATTTCACATTGCCCGTGACGTCACTTATTATTCAGCTTAACCGAGTCGGACTGTAAAAGAGGGAGCCGCCGCGAGATGCTTATGCGCTTCATGTTGCTGATGTTGGCACTAACGAGCCTGTCCAGCCAGGCGCAAGCCATCAAAGAAAATATCGCCTTCGCGGTGATTGGCGAGCCGAAATATGCGGTCAATTTTATGCACTTCGATTACGTTAACCCTGCCGCGCCGAAGGGCGGAAAGGTCACGCTTTCCGCCACGGGAACATTCGACAACTTCAACCGCTTCGCCCTGCGCGGCGTGGCGGCCGCGCGAACGGAATCGCTTTACGATACGCTCTTCGTCACGTCGGATGATGAGCCCGGCAGCTATTATCCTCTGATTGCCGACAACGTGCGTTACGCCGATAACTTCGCCTGGGCGGAAATCTCGCTGAATCCGCGAGCACGTTTTCACGACGGTACGCCGGTGAAGGCCAGCGACGTGGCGTTCACCTTCCATAAATTCATGACCGAAGGCGTCCCCCAGTTCCGCATCGTGTATAAAGGGGCCTCCGTCAGAGCCATCGCGCCGCTCACCGTGCGCATCGAACTGAGCGAACCGAACAAAGAGAACATGCTCAGCCTGTTCTCGCTGCCGGTGATGCCGGAATCGTTCTGGAAAAATCATAAGCTAAGCGACCCGCTTTCCACGCCGCCGCTGGCAGGCGGCCCATACCGAATCACCGACTGGCGAATGGGGCAATATGTCGTTTACTCTCGCGTGAAAGACTACTGGGCAGCAGACCTGCCGGTAAACCGCGGGCGCTGGAATTTCGACACCCTTCGCTATGATTACTACCTCGACGATAACGTGGCGTTTGAAGCGTTCAAAGCCGGTGCCTTCGATTTACGCGTAGAAAGCAGCGCCAAAAACTGGGCGACCCGCTATATCGGCAAAAATTTCGCAAAAGGCTATATCGTCAAAGACGAGCACAAAAATGAGTCTGCCCAGGACACCCGCTGGCTGGCGTTTAATATTCAGCGTCCGGTATTTAATGACCGCCGGGTGCGCGAAGCCATTTCCCTGGCCTTTGATTTTGAGTGGATGAACAAAGCGCTGTTTTACGGGGCTTACAGCCGCGCCAACAGCTATTTCCAGAACACCGAATATGCCGCGCGCGATTACCCGAAAGCCGACGAGCTGGCTCTGCTGGCGCCGCTGAAAGCGGAGCTGCCGCCGCAGGTGTTCACCACCGTGTTTCAGCCGCCCGCGTCGAACGGTGACGGTTACGACCGCGACAATCTGCTGAAAGCCAGCAAACTGCTGGATGACGCGGGCTGGCACCTGAAAAATCAAAAGCGTGTGGATGCCAAAACGGGCAAGCCTCTCAGCTTTGAGCTGCTGCTCTCGTCCGGGGGCAACGATCAGTGGGTACTGCCGTTTAAGCACAACCTTGAGCGGCTGGGCGTGACCATGAACATTCGCCAGGTTGATAACGCGCAGATCACCAGCCGCATGCGCAGCCGTGATTACGACATGATGCAGCGCCTGTGGCCCGCCCAGCCGTGGCCCAGCTCGGACCTGCAAATCTCCTGGGCCTCCAGCTACATCGACTCCTCATACAATGCGCCGGGGGTAAAAAGCCCGGCGATTGACGCGCTGATTGCCAAAATAGTGGCGGCGCAGGGGGATAAAGAAAAGCTCCTGCCTCTCGGACGCGCCCTCGACAGGGTCTTAACCTGGAACTACTACATGCTGCCGATGTGGTATATGGGCGAAGATCGCCTTGCGCGCTGGGACAAGTTCTCCGTGCCTGCCGTGCGCCCTGTCTACTCCCTGGGCTTTGATACCTGGTGGTATGACGTTAACAAAGCCGCCAGACTTCCCGCTGAGCGGCGATAAGGAATCATCATGGGTGCCTATCTTCTCCGTCGTCTCCTGCTGATTATCCCCACCCTGTGGGCCATCATCACGATTAACTTTTTTATCGTGCAAATCGCCCCCGGCGGCCCGGTCGATCAGGCGATTGCCGCCATTGAATTTGGCAACAGCGGCGGCATGCCCGGCGGGGGTGGTGAGGGGATGGGCGCGAGCCATGCGCGAACCGGCGTAGGGAATATCAGCGAAAGCCATTATCGCGGCGGACGTGGGCTGGATCCGGAGGTGATCGCCGAGATCACCCACCGCTACGGCTTTGACAAACCGATTCACGAGCGCTATTTCAAGATGCTCTGGGATTACATCCGCTTTGATTTTGGCGACAGCCTGTTTCGCAGTGCGTCAGTATTAACGTTGATTAAGCAAAGCCTGCCGGTTTCGATAACGCTGGGGCTGTGGGGAACGCTGATTATCTATCTGGTCTCTATACCGCTCGGGATCCGAAAAGCGGTGTATAACGGCAGCCGGTTTGATATCTGGAGCAGCACGTTCATCATTATCGGCTACGCCATCCCGGCGTTTCTGTTTGCCGTCCTGCTGATTGTCTTTTTTGCCGGGGGGAGTTATTTCGACCTCTTCCCGCTGCGGGGGCTGGTCTCCGCCGATTTCAGCTCCCTGCCGTGGTATCAGAAAATCACTGACTATCTCTGGCATATCACGCTGCCGGTGCTGGCCACGGTCATCGGCGGGTTCGCGGCCCTGACCATGTTGACCAAAAACGCCTTTCTCGATGAAATTCGTAAACAGTACGTCGTCACGGCCCGCGCCAAGGGCGTGAGCGAGAAGCAGATCATGTGGAAACACGTGTTCCGCAACGCCATGCTGCTGGTGATCGCCGGATTTCCGGCCACGTTCATCGGCATGTTTTTTACCGGCTCGCTGCTGATAGAGGTGATGTTCTCGCTCAACGGCCTGGGGCTGCTGGGCTATGAAGCTACCGTGTCGCGCGACTATCCGGTGATGTTTGGCACACTCTATATTTTCACCCTGATTGGCCTGCTGCTGAATATCATCAGTGATATCAGCTATACGCTGGTCGATCCCCGAATCGATTTTGAGGGCCGCTGATGTCGCGTTTAAGCCCCGTCAACCAGGCCCGCTGGGCCCGCTTTCGCCACAACCGCCGCGGCTACTGGTCGCTGTGGATTTTTGCCGTGCTGTTTGCCTTAAGCATGTGTTCGGAGCTGATCGCCAACGACAAGCCGTTGCTGGTGCATTTTAACGACCGCTGGTACGTGCCGGTTATCGCCAACTACAGCGAAAGCGACTTCGGCGGCCCGTTTGCAACACCGGCGGAGTATCAGGATCCGTGGCTTCGCCAGCAGATCGAACAGCACGGCTGGGCGCTCTGGGCGCCGGTGCGCTTTGGCGCCAACAGCATTAACTTTTCCACCACGACGCCGTTCCCTTCCCCGCCCTCCGCGCAAAACTGGCTGGGAACGGATGCTAACGGCGGCGACGTGCTGGCGCGCATCCTGTACGGAACGCGAATCTCGCTTCTCTTTGGGCTGATGCTGACAATATTCTCCAGCGTAATGGGCGTCGTGGCGGGCGCCGTTCAGGGCTACTACGGCGGGAAAATTGATCTGTGGGGCCAGCGGGTGATTGAAGTCTGGTCAGGCATGCCAACGCTGTTCCTGATCATCCTGCTTTCCAGCGTGGTGCAGCCCGGCTTCTGGTGGCTGTTAGGCATCACCGTCCTGTTCGGCTGGATGGCGCTGGTGGGCGTGGTGCGCGCGGAGTTCCTGCGTACCCGCAATTTCGACTACATTCGCGCCGCGCAGGCGCTTGGCGTGAGCGACCGGGGGATTATCTTCCGCCACATGCTGCCCAACGCGGTAGTGGCAACGCTCACCTTCCTGCCGTTTATTCTGTGCAGCTCGATCACCACCCTCACCTCACTGGATTTTCTTGGTTTCGGGCTACCGCTGGGTTCCCCGTCGCTCGGCGAACTGCTGCTGCAGGGTAAAAACAACCTGCAGGCGCCGTGGTTAGGCATCGCCGCCTTTCTTTCCGTGGCCGTGCTGCTGTCGCTGCTGATTTTTATTGGCGAAGCCGTGCGCGATGCCTTCGATCCGAACAAGGCGGTATAAAATGACCCAGCCTCTTCTCAGTATTGATAACCTGTCGATTGCTTTTTCAAAGCAGGGCGAGACGCGCACCGTGGTCACCGACCTGTCGCTGAAGATCCAGACCGGTGAAACGCTGGCCCTGGTGGGCGAGTCGGGTTCAGGCAAGAGCGTTTCGGCACTCTCTATCCTGCGCCTGTTGCCGTCCCCGCCGGTGAGCTACCCGCAAGGGGATATTCTGTTTCACGGCAGCTCGCTGCTGCATGCCGACGAACATACCCTGCGCGGTATTCGCGGCAACAAAATCGCCATGATCTTCCAGGAGCCGATGGTTTCACTTAACCCTCTGCACAGCCTCGAAAAACAGCTTTATGAAGTGCTCTCCCTGCACCGAGGGATGCGCAAAGAGGCCGCGCGGGGAGAAATTCTGGATTGTCTTGAACGCACAGGCATACGCAATGCGCCCAAACGGCTGAATGATTTTCCGCATCAGCTCTCCGGCGGCGAACGCCAGCGCGTGATGATCGCCATGGCACTGCTCACGCGACCCGAGCTGTTGATTGCCGACGAGCCTACAACGGCGCTGGACGTGACGGTACAGGCGCAAATATTGACGCTGCTGCGGGAGCTGCGTGACGAGCTGAACATGAGCCTGCTGTTTATAACGCACAACCTGAGCATTGTGAGAAAGCTGGCCGACAGCGTCGCGGTGATGCAAAACGGACGCTGTGTTGAACAGAATACGGCGTCCGCGCTGCTGAGTGCCCCACAGCACCCCTATACGCAGCGCCTGCTCGACAGCGAACCCTCCGGCGACCCGATTCCTCTCGATGCGGACAGCACGCCGCTGCTGCGCGTTGAGGATCTGTCCGTCTCGTTCCCGATCCGCAAAGGTATTTTGCGACGCATCGTCGACCAGAATCCGGTGCTGAAACACATCCGCTTCTCGCTGCGCCCGGGAGAATCTCTGGGGCTGGTGGGTGAATCCGGTTCGGGCAAAAGCACCACCGGTCTGGCGCTGCTGCGCTTAATTGCCTCGCAGGGCGAGATCCTCTTTGACGATATGCCGCTGCACCGCTGGAACCGCCGCCAGATGCTGCCCGTGCGGCCCCGCATGCAGGTGGTGTTTCAGGATCCCAACTCCTCGCTTAATCCACGGCTCAGCGTGTTACAGATTATCGAAGAGGGTCTGCGCGTACATCAACCCGGCCTGAACGCTCAGCAGCGAGAGCAGGAAGTTATGCGGGTGATGGCCGAAGTGGGCTTAGATGCCGGGACGCGCCACCGCTATCCGGCTGAATTCTCCGGCGGGCAGCGCCAGCGTATCGCCATTGCCCGCGCGCTGATCCTGAAGCCGGAGCTGATTATTCTGGATGAACCGACGTCGTCGCTGGACAGAACCGTTCAGGCGCAGATCCTGGCCCTGCTGAAAGGGCTGCAGGAAAAGCACAGGCTGGCCTATATCTTTATCAGCCACGATCTTCAGGTGGTGCGGGCGCTATGCCATCAGGTGATTGTGTTGCGACAGGGAGAAGTGGTCGAGCAGGGTGAGTGCCAGCGCGTATTTAGCGCGCCAACGCAGCGCTACACGCGCCAGCTGTTGTCGGCAGACTAGCGGTCAGAACGGGTACTGGCCGGAGAAAGGCTCCGCGATGGCAACGCCAAAATTCTTCAGACGGCAGGTGGCGGCAAACTCGTCCTGGCTCTTCACAAACAGGCACGGCTCACCTTCACACTCCAGCACGGAGCTGTCCACTTCGATATCCGTCAGGGCCTGACTGAGACGCTCCATCACCCGCCATGCATTTTCGTCGCTCGGGCTCAACAGCTTGAGTGCTACCAGGCAGTTTTCACAGCCCGTGACGTTTTGCGGAATCGGTTCAACTTTCGAACCTGCAAAACCCGTCGACCAGCGATAGCTCTGGGGCAAGCGATGGACAATGGAGAGTTGTAATGTATTCACGTTCGTTCCCCGGAAGCAAAATTTACTTCACAATTTATTTACATTTATAGTAACACATCATCGCCAGCCTGCACTATTCAGCGCTTTTTTATCCGTTTCCTGGCTCGCGTCGGCGCTATATGTACCCGTTTCTGCGATCTAACTCAACCTTTTTGAATACAATGATGTGACTTTTTACACAAATAGATTTTACATAAAATAAACAAACACGGAATAAACGAACGGGGGTTTGGTTGATATGCATCAACAAAAAAGGCCCTGCCGGGCCTTCTCTGTGTTTTAGTGGGCCGCTTTTCGCGGTCGACTGGCGTAAAGATAGAAGAGTATCGAGCTGGTTGCGCAAAAAGCCATCGCCCACAGCATGGGCCATGCCGTCGTAAAGGTGGCCATCGAAAGCAACGCGCCAACGATAGCGCCGATGCCGAAGCGGAACGTCCCTGCCAGAGATGATGCGGTCCCCGCCATGTGCGGGAACTCATCCAGGATCACCGCCATCGCATTGGATGACACCATCGACACGCAGCCGACAAAAGCCGCCACGCCGACCACCAGCGCCCAGAAGCCCACGCCCAGAAACGCGCTCACCACCAGCCAGATCGCCATCACAAACTGTATCCACAGCCCGGCGCGGAACATGTTCAGAGCCCCCACCCGCCGGACAAAGCGGCTGTTGATGATGGTCATGATGAACAGGAAGACGATGTTAAGCGCAAAGTAATAGCCGAAGTGCTGCGGCGAAACGTGGTTCAGTTCGATGTAGACAAACGGCCCGGCGCTCAGGAAGGAGAACATTCCGGCGAAGCTGAACCCGCTTGCCAGCATATAGCTGAGCACGCGCTTGTGGCGAAACAGCGAGGCAAAGTTGCCGATGGTGGTTCGGATGTGGAATTTCTGCCGGCGCTCGACGGGAAGCGTTTCATCAATAAAGAAGAAAATCATCGCGGAGGCCAGCAGCGCGGCCAGGGCCAGGATCCAGAAAATCACATGCCAGCTAAACCACACCAGCACCGCACCACCGGCCATCGGGGCCACCAGCGGCGCAATCGTCGTCACCAGCATCACGAAGGACATCATGCGGGAGAACTCTTCCTTCGGGTAGATATCGCGCATCAGGGCGTTAATCACCACGCTTGCCGCTGCCGCCGCCAGACCGTGGAAGAAGCGCATGACAATCAGATGATCGATGGTCTGCGCCAGCGCGCAGGCAACCGCAGCGGCCGCAAAGACCAGCGTCCCGCCCAGAATAACGGGCTTGCGTCCAAGGCTGTCCGCCATCGGGCCATAAAACAGCTGGCCAAGGGCAAAGCCAAGAATATAGGTGCTGAGCGTCATCTGCGCGCTGCCCGCCGGAACGCCAAACTGCGCGGAAATGACCGGCAGCGCGGGCAGGTACATATCAATAGACAGCGGCATCAGCATGGCCAGCAGGCCAAGAATGAAGACGATTTTGAACGACGAGTGTGGCCTGGTGGTCACAGAGCTCTCCTGAAATTAGTGCGAAGGCAGACCGACGCTGGCGATCTCTTCTTCCGTTAACGGGCGATATTCGCCTGGCGCCAGGTCGGGATCGAGTTCGATCGCACCAATCCGCTCACGATGCAGGCCAACAACGTGGTTCCCCACCGCGGCAAACATACGTTTCACCTGATGGTAACGCCCTTCGCTGATGGTCAGACGGACCTCCGTCGGCGCGATCACCTCAAGCACGGCGGGTTTGGTCAGATCTTTTTCATTATGCAGCTGAACGCCTTTCGTGAATTGCTCTGCCGTGTCATCCGATACCGGCGACTCCAGCGTGACCAGATAGGTTTTCTCGCAGTGGTGACGCGGGGAAGTAATGCGATGCGACCACTGCCCGTCGTCGGTCATCAGCACCAGACCGGTGGTATCGATGTCGAGGCGGCCTGCGGCGTGCAGCTTGTGCGCCACCGGCTCGTCGAGGAAATAGAGCACCGTCGGATGATCGGGATCGTCCGTTGAGCAGACATAGCCTTCCGGCTTATTGAGCATGAAGTAGCGCGGACCGTGCTGCTGGGTCAGCGGATTGCCGTCATACTCCACCTGATGGTCAGGTTGCAGTTTGAACGCGCTGTCTCTCACAATATCGCCATCCACGGTAACGCGGCTGGCGCGAATTTCACGCCCGGCAATAGCGCGGCTTACGCCGAGTTGCTGAGCGATAAACTTATCAAGTCGCATGAAATCTTTTTAGCCTTAATGGTGCTGGAAGTCGGACAACAGGTCCGAAAAAAGAAGCAGTCTGGAACGGTTCAGTATAATGGTCTGGTTGCGCCACTCAAGGGAAAAAGTTTCGTGGCATACTATGTGCGGAATAACGAAACCGAGACCCCATGACTTTTACACTTCGTCCCTATCAGCAGGAAGCCGTTGACGCCACCCTCGCCTGGTTCCGTAAACATCGCGAGCCGGCGGCGATTGTGCTCCCGACCGGCGCAGGCAAAAGCCTGGTCATCGCCGAACTGGCGCGTCTGGCCCGCGGTCGCGTGCTGGTGCTGGCGCACGTTAAAGAGCTCGTCGCGCAAAACCACGCCAAGTATTGTGCGCTTGGGCTGGAAGCCGATATTTTCGCCGCCGGGCTGAAGCGCAAAGAGAGCCACGGCAAAGTGGTTTTTGGCAGCGTGCAGTCGGTGGCGCGCAATCTGGACCTGTTTCGCAGCGAATTTTCGCTGCTGATCGTCGACGAGTGTCACCGCATCAGCGATGACGACGACAGCCAGTACCAGCAAATCCTGGCTCACCTGAAAGCGGTGAATCCTCACCTGCGCCTGCTGGGCCTGACGGCGACCCCGTTTCGCCTGGGGAAAGGCTGGATCTATCGCTATCATTATCACGGCATGGTGCGCGGTGATGACAAGGCCCTGTTTAGCGACTGCATTTACGAACTTCCGCTGCGCTACATGATTAAACATGGCTACCTGACGCCGCCTGAACGGCTGGATATGCCGGTGGTGCAGTACGATTTCAGCCGTTTGCAGGCACAGAGCAACGGCTTATTCAGCGAAGCGGATCTCAATCAGGAGCTGAAAAAGCAGAAGCGTATTACGCCGCATATTATCAGCCAGATTGAGGAGTTCGCCGCGACGCGCAAGGGGGTAATGATCTTTGCCGCCACCGTTGAGCACGCGCGTGAAATCACCGGATTACTGCCCGCCGGCGACGCGGCGTTAATCACCGGCGAAACGCCCGGCCCGGAGCGCGACGGCCTGATTGACGCCTTTAAAGCCCAGCGGTTCCGCTATCTGGTAAACGTGTCGGTATTGACCACCGGCTTTGACGCCCCGCACGTCGACCTGATCGCCATTTTGCGCCCGACCGAATCGGTCAGTCTGTATCAGCAGATTGTTGGCCGCGGCCTGCGTCTGGCCCCGGGAAAAACCGACTGCCTGATTCTGGATTATGCCGGTAACCCGCACGATCTCTATACGCCTGAGGTCGGCGCGCCAAAAGGGAAAAGCGACAACGTGCCCGTGCAGGTATTTTGCCCTGCCTGCGGGTTTGCCAACACCTTCTGGGGAAAAACCACCGCCGACGGTACGCTGATCGAACACTTTGGCCGCCGCTGTCAGGGCTGGTTTGAAGATGATGACGGGCATCGCGAGCAGTGCGATTTCCGCTTCCGGTTCAAAAACTGCCCGCAGTGCAACGCCGAAAACGACATTGCCGCCCGCCGCTGCCGGGAATGCGACGCGGTGCTGGTTGATCCGGACGACATGCTGAAAGCGGCGCTAAAGCTGAAAGATGCCCTGGTGCTGCGCTGTTCCGGCATGGCGCTGCAGCCCGGCGCCGATGAAAAAGGCGAGTGGTTGAAAATCACCTATTACGACGAAGACGGGGCGGACGTCAGCGAGCGCTTCCGGGTTCAGACGCCTGCCCAGCGAATGGCCTTCGAACAGCTGTTTATCCGCCCGCATACCCGCACGCCGGGCGTGCCCCTGCGCTGGATCACCGTGGCCGATATCGTGCGCCAGCAGATGCTATTGCGCCATCCGGATTTTGTCGTCGCCCGTAAGAAAGGCCAGTTCTGGCAGGTGCGCGAGAAGCTCTTTGACTACGAAGGTCGCTTCCGTCGCGCCAACGAATTGCGCGGTTAGCGGGACTTTTCATTGATGTGAGGGGCATTTGAGTATAAAATGCCGCCCGCTTCACATCCGTGAGGCAGAACACTCACCTGCTGCTGGGTCGCCTGTAGTAGGGTTTTAAATACAGAGAGAAATCAATGTTTACTATCGAAGCAGAAGTACGTAACGTGCAGGGTAAGGGTGCGAGCCGCCGCCTGCGTACCGCTAACAAGTTCCCGGCTATCGTTTACGGTGGCGAAGCTGCTCCAGTTGCAATCGAACTGGATCACGACAAACTGTGGAACCTGCAGACCAAAGCTGAATTCTACAGCGAAGTTCTGACCATCGTTGTTGGCGGTAAAGAAGAAAAAGTGAAAGTTCAGGCTGTTCAGCGTCACGCGTTCAAGCCAAAACTGACTCACATCGACTTCGTTCGCGCGTAATCGCAAACCTGTCGAAAAAAACCCCGCTTCTGCGGGGTTTTTTGTGCCTGCTATTTACCGCCCGAGGTGCGGCGCTGAAGCTGATCGCGCAGATTCGGCGGCGTGCCCTTAATGGTCAGCGTATCGGTGGCCGGATCCCAAAAGATACGTTCACCCAGCAGCATCGCATCAAAGTTAATGGTTAACCCACCGCCGCTGCCGGCAAACTTGGTTAACTGACGCAGCGTGCTGCGATCCGCCGGGAAGCTCTCTTCAAGCTCATAGCCCTTTTCTGCGGTAAATTCCTGGAAGCTGACTTCGCTGACGCCCGCCAGCTCTTTTGACAGCGACTCCAGCTCAATCTCTTCCCCTGCCTGCAGCTGTTCGTTGCAGTAGCTGTAAACCTGCTGACGCACCGTCTGGCGCTCAGATTTATCGAGCTGCGCTTCTGCTGTGAAATCGTCAACCGCCTGGAGCAGCCCTTTGTTCTGCGCCTTGGCGTTAAGACCTTCGCTGGCACCGAGGAAGTCCATAAAGAAATCCGCCACTTTGCGGCCCACGCGCCCCTTCAGGAATGTCAGGTAGCGGGTCGACTCCGGGTTGGTTTCCCATTCGGTCAAATCAATACGCGCCACGATATCCGCATGGTTGATATCCAGATAATGCGTTGAGCTGATATCCAGCTGCTCGTTCACGCGCATGCTGCTTAAGTTATTCAGCACGGTAACCAGCAGATACTCGACCGCCAGGTAGCGATAGTGGCAGAACAGCACGATCCCGCCGTCGGCGAACGGATATTTCGCCAGTTCGTCGCGCAGACGCCCGGTTGCGGCACGGCTAAACGCCAGGAAATCCTCTTCGCCCTGACGCTGCAGGCGCAGACTATCGGCCAGTTCACTCTCTTCGTTGAACAGGCCATAGGCTTTATTTTTGGCGCTATAGACGCGATGCAGCTCTGCCATCATCTCCACCACGGTCGCCGTGGGTTCCAGTAACGAATCGCGCAGCACCACTTCAAGGGTTTGCTCATCACGCTTGATAAGCTGGTGCAAGGCAATCTGGTTGATTTCCAGACTCATGATAAACTCTCCTTTTAGACCGGGCGGTATTCAACCACCACCAGGACATGTGTGCAACAACAGATAAAAAAGGGGAAAAAAAGCTGTTGCTACGGTAATATGTTGCCCTTTCATCAACAAACTGATTTTGATTTATGCCACAACATTCCCGCTACAGTGATGAACACGTTGAACAACTGCTCAGTGAGCTGGTCAACGTACTGGAAAAACATAAAACGCCGACCGATCTCTCCCTGATGGTTTTGGGAAATATGGTCACCAACCTGATTAACACCAGCGTTGCTCCGGCTCAGCGTCAGGCGATCGCAAAATCGTTCGCCCAGGCTTTACAGTCGTCCGTCAGCAACGACCCGGCCCATTAAGGGATACGAACAACAGTTTATGGTGACGAATCGTCAGCGCTACCGTGAAAAAGTCTCCCAGATGGTCAGCTGGGGGCACTGGTTTGCCCTGTTCAACATTCTGCTGGCGACGGTCATTGGCTGTCGTTATCTGTTTGTCGCAGACTGGCCAACAACGCTAACCGGGCGTATCTACTCCTGGATGAGCGTTGTGGGTCACTTTAGCTTTTTGGTTTTCGCCACCTATCTGCTGATCCTGTTCCCCCTGACGTTTATCGTCATGTCGCAGCGTCTGATGAGGTTCTTGTCCGCCATCCTTGCGACGGTCGGGATGACGCTGCTGCTTATCGACAGTGAAGTGTTCACCCGCTTCCACCTGCACCTCAACCCCATCGTCTGGGAACTGGTGATTAACCCCGACCAGAACGAAACGGCCCGTGACTGGCAGCTGATGTTTATCAGCGTCCCGGTGATCCTGTTGATTGAGATGCTGTTCGCTACCTGGAGCTGGCAAAAGCTCCGCAGCCTGACCCGGCGACGCCATTATGCGAAGCCCGTCGCCGCGCTCTTTTTCGTCTCCTTTATCAGTTCGCACATCATGTATATCTGGGCGGATGCGAACTTCTATCGCCCTATTACCATGCAGCGCGCGAACCTGCCGCTCTCGTACCCGATGACGGCCCGTCGCTTCCTCGAGAAACACGGCCTGCTTGATGCGCAGGAGTACCAGCGCCGTCTTATCGAGCAGGGTAACCCGGAAGCCGTCAGCGTTCAGTATCCTCTGAGCGACCTGAACTACCGCGATATGGGGCGCGGACAAAACGTCCTGCTGATCACCGTCGATGGCCTGAACTATTCCCGTTTCGAGAAGCAGATGCCTGCGCTGGCCGCTTTCGCGAGTCAGAACGTCTCGTTTACTCAGCATATGAGCTCCGGTAACACCGCCGATGCGGGCATCTTTGGCCTCTTCTATGGCATTTCAGCTGGCTACATGGACGGCGTACTGTCTACCCGCACGCCTGCGGCGCTGATCACCGGGCTGAATCAGCAAGGCTATCAGTTAGGGTTGTTCTCCTCCGATGGCTTTAACAGCCCGCTCTACCGCCAGGCGCTGCTGTCCGATTTCTCACTGCCGACGGCGCAAAAACAGTCCGACGCGCAGACCGCCAGCCAATGGATAAACTGGCTGCAGCGTTACGCCCAGGAAGATAACCGCTGGTTCTCATGGGTTGCCTTTAACGGCACAACGCTTGCTGACAGCAATAAGAGTGACTTTGCGCGCCGCTACGGTCGCGCGGCTGGCGATGTTGATGCTCAGATAGGCCGCGTGCTTGATGCGCTTCGCGAGTCGGGCAAGCTGGACAATACCGTGGTGATCGTGACCGCGGGCCATGGCATCCCGCTAGGTGACGAGACGAAGAGTATGAGCTGGTCTCGCCCGAATCTGCAGGTTCCTCTGGTGATCCACTGGCCTGGCACCCCGGCGCAGCGCATTAATATGCTCACCGAGCATAAAGATGTGATGACAACCCTGATGCAACGTCTGCTGCACGTCAGCACGCCAGCAAACGAGTATTCGCAGGGGCAGGATCTCTTCAGCGCCGCGCGCCGCCACAGCTGGGTGACGGCAGCGGGGAATAATACGCTGGTGGTGACCACGCCGAAGCTGACGCTGGTGCTGAACAGCAACGGGAATTATCAGACGTATAATCTGCAGGGTGAACGGCTGAAAGATCAGAAACCACAGCTGAGCCTGCTGCTTCAGGTCCTGACGGATGAGAAGCGCTTCATCGCTAACTGATTAATAATAAACCAGTTAGCGACAGATTCCCTTGCATTCAAAACGGAATCGAGTAGTATTCTTTTTATGCGTCGGCACGTAGCGCAGCCTGGTAGCGCACCGTCATGGGGTGTCGGGGGTCGGAGGTTCAAATCCTCTCGTGCCGACCAAAAACACACTGAAAACCAGCCTGATGGCTGGTTTTTTTATTTCGCCTCGTCCGGCGTTTTGCGCAGATACACAAGCGTAGCCAGACAAATCACCGCTCCGGCATAAAACGTATATTCCGCGCCAAACGTTTCCCATATCGCGCCGGCTCCCACGCTGGCGATTAATAATCCCACGCCGCTTACCAGACTAAAAATACCGAAAGCCGTGCCGCGCAGATCGCGCGGTGCGGTTTTAGCGATCATTGCCGCCAGTAATCCCTGGGTCATACCCATATGTATTCCCCAAAGCGCAACGCCTAAAATGACTCCCATCCAGTGGCTGCTCAGCGCCAGAACAACATCTGCGCCAATCAGCACCATTAGCCCCCACTGCAGAAGTCGGGTGTGGCTCATGCCATCAGAAAGTTTGCCAAAAGGGTAAGCCGAAAGGGAATAGAGTACGTTCATGACCACCATCACCAGCGGAATAAGGGCCTGAGGAACGCCCGACTGCTGCGCACGAAGGACGAGAAAAGCCTCGCTAAACCGGGCAAGCGTGAGCACCGCACCAAGGCCAATCACCCACCAGCACGCTTTACCCAGCCGCCTTAAATTCTCTCGTTTAATGGGATTAGTACGTTTATGTTCGAGGGGAGTTTTCGGCTCCTGAAGGCCGAAATAGAGCAAGGCAACTGAAAGCAGACCGGGGATAAGAGCTATCCAGAAAACAGTGCGAAAATCATTGTCCAGCAACAGCATTAAGCTTACGGCCAGTAATGGGCCAAGAAATGCGCCTGTGGTATCCATTGACTGACGCAGGCCATATGCCGCACCACGCATTTCCGGCGGCGTGACGTCTGCAACCAGCGCATCCCGCGGGGCGCCCCGTATTCCCTTCCCCGTACGGTCCATGAGACGTGCGCCTAAAACCATCCCGGAAGAGGACGCTAATGCGAAAAGGGGTTTGCTTAGGGCCCCCAGGCCATACCCTAACAGGGCCAGCCCCTTACGTTGACCCAGGTAGTCGCTGATCGCCCCCGAAAAGACCTTAATAAAAAGCGCAGTGGCCTCCGCCAGCCCTTCAATCAGGCCGATTAACAGCACGCTCGTACCGAGGGTGGTCATCATAAAAAGTGGCAGCAGGCTGTGAATACTCTCTGACGAGATATCCATCAGCATACTGACGCCCCCCACAACCCAGACGCCTTTGGGGATCTGGCTGAGCACTGGAAATCTGGAACGCATCTACCGCTCCTGCTTTAAAAACAGTTGCCTGAATGCTTACAGGATAGGATATCGCGGATTAAAAAAACCTGAGGAGAGTGGGATGAGACCATAAAAAAGCCATCCGGCAGGATGGCTTAGCTATTGCGAGTCAGCGCTTAATGCTTCTCACGTCCGCCCAGGAAGAAAATGCCCAGCGGGATGGCCAGCAGAACGGTGAACACCAGGCTGTAGACGAAGATCATCGCCGACTGCAGGACATACATGCTGGTTGTCCAGGCAGAGAGGGGGATATTGTACTGTTCGATAACGCCAACAATGGTTGCCCGCCCCACGCACGCGGCAGCAATCATAAATACGACCAGCAGCGCCAGGAGGAACTTGCGGCCTTCAGGCGTTTTCAGTTTTGCACGAACCATCTCTCTTCCCTTTTACAGATGAATAACAATATACAGGGTCTAAAATAACACGAACTGACACCTGACTCCACACCAGCATAAACAACCACTAAACAGGCAAATTAAAAGCGTATAACGCTACCCATAGTGAAAATGTAAGTAAATAACACCGTTCATTCATCGTTGTTATGTTAACCTGCGCAGGATCGTTTTGACATAAAGGAATGACAATGAAAAACGCACCTAAATTTGCCATCGCCCTCATTGCCGCCGCGTGCGTCAGCAGCAGCGCTTTCGCCAGCGAAACTCCAAAAGAGCAGCCGCTGGAAAAAGTGGCTCCTTACCCGCAGGCGGACAAAGGGATGAAGCGTCAGGTGATTCAGCTGCCGGTTCAGCAGGATGAAGCGAACTTTAAAGTGGAACTGTTAATTGGTAAGACGCTGGAAGTGGACTGCAACCAGCACCGTCTGGGCGGTCAGCTGGAAAGCAAAACCCTGGAAGGCTGGGGTTACGACTATTACGTCTTTGACAAAGTGACCTCTCCGGTCTCCACCATGATGGCCTGCCCGGACGGCAAGAAAGAGAAGAAATTTGTAACGGCGTATCTGGGTGACAACAGTCTGCTGCGCTACAACAGCAAGCTGCCGATCGTGGTCTATACGCCTGAAAACGTAGAAGTGAAATATCGCATCTGGAAGGCTGATGAGAACATCGGACAAGCCGTAGTACGTTAAAAATAAGTCGGGTGGCGGCTTCGCCTTACCCGACCCGGAAAGGGTGCGCTCTGGTGCCCTCACCCCAACTCTCTCTCACCGGGAGAGGGAGAAAACACTAAAAACGGTAACGGATGTTACCGTTTTGCTTTTACCTTACAGCGCGATATCCGCAACCGGTTTGTTTTCCGGCTGAGGCTTCAGCTCCGCTTTTGGCGCAGCATCCGCAGCCTGTGGCTTAATGTATTGCAGCTGCAGTACGCGGCTGGTGTATTCCAGCTCCTGCTCCGTCGCGCTCACGTTGCCGTTCAGCTTCGTGCCGTAGGATGGAATAATGGTTTTCAGCTTTGCCTGCCATTCCGGGCTGGCGACTTTGTCTTTAAACACTTTTTCCATCAGGTGCAGCATGATTGGCGCAGCGGTAGACGCGCCCGGCGACGCCCCCAGAAGCGCGGCAATGGTGCCATCCTTATCGCTTACCACTTCGGTACCCAGACGCAGCACGCCACCCTCTTTCGGATCGCGCTTGATGATCTGTACGCGCTGACCCGCCTGCCACAGACGCCAGTCTTCTTTCTTCGCCTGCGGATAGTACTCTTTCAGCGCCTCGAAGCGGTCGTCGTCAGAGAGCATCACCTGGCTGATCAGGTATTTCACCAGGTCGAAGTTATCCAGACCCACATCCATCATCGGCTTGACGTTAGAGGTGGTCGTGGCGCTGAGCAGATCCCACAGGGAGCCATTTTTCAGGAACTTCGTGGAGAAGGTCGCGAACGGCCCAAACAGCACCACGCGTTTGCCGTCAAGCATACGGGTGTCGATGTGCGGAACAGACATCGGCGGTGCGCCAACGGAAGCCTGGCCGTACACTTTTGCCAGATGACGGTTCACCACTTCCGGGTTTTCTGACACCAGGAACTGACCGCCGACCGGGAAGCCCGCGTAGTCGTCAGCTTCCGGAATACCGGACTCCTGCAGCAGCTTCAGCGCCGCGCCGCCCGCACCGATAAAGACAAACTTCGCCTTAATGACGTGCTCGGCTTCGTTGTTTTTCAGATCAGCAACGGTCACGCTCCAGCTGTTATCCGCGTTGCGCTTGAAACCGCGCACTTCGGTGCTGAGCTGCAGGTTGAAGTTCTCTTTTTTCTTCAGAGACGTCACCAGCTGACGGGTAATTTCACCGTAGTTAACGTCGGTACCAATTTCGGTACGGGTCGCCGCCACTTTCTGGTTCGGGTCACGACCTTCCATGACCAGCGGAGCCCACTCTTTAATCTGCGCGTGGTCTTCAGAGTATTTCATCCCGCGGAACAGCGTGCTCTGCTGCAGAGCGGCGTAGCGCGCGCGCAGGAAGTTGACGTTCTGCTCTCCCCACACAAAGCTCATGTGCGGCACGGTGTTGATGAAAGAGTGCGGGTCGTGCATCACGCCGCTGTTGACCTGATGAGACCAGAACTGGCGAGAAACCTGGAATGCTTCGTTGATCTCTACCGCCTTCTCGATACTAATGGAACCGTCCTTTTTCTGCGGCGTATAGTTCAGTTCCATGAGTGCCGAATGTCCGGTACCGGCGTTATTCCATCCGTTCGAACTCTCCTGCGCCACGCCATCAAGGCGCTCGACCATGGTCATAGACCAGTCCGGCTGCAGTTCTTGCAGATAGGTTCCCAGCGTGGCGCTCATGATACCGCCACCAATTAAAAGGACGTCCGTTTCCTGCTCTTTTGGTGCGTCAGCTTTCGCCGCCATGGAGACGGTGTTAAGCCCCACGGCCAGAGAAAAGAGCATGGCAGTCATTTTTTTCATAATTTATGCCTTAGTGTAAAAGTGCTTGATGCGTGGAAATTGCAGGTGAAAAAAGCTGCGGGGGCACGGTAACAACTTTTAAATATTGTTTAAAGGTTACGAAATTATTGTAATTGTGAAATTCAATGATGGATTGTTTGTGAGGAATTATCGATGCGTCTGGTAAAGCGCGGTTTTACTGGCTAGTATGTTGCGTTTTGTGATCGCGCGCACGGAAGCCTGCCCTAACCAGCGAACTGTTATGTCCTTACCCCATTCTGCTGTATCCCCCGAAGACCGCGTGGCCAACGTGCTGCGTTCCCCAAAGCAGCTGACGCGTGAAACGCTGGCAGGCGTGATTACCGCCCTGGCGCTGATCCCCGAAGTTATCTCATTTTCGGTGGTGGCGGGCGTTGACCCGAAGGTCAGCCTGATCGCCTCCGTGGTGCTGTGTCTTACCCTGTCGGTACTGGGTGGCCGCCCGGCGATGGTCACGGCAGCGGCCGGTTCCGTGGCGCTGGTCATTGGCCCGATGGTGCATCAGCACGGCGTACAGTACATACTTCCCGCCGTGCTGATGGCGGGCGTGATTCAGATTTTGTTTGGCATGCTGGGCATGGCAAGACTGATGCGCTTTATCCCCCAGTCGGTCATGACCGGATTTGTTAACGCCCTGGGCATTTTGATCTTCTTCGCTCAGGTGCCGCATTTCTGGAGCCGAAGCCCGCTGATTGTGGGCCTGTTCGTCCTGACGCTGCTGATTGTGCTGTGGATGCCGCGCTATATCAAAAGCATCCCTTCCCCGCTGATTGCGATTGTTGTGCTTACCTTGTTCACCGTTTCAACCGGTCAAATCCTGCCGACCGTGGGCGATGAAGGCTCCATGAGCGGCGGTTTGCCGGGTCTTACCGAGCTGCTGGTCCCGCTCAATGTGCAGACGCTGAGCATTATCTGGCCGTGCGCGCTGAGCATCGCGTTTGTCGGCCTGCTGGAATCCCTGCTGACGGCAAAGCTGGTGGATGAGCTGACCGCAACGCCGTCCAGTAAACGCCGCGAAAGCATTGGATTAGGCGTCGGCAATATCCTGGCCGGATTTTACGGGGGGATTGCTGGCTGCGCGATGATCGGACAAACCATCGTCAACGTGGAGATGGGGAAAGGTCGAAGCCGCATTTCAACCTTTGCGGCGGGCATTGTGCTGCTGATCCTGGTGACGGCGCTCAGCGACGTGATGGCCAAAATCCCGATGGCGGTGCTGGCGGGTATTATGGCAATTGTTGCCGTCAAAACCTTCAGCTGGCACAGCCTTCAGCCAGCCACGGTGAAAACGGCCCCGATTGCAGAAACGGTCGTCATGCTGGTCACCGTAGCCGCCACGGTATCAACCGGCAATCTGGCGATTGGCGTGCTGGGCGGGATTATCGTCATGGCACTCCTCCCCGCCCGCATTAAGCGTCGGCTTAAAGCAGAAAAATCGTCGCCAGCCCAAGAAAAATAAAGAAACCGCCGGTATCGGTGATGGCGGTGATCATCACGCTCGACCCGACCGCGGGGTCGCGGCCCAGTTTGGTCATCGTCAGCGGGATAATCACGCCCATTATCGACGCTACCAGCAGGTTCAGCACCATCGCCAGCATCATCACGCCGCCCAGGGCCATATCGTCGTACAGCCACCAGGTGATGCCGCCCATAATCCCGCCCCACACCAGGCCGTTAATTAGCGCGACGCCCATCTCTCTAAAAATGAGCCACGAAAAGTTACCTGGCTGAATGTTTTCCAGCGCCAGCGCGCGAACGATCATGGTTATAGTCTGGTTTCCGGTGTTGCCGCCGATTCCGGCCACAATCGGCATCAGCGAGGCCAGCGCCACCAGCTGAGAAATGGTGTGTTCAAACCCGTCAATCACCCGGGAGGCGATAAACGCGGTACACAGGTTAATGGCCAGCCACGCCCAGCGCGTTTTTACCGCCTTGCCGACGGAGGCATGGACATCATCTTCGGCGCTGATCCCGCCGAGCGCGCGCAGGTCGTTGTCGGTTTCTTCATAGACCACGTCAACGATCTCATCGATGGTCAGACGCCCCATCAGTTTGCCGACGGAATCCACGACGGCGGCACTCACCAGGTCGTCACGCTCGAAGGTACGCGCCGCTTTCTCCGCATCGTCTTCCGGGGAGAAGACCATCGGCTCGTTTTCCATCACCTCGCTCACCTTCCGCTGGGTGCTGTTGAGCAGGATGGTTTTCAGCTCAAGTTCGCCAAGCAGGGTTTTATCCCGGGAGGTGACAAACAGTTTATCGGTGTTGTCCGGCATTTTGCCCAGGCGACGCAGATAGCGCTGCACGGTACCGAGCGTCACGTCCGGGCGCACCGTGATAACGCCGAACTCCATGATCGCGCCGACGCTGTTTTTCTCGTAGTGCATCACCTGACGCACGCGCGCCCGCTCCTCCGCAGGCAGTGACGCCAGCAGGCGGCCGGTCAGGTTTCGCGGCAGGTGCTGAACGAGGTAAATCTGCTCGTCGATATCCAGGGTTTGCACCGCGTCGAGAATATCCCGATCGCTCATCTCGTCGATCAGGTCGTCCCAGACGTTTTCGGAGGCCTCAAGCAGCACCTGCCCGCGCTCGTGATCCTGCACCAGACGCCACAGGGCGTGACGCTCTTCCGAGGGAAGCGCTTCAAGGGTATCCGCCAGATCCGGCGGGGGTAAATGAGCAACCAGCGCACCTACCTCAGCAATATCGTCGGCCAGGGTGCCGACATCATATTGCTCAGCCAGGGTGAGTTTGCCTAAAAGCGTAGAAGTGACCGCTTTATCGGTCGTGAGAAGCCAGATGAGTCGCGCGCGCTCCTGGTCACGCTGTCTGGCGCTGTTTTTCTTTAATACCGACATCAATAATAAATCCATTAAATGAGTTGGGGTTAAGCATAGCGCGGGGATATGTAAATAAGAATAAACAACGGGACGGGATGGGGAAAAAAGCGGCATTACGGCCACGATCTATCCCCTCTCCCTGTGGGAGAGGGTTAGGGTGAGGGCATCAGGCCGTACGCGCTACCGCGTCACGCGAGGCCGCATCTCGATCTTCACCGGTCAGCTCGCTCAGCTTGCCGTCGCGCATCTCCAGCAGGCGGTCAGCATGAATGAAGTAGTGATCGTCGTGGCTGATGGCGAAAATGGTTTTACCCATCTCCTGCATCAGCGGCAGCAGTACCTGATAAAACTCGCGGCGGAAATGCGGGTCCTGATCCGCAGCCCACTCGTCCAGCAGGATGATGTCACGCTCTTCCGCCAGCGCCAGCAGCAGCGCCACGCGCTTTTTCTGCCCTTTGGAAAGCTTCAGATTGAGAATTTTACCGTCCTGAAGTTCCAGCTTGTGCGACATCTGCAGCTGCGCCAGCCATTTTTCCACCAGCGCCGGATTGGCCTGTTGCCCTTCCGGCCCCAGCAGCCGATCGAACAGCCAGACGTCGGTGAACACCGCCGAGAAAAGCTTGCGGTAATCCTCGGGCTTCTCAGCGCTTAGCGCCTTGCCGTCCAGCAAAATCTCGCCCGACTGCGGCTGATAGAGTCCGGTCAGCAACATCGCCAGCGTAGATTTACCGCTGCCGTTACCGCCGATGAGGAACAGCAGTTCACCGCGGCGGATCGTCAGGTTGACCGGTCCCACGGAGAAAGCGCTGTCCTGATAGTGGAACTTGACGTTACGCAGCTCCAGCGTCTGCCAGTTCGGGAAGGCCTGCGGGCGTGGGAATTCGGCCTTGAACGGCGCGAGATCGAATTTTTTGAGCTTATTAAAGGCCACCTGCGCACTCAGTAAGGTGGGCAACGCGCCGACCGCCGAGAGCAGCGGCGTGCGTAAAAACAGCAGCGTCAGCGAGTAAGTTGCCGCTACGTTGGTGTCGGCCCAGCCCAGGCCATTCGCCATCCAGAATACCAGGCCAATGGCACCCAGCATCATGATGTTTGACCAGTTCACCGCGCTCAGGTGGAAGGTGTCGGCGCGAATAATATGATGACGGTATTCGCGCGCGTCCGGGATATAGAGATGATTAAAGATATGCTCGGCGCGCTCGCGGTTCAGGGTGAGCTCTTTGCGCCCTTCCAGCACCGTCTGGTAATCGTTATAAAGCTTATCTTCGGTTTCGCGCAGTACCGCCATGTGTTTATAGACGCGCGACACCAGCATAAAGCCGCCCCAGATGGTAATGACAATCCACAGCGCGGTCACCGCCAGCATTTTGCTGGAGAGCCAGGCGAGATAGGCGGCCGAACCAAAGGTCAGAATGATCCCCTGCACCAGCTCCGGCAGACGAACGAACGCGATGGTAATGGCGCGCACGTCGCTGGTCAGCCCCGCCAGCAGGGAGGCGCTGCCGAGCTGCTCAACGCGCTCTATTTGGGTGTCCAGGATCCGCTTGATAAACTCACTGCGCAAACGGAAAACGAAATGGTGCCCGAGCGTGGTCAGTGCCAGCTGGGAACCGAGCGTAACCGCCATCAGCAGGAGCAGCAGGCCGAGAAACTCCGGCAGAACGGAGAGCGAAGTGTCGGTCATTTCAATCAACCGCACGTTAATAAACGCGATCAGGCCAATCCCCAGCGCGGCGCTGGCAAGGCTTAACGCCATTACTGCGATGAAGGGCCAGCGATACTGACGCCAGACGAGGAGAAGTAGTTGCATGCAGGCAATCCGGACAATAAAAATCAGCCAGCAGTGTAAACTGCCCTGCGTGTACATCAAGAATAATTCTTATTTTAGTTTACTGTGCCCCGCCTGACGGAAGGTCAGGTTGAAACGGTACTCGCCCGTGAGCGGGTGAACCCCGGGCTTCAGCGGCTGAATGCCGTGATAATAAAGCCGCGACTCCCTGCCCCACACCACCACATCGCCATGTTCCAGCATAATGCGCTTGAGCGGGTCGTTGCGGCGTAATCCCCCAAACTGGAAGACGGCAGGCAAACCTAACGATACCGAGACGATAGGCGCGCGAAGATCGGGTTCATCCTTGTCCTGATGCAGCGAGAGCTTCGCGCCAACGGCGTAGCGGTTGATCAGGCAGGCATCCGGCCGGAAGTCAGGATACTGCGCTGCCACGGCGGCCTCGTGGCAGAGAGACTGAAAAATCGCGGGCATCGGGGGCCACGGCTGGCCGGTAGCGGGATCGTTCGGAGCATACAGATAGCCCCGCTCGTTCGTCGCCCAGCCCAGTTCGCCGCAGTTGGCCATGGCCACCGACATGGTGTAGCCGCCCGGCGTCACCATATGGCGAAATGGCGAAACCGCCGTCACCTCGTCGATACCGGCAAGAAGCGCCGCCGCACGGGAGAGTGCAAAACGGCGCAGGATCACCGCTCCCGGAGCAAGCGGCTCCTGCCAGGGTTCAGCATCCGCAAAAAGA
The DNA here is from genome assembly GCF_047530595.1 of Enterobacter sp. 01-M-02-SI-ECC. Lineage (NCBI taxonomy): Bacteria > Pseudomonadati > Pseudomonadota > Gammaproteobacteria > Enterobacterales > Enterobacteriaceae > Enterobacter > Enterobacter sp. 01-M-02-SI-ECC. The sequence goes on along the minus strand of NZ_JBLKCZ010000002.1, from coordinate 108,148 downwards.
TCGAGCATTATCCCTCCTGGCGTTTCGCCTCACGTTTCAGTAATAGCGCCTTTCGCGCCGAGCCCCAACGGTAACCCGACAGCGCGCCGTCGTTCCGAACCACGCGATGACAGGGGATCACAATCGCCAGCGTGTTTGCCGCACAGGCTCCGGCAACGGCGCGTACCGCACTGGGCTGGCCAATCGCCTGCGCCACCTGCCGGTAACTTGCCGTTTCGCCGCAGGGAATGTTGCGAAGGGCCTGCCAGACGCGCTGCTGGAACGCGGTTCCGCGAATATCCAGCGGCAGCGCAAGTGGTACATCGCGGTTATCAATACTGGCAATCACCTGCTGGATCCGCTGTGCGAAATCCTCTTCCAGCGGCGCATGCGCTGCTTTTGGAAAATGCGCGGCAAGCTCTTCGGCTAATTCTTCATCGCTGTCACCCAGCAGGATCGCGCAGATCCCCCGCTCGCTTTCTGCAACCAGACAGCGTCCTAACGAGCAGTCGCTGATGGCATAACGCACTGCCGCATCCCCTTTGCGGTACTGCTTCGCCGTCATGCCCAGCGCATCGTTGGCTTTGCGATAATAGCTGCTGCTGTCGGGAAACCCCGCCGCCAGCACGGCGTCGGTAACTTTGTCTCCCTGTGCAAGCGCGGTGCGCAGGCGCTGGCCTCGCGCCGCCTGCTGCCAGGCCTTTGGCGTCATGCCGGTCACGGACTTAAACAGACGGTGGAAATGGAAAGGACTCATGGCGACCTGCTGCGCCAGCCCCTCCAGGGTTAGCGTGGGATCCTGCTCCAGAAGACGGCAGGCGTGTTCCACTTTTGCCAACTTCTGCGCCTGCGGATCGCGTTTGTCCGGCATGCAGCGCTTGCACGGGCGAAACCCTGCCTGAACAGCATGGTGGGCATCGGGATAAAAGCGGACGTTTTTACGCAGCGCGTGGCGGGCGCGGCATGACGGGCGGCAGAAAATACCCGTCGTCTGCACGGCGAAGACAAACTGTTCGTCAGCGAGCGGATCGCGGGCCAGCACGGCCTGCCAGCGATCCTCATCGGTAATAAAGGTTGAGTTTCTCATTATCGGCTCCTCTTGTAAGCATACATAGAGCCTGCCTGAGTGCCACTGATAAAAAACCCGCAACCTTGCTTTTTAATTTTTGTCGCGCACCAGGAAGCTATTGAACTGCGGCGAGCTCCAGGTTTTGAACCCGTCGCCCTCTTTGGTGATCATATAAACCGCCAGCCCTTCCTGGCGGACCACCTCTTTGGCTTTTTCCGGGCCGAGAACCATTAAGCCAGTATCCCAGGCATCCGCTTCCAGCGCGGTTGGGGCGATGACCGTCACCGAGACCAGGTTATGCGTGATGGGACGGCCGGTATGCGGATCGATAACATGCGAAATACGCTTCCCGTCAAGCTCGTAATAGTTACGATAGCTCCCGGAGGTACTGATGCCATGTCCGTTGATATCCACTATCGCCTGTACGGCATTTTGCCGATCGGTCGGCTTTTGAATCGCTACGCGCCACGGCTTATCGCTGGCGTTCATCCCCCGGCTGACTAGCGCGCCGCCCACGGAGACCAGATAGCGGGAAATGCCTTCCTGGGCCATCAGCGCTGCAAGATGATCCGCCGCATAGCCTTCCCCTACCGTCGACAGATCGACAAACAGATCGGGGATATCCTTTTGCAGGTACTGTTGTCCGTACTGATTGATCACCGTCAGATGCTGCAGCCCTGTCCGGGCGCGGGCGTCATCAATGGCCGCCTGTTCGGGCGTGGTCACCGGCTGTTTGTTAGGGCCAAATCCCCAGAGGTTTACCAGGGGTCCGACGGTCACATCCATCGCGCCGTTGGTTTTATAACCCACGCGTATAGATTCGGTCACGATATCGGCCATCGCCTCGCTCACCGGCCACAGGGAGGTGCTGGTGGAGAGGTTAAAGCGCATCAGCGCCGAGTCATTTTTATAGGTTGAGAGCAGCTGATCGTCGGCATCCAGCTGAGACTGGATTTTGCCGCGTAGCTCATCTGTGCGTGTTTTATCGAGGTTCATCACGCTGACGCGCCAGAAGGTGCCCATCGTTTTGCCTTCGAGCACCGTCGCGGCGGGTGCGTCGGCTTTCGCCACGGGCGCGGAATCGTCACACGCGGTCAGGAAAAAAAGCATAGCCAGAAAGCTGGCGCGTAAAAAAGTCATGTCCATTCATTATTATCCTCATGCCAGGGCGGCAAGAGTACACCAAAACGCGTGAGTTGTTCGAATCTGCGAGACACAAAAAAGGGGCCAGCAGGCCCCTTACGTCACACGATGAAGCGATTAGAACTGGTAAACCAGACCCAGCGCTACGATATCGTCAGTACCGATACCCGCCTGACGGGTGAATTCATTTTCATCAACCAGGTTGATTTTGTAATCCACGTAGGTGGACATGTTTTTGTTGAAGTAGTAAGTCGCACCAACGTCAACATATTTCAGCAGATCCTGATCGCCGTAACCTTCGATGTCTTTCCCTTTAGACTGCAGGTAAGCCACGGACGGACGGAGGCCGAAGTCGAACTGGTACTGAGCAACCACTTCGAAGTTCTGCGCTTTGTTAGCGAAGCCGTAAGCGGTAGTCGGGCTGCTGCCGTTAGAGGTACCGAAACGGGTTGCGTTGTAGGTCTGAGAGTACTGCGCTGCCAGATAGATGTTGTTGGCATCGTATTTCAGGCCACCAGTATAGACTTCTGCGTGATCGCCATTACCGTATACGCCCGGTGCGTTCTGGTCAGCGGTACGTTTGGAGGAGGACATCGCACCACCTACGCTGAAGCCTTCGCCAAGGTTATAGGTCAGGGATGCACCGTAGCCGTCGCCGTTCTGTTTCAGGGTGCTACGACCGGTGTCGTTTTCACCGCTTACGCTGCCGTTTTTACCCTGATACTGCAGGGCAAAGTTCAGGCCATCCACCAGACCAAAGAAGTCCTGGTTGCGGTAGGTCGCCACGCCGTTAGCACGGGACTGCAGGAAGTTGTCCGCACCGTAAGTATCGCCGCCAAATTCTGGCAGAACGTCGGTCCAGGAGGTTACATCGTAGATTACGCCGTAGTTACGACCGTAATCGAAAGAACCCGCGTCAGCGAATTTCAGACCCGCGAACGCCACACGCGTCCAGGCCTGGTTGTCGCTTTCAGAGGTGTTGCCCTGGATCTGGTATTCCCACTGGCCGTAACCGGTCAGCTGATCGTTAACCTGAGTTTCGCCTTTGAAGCCAAGACGCATGTAAGTCTGGTCGCCGTCGGCACTCTTGTCGTCAGAGAAATAGTGCAGACCATCGACTTTACCGTACAGATCTAATTTGTTGCCATCTTTGTTATAAATTTCGGCCGCATTTGCTGCGCCTGCCACCAGGAGTGCTGGTACCAGGAGGGACAGTACTTTAACTTTCATTTTATTAACCCTCTGTTATATGCCTTATAATTGCCACTGCTTACTGGTTAACCCTCATTAACCAGTCGGCAATTTCATTCTCCGCAAAATTACAGAATAATCCAATGCGAATATGATACGAAAACTTTGAAGATGTTTCATTTACCCATCAACATGTTTCAAAATGTAAATATCAAGGAACTTTTACAAAGCACAAATAGCTTAGAAAATTAGCACTTATAATCAAACAGGAAAATCACCACATACACATCAAACAGTTACAATAAAATCCGTTACAGCACTGAATGACAAAACAAGATCGCACCTAATCTCTAAAATAACTCTCGCTATCATCATTAACTTTATTTATTACCGTCATTCAGTTTTGAATGTCTGTTTATCCCTAATTGAACCGGATGCTCCGCATTCGGTTTTTTTTTACCTTTCTTTACGTAACTTCTCTTTTTTTGTGCTACCGCACCGTAATTGTAACGACTATTAACTAAATTCTCTTCGGGTATTCTTCGAAGTCCATAAATTGGTGCAAGACTTAATTTCTTGTTAATTCGTGCTATTTATTGACGGCGTGGGTCGATTATTTGTACGCGCATGGCGAGTTTGTACATGTTTTCTGCACTCCCCGCCGCCGATATTGTCCGGAGAAAAAGTCGCCTCTTCCCGGACAGTCGCGCTGGAAATTCAGTTATTACCCTTTATACTGCCCTATCGCCACAGAGCACGACCATAACGGGTTAAAGATATCAATGAGTCAGACTGAAACTACCGCCCCGAGCAAATTCTCCCTTCTCCCCGGGAGCATCACCCGTTTCTTTCTTCTTTTGATCGTTGTGCTGTTAGTCACCATGGGGGTGATGGTACAAAGCGCGGTTAACGCCTGGCTGAAGGATAAGAGCTATCAGGTCGTGGATATCACCCACGCCGTGCATAAGCGCATAGACACCTGGCGCTACGCCACCTGGCAGATTTACGACAATATCGCTGCTGCCCCGACCTCCTCGTCCGGGGATGGACTTCAGGAGACGCGACTTAAGCAGGATGTCTATTATCTCGAAAAACCGCAGCGTAAGACCGAGGCCCTTATCTTTGGCTCTCACGACAGCGCGACGCTTGAGATGACGCAGCGTATTTCGACCTATCTGGATACCCTCTGGGGGGCCGAAACGGTACCGTGGTCGATGTACTATCTGAACGGTCAGGACAACAGCATGATCCTGATCTCTACGCTGCCGTTAAAAGATCTCTCGTCCGGCTTTAAAGAGACAACCGTGGGCAGCATCGTCGATTCCCGCCGGGCAGAGATGCTGCAGCAGGCGAACGCCCTTGATGAGCGTGAGAGCTTCTCTTCCCTGCGTCGTCTGGCCTGGCAAAACGGTCATTATTTTACCCTGCGCACCACGTTCAACCAGCCAGGGCATCTGGCGACGGTGGTGGCCTTCGATTTACCGATTAATGATTTAATCCCGCCGGATATGCCGCTCGACAGCTTCCGCCTGGAGCCAGACAGCAGCACCCAGAACATGCGTGCGGCGTCCGACAAAGAGGCCGCAGAGAGCGTATCGATCTCCTTTAACGGCTCGAAAATCGAAATTGCCTCATCGCTGAACTCGACCGGCATGCGTCTCGTGTGGCAGGTGCCGTTTGGCACGCTGTTGCTCGACACCCTGCAAAATATTCTGCTGCCTCTGCTGCTGAATATCGGTCTGCTGGCGCTGGCGCTGTTTGGCTACAGCACCTTCCGTTTCCAGACGGGGCGTCAGAGCGACGCCTCTGCGGTTCCGGCCGGTACCAACAATGAGCTGCGCGTATTGCGTGCACTGAATGAAGAGATTGTTTCCGTGCTGCCGCTTGGGGTCTTGGTTCATGACCAGGAGGCGAATCGTACGGTGATGAGCAACAAAATTGCCGACCATCTGCTGCCGCATCTTAACCTGCAGAACATCACCACCATGGCGGATCAACACCAGGGGGTGATTCAGGCCACCATCAACAATGAACTGTACGAGATCCGTCAGTTCCGCAGCCAGGTGGCTCCCCGCACGCAAATCTTCATTATTCGCGACCAGGATCGCGAAGTGCTGGTCAATAAAAAGCTCAAGCAGGCGCAAAGGCTGTATGAGAAAAACCAGCAGGGGCGCGCCGCATTTATGCAGAACATTGGCGATGCCTTCAAGCAGCCGTTAAAAACGCTGGCGACCCAGGCGGCGGCGTTAAACACCTCTGAAAGCCACCAGCTTGCCTGCCAGGCCGATTCGCTGGTCAGAATGGTTGATGAGATCCAGCTGGCGAACATGCTGGAAAATGATTTCTGGAAGGGAACACCAGCCCTCTTCTCCATCCAGGATCTGATCGATGAAGTGGTGCCGGAAGTGCTGCCCGTCATTAAGCGCAAAGGGCTGCAGCTGCTGATCAATAACAATCTCCCTGCGAATGACGAACGCCACGGCGATCGCGAAGCGCTGCGCCGCATTCTGCTGATGATTATTCAGTACGCCGTGACCACCACGCAGATCGGCAAGATCACCCTTGAAGTCAGCACCGAGGAGTCGGCAGAAGACCGTCTGACGTTCCGCATCCTGGATACCGGGGAAGGCGTCACAACAAGTGAAATTGATAATCTGCACTTCCCGTTCCTGAATGACACGCAGAGCGATCGCTACGGCAAGGCCAATGCCCTGACCTTCTGGCTGTGCGATCAGCTGGCGCGTAAGCTTGGCGGCCACCTGAATATCAAAGCCCGTGAATCCCTCGGCACCCGCTATTCTCTGCATGTGAAAATGGCGGCCAATCCGCAGGAAGAGGATGAAGAACGTCTGCTGGATGACGTCGTGGTGATGGTCGATGTGACCTCGAACGAGATCCGCAATATTGTCGTTCGTCAGTTAGAAAACTGGGGAGCGGCCTGCATCACGCCGGATGAAAGACTTGCAAGTCAAGAATTTGATCTGTTTTTAACTGATAATCCGTCTAATCTTACTGCCTCCGGCTTGCTTTTAAGCGATGATGAGTCAGGCGTGCGGAAAATCGGCCCTGGCCAGCTGCGCGTCAACTTTAATATAAGCAATGCGATGCAGGAAGCTGTACTACAACTAATAGAAGAGCAGCTGGCGCAGGAAGAGATAACGGAGTCACCGTTAGGCGGCAATGAAAATGCCGAGCTTCACGCCAGCGGATACTATTCACTCTTTGTTGATACAGTACCAGATGATGTTAAGCGGTTGTATACTGAGTCCGCTGCGAATGATTTTGCAGCGCTGGCACAGACAGCACACCGGCTTAAAGGGGTGTTTGCCATGCTTAATCTGGTTCCCGGCAAGCAGTTATGTGAAACGCTGGAACATCTAATTCGTGAGAAAGATGCCTCTGGCATTGAAAAATACATCAGCGACATTGACGCCTACGTCAAAAGCTTGCTGTAGCAAGGTAGCCTTATACATGAACAATATGAACGTAATTATTGCCGATGACCATCCGATTGTACTGTTCGGTATTCGCAAATCACTTGAACAGATCGAGTGGGTGAATGTAGTCGGTGAATTTGAAGACTCTACAGCACTGATCAATAACCTCCCAAAGCTTGATGCACACGTGCTCATTACCGATCTCTCCATGCCTGGAGACAAATACGGTGATGGGATCACGCTCATCAAATACATTAAACGTCACTTCCCGGATATCTCGATCATTGTTCTGACCATGAACAACAACCCGGCGATCCTGAGCGCGGTGTTGGATCTGGACATCGAAGGGATTGTGCTGAAACAGGGCGCCCCGACCGATCTGCCAAAAGCGCTCGCTGCGCTGCAGAAAGGCAAGAAGTTCACCCCTGAGAGCGTCTCTCGTCTGCTGGAAAAAATCAGCGCGGGTGGCTACGGTGACAAACGCCTGTCCCCGAAAGAGAGTGAAGTTCTGCGCCTGTTCGCAGAAGGTTTCCTGGTAACCGAGATTGCCAAGAAGCTGAACCGCAGCATTAAAACCATCAGCAGCCAGAAGAAATCAGCGATGATGAAGCTGGGCGTGGACAACGATATTGCTCTGCTGAACTATCTCTCCTCCGTTACGCTGAGCGCATCGGACAAGGATTGATCCCGGACGGGTGTGCGGCCTGAGGCCCTCACCCCGTCCCTCTCCCACGGTGAGAGGGTTGAAACGCGAAAAGGCCCTTGCGGGCCTTTTTTATATTCTGGTTTTTCTCACGCGATCCGCGTAAATCGACAACGTCTGCTTCAGCACGTCCAGCGTCACCGGTTTCGACAGACAGCTGTCCATGCCTGACTCCAGACAACGCTGTTTCTCTTCCGCCAGCGCGTTCGCCGTTACGCCCACCACCGGCAGCGTCAGGCCCAGCTGTCGGATGCGCTGCGTCAGACGGTAGCCGTCCATGTTTGGCATGTTGACGTCGCTAAGCACGATATCAATATGATTTTTACTCAGCACATTCAGCGCATCCACGCCGTCATTGGCGGTTTTGCACTGGTAGCCCAGCGATCCAAGCTGGTCTGCAAGCAGGCGACGGTTAATCGGATGGTCATCCACCACCAGAATCATCATATCGTCATTCACCGACGCCAGAGACTCCGGTGACGGCAATCCGCCCGCGCCGTCGCGCTCTTCCAGCTCCACTTTGTAGATGCGCGCCAGCAGGCTCAACAGCTCGTGCGGCGTTGCAACGCTGTGTACCCATTCCCCAGGCGCACGCTCGACAGGAATGCCGATGTGGCGACGGCAGAAGAGCACCGACCCTCTCCCCTGCCACGGTTGCTCCGGCATCTCGTCGGCGATCAGCACATCGTCCACGTCCGGTGTTTGACCTTCATAGAGACACACCCTGACTCCACTGTGGGCAAGCAGCGCCGTCAGGTAATCATTCAGCGAGGCGTTTTGCACCGCCAGCCAGCAGCGCTTGTCGCTCAGCCCGTCCACCGTCGCTTTTGCCGGATACTGCGCCGAATAGAGCGGAATACGGATGGTGAACTGGCTGCCCATGCCGGGCTCGGTATCCACGGAAATATCACCGTCCATCATGCTGACGAGCTTCTCACAAATCGCCAGCCCCAGTCCGGTGCCCTGGAAGTTACGCTGCACGCCGGTCCCGACCTGGAAGAACGGGTCGAACAGGCGGACCACTTCCTTCGCAGGGATGCCGACGCCCGTGTCGCGCACGCGAATGCTCAGGTAATCCCCCGCCCGGCAGACGTGCAACACGATACAGCCAACGTCGGTGAATTTGATGGCGTTGCTGAGCAGGTTTGAGATGACCTGCTGCAGGCGCATCGGATCGCCGTGCAGCGTCAGCGGCACGTCAGGTTCAATAAAGCAGTAGAGCCCCAGCTGTTTACGCACCACCAGCGGCAGATAGTTGGCGCTGATGTGGTTCATCACCTCGCGCGGCGAGAACTCCCGCGGTTCGATTTTCAGCTGCTCAGACTCAATTTTAGAGAAATCGAGAATATCGCTGATGATTTTCAGCAGCAGGCTGGAGGAGTTGTTCATCGCCGTCACCAGCCTGTCGACCCCTTTCGGCAACTCTTTGGTCTGCAGCAGGTCGAGGTTACCGATGATCCCGTACAGCGGCGTTCGCAGCTCGTGGCTGACGGTGGCAAGGAACATGGATTTCGACTGGCTGGCCTGCTCCGCCGCCTGGGCCATCTCCTGCAGCGACTCTTCCATCTTCACGCGCGCGGAGACATCTACCAGCACGCAAATCGCCACGTTTTCATTGCGATAGCGGGAATGCACAAAGCTGATCTGCAGGTTGGTGTGCGTGCTGGTGAGCACGTCGACAAAGTTAACCTGCTGACCGCAAATAATTTGCGTCAGCCTCTGGCGGTCTTCGTGCGTCAGCATGTTCAGGTAGTTATGCGCCAGCTCGTTACTCAGGATGTTGGTTCCGTCCTGGGTACGCAGAATGCAGATCCCCACCGGCGCCGACGCGACAATCTTCCGGTTAAACTGCTCGTGTTCCTCCAGCCGCTGGGCGTCGCTTTCGGCCGGAATAAAGATTTTCCGCTCATACATGCGCGCCAGGGTGAACAGCGCACCACCCGCGATCAGGTTCAGCAGAATGGCATTCATGATAAGAATGCGTATCCGCTCAAGCACCATGTCCACTGGCACCGAGTAGACAATGCTCAGCGACGAAGGCGGCAGGCTCTTCTTAAGCACCAGTTCGCGGAAGCCGGAGGTATAGCCAAACCACGACCGCTCCTGCATCCAGTGCGGTTCGACGTTTAACCGGTTATCCGGCCCGGCAAGTGAGATCAGCTGATGACCGTTTTCATCCAGAATGGTCACCCCCATAGGCAGGCTGCCCGGGGTGAAAAAGTTTTCCATGCGAATGGTCTGCTCAATCCCCAGCAGCGCCTGCAGGCGATTGCCCAGATACACCGGCGTCAGGGCGTAGAAATAGCCCACGCCCGGGCGCGGGCCCTGGCTAACCCAGAAGATGTTATTCCCGCGCTCGTCCTGCGGTGCATTGCGATATTTCACAATACGTTCATGCAGGCTTTTCAGCGCATCGTCACGCTCAACGGGCACGTCGCGCAGGCCAAAGTCAGCCATGCAGAGATTTTCACTGCCAATCAGGAATACGCGGTTCAGGTCATAGGCGGCGGAGAAATTGTCGCGCCAGTAGCGCATAAACCAGGCAAGGGATTCCAGCGACCCGCGCCAGGTATTGCTCATGGTGGAGCAATCGGAGTCCGGGAACAGCGGCTGGAAGTCCGGGACTTCGGTATTGTCATTCCGCCCGCGAAGCGCAAGGATGCCGTTTTCCGCCGTCAGACGATTTTCGGCAATATACTTCAGCTCCTTCATCACGTCAGACGTTCGCTGAATGTAGCGCTGGGCCTGGTCGGAGCTTAAGTTAAACTCCTGGCGGATCTCCGCTTCTTTCTGGTGCAGCGCGTTAACGATGTAAAACACCGAGAACAAGGCCACCAGCAGCCAGAGCAAGAGCGCCAGCGCCCGAAACAGATAGCGAGAAACTTTCAGCGTAGTACGAAAGGAGACGAGGTATTTCAAGGGGGCGAGGCTCCGCCGTCGGGGTCAAAAGAATGTGGTTAAGGTAGCGGTAAATGCGCCAGGTCGCAACGTTGACTTATCTGCTTGTGCAAAAGAAAAGGGCCGGAATCCGGCCCTTTTTTGCATCAGGAGACATTACTCGTCAGCGTCATCCGCTACGTCATCGTCGGTGTCGGCTTCCGGCGCGATATCATCATCGCCTTCCGCAACGCTACCGTCGATGGAATCGAGCTCTTCGTCATCCACCGGCTCAGCAACGCGCTGCAGACCCACCACGTTTTCATCTTCCGCTGTGCGGATGAGGATCACGCCCTGGGTGTTACGCCCCACCACGCTGATCTCAGACACGCGGGTACGCACCAGCGTACCCGCATCGGTGATCATCATGATCTGGTCGGCATCGTCTACCTGCACCGCGCCCACAACGGAACCGTTGCGCTCGGTCACTTTGATAGAGATAACGCCCTGCGTGCCGCGAGACTTGGTTGGGTATTCCCCTTCCGCCGTACGTTTACCGTAACCATTCTGCGTCACGGTCAGGATAGCCCCTTCACCGCGCGGAATAATCAGAGAAACAACGCTGTCTTCGCCAGCCAGTTTGATACCACGAACGCCCGTAGCGGTACGACCCATTGCACGGACGGCGTTCTCTTTAAAGCGCACCACTTTACCGGCCGCAGAGAACAGCATCACTTCATCAGAACCGGAGGTCAGATCCACACCGATCAGCTCGTCGCCTTCGTTCAGGTTCACCGCGATGATCCCGGCGGAACGTGGGCGGCTGAACTCGGTCAGCGCGGTTTTCTTCACGGTACCGCTGGCGGTCGCCATAAAGACGTTCACGCCCTCTTCGTACTCGCGTACCGGCAGGATGGCGGTGATACGTTCGTTCGCTTCCAGCGGCAGCAGGTTGACGATTGGACGGCCACGCGCGCCGCGGCTCGCTTCCGGCAGCTGATAAACTTTCATCCAGTACAGACGACCGCGGCTGGAGAAGCAGAGGATCGTGTCATGGGTGTTCGCCACCAGCAGGCGGTCAATAAAGTCTTCTTCTTTAATACGCGCTGCAGACTTGCCTTTACCGCCACGACGCTGTGCTTCGTAGTCGGTCAGCGGCTGATACTTCACATAGCCCTGGTGAGACAGGGTGACCACCACGTCTTCGCGGTTGATCAGATCTTCAATGTTGATATCAGAGCTGTTCGCGGTGATTTCGGTGCGGCGCGCATCGCCGAACTGATCGCGGACCAGCTCCAGCTCTTCACGGATCACTTCCATCAGACGCTCTGCGCTGCCCAGGATATGCAGCAGTTCAGCAATCTGTTCCAGCAGCTCTTTGTATTCGTCGAGCAGTTTTTCGTGCTCAAGGCCGGTCAGTTTCTGCAGACGCAGATCCAGAATCGCCTGAGCCTGCTGTTCAGTCAGGTAATACTGACCGTCACGCACGCCGAATTCAGGTTCCAGCCACTCTGGACGCGCTGCGTCATCGCCCGCACGTTCCAGCATCGCGGCAACGTTACCCAGATCCCACGGACGGGAAACCAGGGCTGCTTTCGCTTCCGCCGGGGTTGGCGCACGACGGATCAGTTCGATGATCGGGTCGATGTTGGCCAGCGCAACCGCCAGCGCTTCAAGGATGTGCGCACGGTCGCGCGCTTTGCGCAGTTCGAAGATGGTACGACGGGTCACCACTTCACGGCGGTGACGCACGAACGCGCTCAGGATCTCTTTCAGGTTCATGATCTTCGGCTGACCATGGTGCAGCGCAACCATGTTGATACCGAAGGAGACCTGAAGCTGAGTCTGGGAGTACAGGTTGTTCAGCACAACCTCACCCACCGCGTCGCGTTTGATCTCAATCACGATGCGCATACCATCTTTGTCAGACTCGTCACGCAGCGCGCTGATCCCTTCAACACGTTTTTCTTTTACCAGCTCGGCGATTTTTTCAATCAGACGCGCTTTGTTCACCTGATACGGGATCTCGTGAACAATGATGGTTTCACGGCCGGTTTTAGCGTCCGCTTCCACTTCAGCGCGGGCACGGATGTAAATCTTGCCGCGGCCGGTGCGGTACGCTTCTTCAATACCGCGACGACCGTTGATGATCGCCGCCGTTGGGAAGTCCGGACCCGGGATGTGTTCCATCAGCCCTTCAATGCTGATGTCTTCATCGTCGATATAGGCCAGGCAGCCGTTGATCACCTCGGTGATATTGTGCGGCGGAATGTTGGTTGCCATACCGACCGCGATACCGGATGAACCGTTAACCAACAGGTTCGGGATCTTGGTTGGCATCACATCTGGGATGCGCTCGGTGCCGTCGTAGTTATCGACGAAATCAACGGTCTCTTTTTCCAGGTCGGCCATCAGCTCATGAGCGATTTTCGACATACGGATTTCCGTATAACGCATCGCCGCAGCGGAGTCGCCGTCGACTGAACCAAAGTTACCCTGACCATCTACCAGCATGTAACGCAAGGAGAATGGCTGCGCCATACGAACGATGGTGTCATATACGGCGGTATCACCATGCGGGTGATATTTACCGATGACGTCACCGACGACGCGGGCAGATTTTTTATAGGCTTTATTCCAGTCATTGCCCAATACGTTCATGGCGTATAGTACGCGACGGTGTACCGGCTTAAGGCCATCGCGGACGTCCGGCAGCGCACGGCCAACAATGACCGACATCGCATAGTCCAGATAGGAGCTCTTCAGCTCTTCCTCGATGTTAACCGGTGTAATTTCTCTCGCAAGGTCGCTCATCTAACCGCTATCCCTCTACTGTATCCCGGATTCAAAGGTCGCAAATTATAACACAGCCGAGGTGATTGAGGTAAACCTATACGCTTTATTCACGGGGATTGCCTGATATACTCCTTTGTCTTGCTAAATAAGGAGTAAAAGCGCCCATGAATGCCGAAAAATCCCCGGTGGCTCACAACGTTGACCACGAAGAGATTGCCAAATTTGAAGCGGTGGCGTCCCGCTGGTGGGATCTCGAAGGTGAGTTCAAACCGCTGCATCGCATTAACCCGCTGCGTCTGGGCTATATCGCGGAGCGTTCCGGCGGTCTGTTCGGTAAGAAAGTGCTCGACGTCGGCTGCGGCGGCGGCATCCTGGCTGAGAGCATGGCGCGCGAAGGGGCGAATGTTACGGGCCTGGATATGGGCTTTGAACCGCTCCAGGTTGCCCGCCTTCACGCGCTGGAGTCCGGCATACAGGTGGAATACGTGCAGGAAACCGTGGAAGAGCACGCGGCAAAACACCCCCATCAGTACGATGTGGTGACCTGCATGGAGATGCTGGAGCACGTACCCGATCCGCAGTCGGTGGTACATGCCTGTGCAAAACTGGTGAAGCCGGGCGGCCAGGTCTTCTTCTCAACCATCAACCGTAACGGTAAAGCCTGGCTGATGGCCGTCGTTGGCGCGGAGTATGTACTGCGCATGGTGCCGAAAGGGACGCACGACGTGAAGAAATTCATCAAGCCTGCGGAGCTGTTAAGCTGGGTTGACCAGACGTGGCTCAAAGAGCAGCACATCACCGGCCTGCACTACAATCCGCTAACCAATAAATTCAAACTCGCACCGGGCGTTGATGTTAACTATATGTTGCACACAACCGCCAAAAACGACTAACGTCATTCGTTATTCTTATAAAGATTGCGCGACATCATGTTGCGCAATTCTAACCTCCCGTTGAAGAAATCAGCACTCGATCAAATTTTGAATTTTTTTTCTTAATTATTGACATGTCTTCCAGGCCTTACGGTACGAGGACTTAGCCTTTTTTACCCTTTCACAACCTCAATTTAACGCCAAAATCAACCCTTGTGCTGAAAAGATTCGATACTAGAATACTCACCATATAGCGTTTTTCTTATCGCAAACCCCCTACATGTAGTATTTATCCACAGAGTTAGTCACAAGACGGATCTGTGGATAAACGGGGGATATTTTTTATTTCACGGACAGGTAAAACCCACATGAATCAGAGTCTGCTGGTGACAAAGCGCGACGGTACTACCGAGCGTATCAATCTGGACAAAATCCATCGAGTTCTCGACTGGGCAGCAGAAGGACTGAACAACGTATCTATCTCCCAGGTTGAACTGCGTTCTCACATTCAGTTCTACGACGGCATCAAAACGTCTGATATCCACGAAACGATCATTAAAGCAGCGGCAGACCTCATCTCCCGCGAAGCACCGGATTATCAGTACCTCGCTGCACGTCTGGCGATTTTCCACCTGCGTAAAAAAGCCTACGGTCAGTTTGAGCCGCCGAAGCTTTACGATCACGTGGTGAAAATGGTTGAGCTGGGCAAATACGACACGCATCTGCTGGAAGACTATACGGAAGAAGAGTTCGAGCAGATGAACGGGTTTATCGATCACTGGCGCGACATGAACTTCTCCTACGCGGCGGTGAAGCAGCTCGAAGGCAAATACCTGGTTCAGAACCGTGTAACCGGTGAGATCTACGAAAGCGCCCAGTTCCTCTATATTCTGGTGGCCGCCTGCCTGTTCTCTAACTACCCGCGTGACACCCGTCTGGAATACGTGAAGCGTTTCTACGATGCGGTATCCACGTTCAAGATTTCTCTGCCGACGCCAATCATGTCTGGCGTGCGTACTCCAACCCGTCAGTTCAGCTCCTGCGTACTGATCGAGTGTGGTGACAGCCTGGATTCCATCAACGCCACCTCCAGCGCCATCGTGAAATACGTCTCCCAGCGTGCCGGTATCGGCATCAACGCCGGTCGCATCCGTGCGCTGGGCAGCCCGATTCGCGGCGGTGAAGCGTTCCACACCGGCTGTATCCCGTTCTATAAACACTTCCAGACGGCCGTAAAATCCTGCTCTCAGGGCGGCGTGCGCGGCGGTGCTGCGACCCTGTTCTACCCGATGTGGCACCTGGAAGTGGAAAGCCTGCTGGTCCTGAAAAACAACCGCGGCGTGGAAGGCAACCGCGTGCGTCACATGGACTACGGCGTGCAGATCAACAAGCTGATGTACACCCGTCTGCTGAAAGGCGAAGACATTACGCTGTTCAGCCCGTCCGACGTTCCGGGCCTGTACGACGCGTTCTTTGCCGATCAGGACGAGTTCGAACGTCTGTACACCAAATACGAAAAAGACGACAGCATCCGCAAGCAGCGCGTGAAGGCGGTAGACCTGTTCTCTCTGATGATGCAGGAACGCGCCTCTACCGGCCGTATTTACATCCAGAACGTGGACCACTGCAACACCCACAGCCCGTTTGATCCAGTAGTTGCGCCAGTGCGCCAGTCTAACCTGTGCCTGGAGATCGCCCTGCCGACCAAACCGCTGGAAGACGTGAACGACGAAAACGGCGAAATCGCGCTGTGTACACTGTCCGCGTTCAACCTGGGCGCGATTAAGAGCCTGGACGAGCTGGAAGAGCTGGCCGTGCTGGCGGTTCGCGCGCTCGACGCCCTGCTGGACTACCAGGATTACCCGATCCCGGCCGCTAAACGCGGTGCAATGGGCCGCCGTACCCTGGGTATCGGCGTGATCAACTTCGCCTACTGGCTGGCGAAAAACGGCAAGCGTTACTCCGACGGCAGCGCTAACAACCTGACGCACCAGACGTTCGAAGCGATTCAGTACTACCTGATGAAAGCCTCTAATGAGCTGGCGAAAGAGCAAGGCGCGTGCCCGTGGTTCAACGAAACCACCTACGCGAAAGGCATTCTGCCAATCGACACCTACAAGAAAGACCTGGATGCGATCGTCAGCGAGCCGCTGCATCTCGACTGGGAAGGCCTGCGCGAGTCCATCAAGACCCACGGCTTGCGTAACTCTACGCTCTCTGCCCTGATGCCGTCCGAGACCTCTTCGCAGATCTCTAACGCCACCAACGGTATTGAACCGCCGCGCGGCCACGTCAGCATCAAAGCGTCGAAAGACGGCGTGCTGCGTCAGGTGGTACCGGACTACGAAACGCTGGGCAACAACTACGAGCTGCTGTGGGAAATGCCAAACAACGACGGCTACCTGCAGCTGGTGGGTATCATGCAGAAGTTTATCGACCAGTCGATCTCTGCCAATACCAACTATGACCCGACGCGCTTCCCGTCCGGCAAGGTACCGATGCAGCAATTGCTGAAAGACCTGCTCACCGCCTACAAATTTGGCGTGAAAACGCTGTACTATCACAACACCCGTGATGGTGCGGAAGACGCGCAGGACGACCTGGTTCCGTCAATTCAGGACGATGGCTGCGAAAGCGGCGCATGTAAGATCTAAGCACTTCGCCGGGTGGCGCTACGCTTACCCGGCCTACGGTTTTGTAGGCCCGGCAAACGCAGTGCCGCCGGGCAATAAAATCTCAACAGGACTCACCGCAATGGCATATACCACCTTTTCACAGACGAAAAACGACCAGCTCAAAGAGCCGATGTTCTTCGGCCAGCCGGTCAACGTGGCACGCTACGATCAGCAAAAATATGACATCTTCGAAAAGCTGATTGAAAAGCAACTCTCCTTCTTCTGGCGTCCGGAAGAAGTGGACGTCTCCCGCGACCGTATTGACTACCAGTCTCTGCCGGATCACGAAAAACATATCTTCATCAGCAACCTGAAGTACCAGACGCTGCTGGACTCCATCCAGGGCCGTAGCCCGAACGTGGCGCTGCTGCCGCTGATCTCCATTCCGGAGCTGGAAACCTGGGTGGAAACCTGGGCGTTCTCCGAGACTATCCACTCCCGCTCTTACACCCACATCATCCGCAACATCGTGAACGATCCGGCGGTGGTGTTTGACGATATCGTCACCAACGAGCAGATCCAGAAGCGCGCGGAAGGCATTGCCCATTACTACGACGAGCTGATCGAGATGACCAGCTACTGGCATCTGCTGGGCGAAGGTACGCACAACGTGAACGGTAAAACCATCACTGTGAACCTGCGCGCGCTGAAAAAACAGCTTTACCTGTGCCTGATGAGCGTCAACGCGCTGGAAGCGATCCGCTTCTACGTGAGCTTCGCCTGCTCCTTCGCCTTTGCCGAGCGCAAGCTGATGGAAGGCAACGCCAAAATCATCCGTCTGATCGCCCGCGATGAAGCCCTGCACCTGACTGGTACCCAGCACATGCTGAACCTGCTGCGCAGCGGTACGGACGATCCGGAGATGGCGGAAATCGCCGAAGAGTGCAAGCAGGAGTGCTACGACCTGTTCGTGCTGGCGGCTCAGCAGGAGAAAGAGTGGGCCGACTACCTGTTCCGTGACGGCTCCATGATTGGCCTGAATAAAGACATCCTGTGCCAGTACGTTGAGTACATCACCAACATCCGCATGCAGGCCGTCGGTCTTGACCTGCCATTCCAGACGCGCTCTAACCCGATTCCGTGGATCAACACCTGGCTGGTGTCCGATAACGTGCAGGTTGCGCCGCAGGAAGTGGAAGTCAGCTCTTATCTGGTCGGTCAGATTGATTCTGAAGTCAACACCGACGACCTGAGCAACTTCCAGCTCTGATGTCACGCGTCACGTTAAGTCTTTCCGGCACTGAGGTGCTGTGTCGGGAGGAGCACCCTTCTCTGCTGGTGGCGCTTGAGGCGCATCAGGTAGAAGTAGAGTACCAGTGTCGTTCCGGCTACTGCGGCTCCTGCCGCTGCCGCCTGGTCGCCGGCCAGGTGGACTGGCTGACCGAGCCGCTGGCCTTTATCAACGAAGGGGAAATTTTGCCCTGCTGCTGCCGGGCAAAAGGCGATATAGAGATCGAGATGTGATGTTGTCCTTATCCCCTCTCCCGGTGGGAGAGGGTTAGGGTGAGGGCATCAGGCCGCAGAGCCAGATTGTCGGGTGGCGGCTTCGCCTTACCCGACCTGCCAAACCTACTTCCGGTGAATGAATTCGACCGCTTTATCCGGGAAATCCGTAAACAGTCCGTCCACGCCCGCCTGGTTATACAATACCTCATAAAGCTGATTCACGTCCGTGGCATACGGCGGCAGCTGGTCTGCACGCACGGTATACGGATGTACCTGCATCCTGCTGGCGTGCGCCTCTTTCACCATCGCCGTCAGCTTCACGTGGCCCGGCGCTGAGCCTTCCGCCACCAGCATGTGGTAATCCGGCCCGATGCCGTCGGCGTACTGCGCAATCTGCTTCATCGCGCCCGGCTTAAACATCCAGTCGTAGTTATAGTTCACCCACTTGCCGTCCGGCTGCTTCTCCTGGGTTTCATTCCAGTCGGTATAGGCAATCAGCTGCACCAGATTGAGGTTCATCCCCATCTTCGGCTCCAGCTCGGTTTTGATGCGCTTCAGCTCGGCGGCGTCAAAACACTGCAGGTAGACTTTGTCCTTCTTGCTGGTGTAGCCGTACTGTTTCAGCACCTCCAGCGTCTTCGCGGCAATGTCTTTGCCTTCCTGATGGTGGAACCACGGCGCTTTGATCTCCGGGTAGATGCCGATATTTTTACCGGTTGAGTGGTTCAGCCCCTGAACAAACTCAATCTCTTCCTGGAAGGTATGAATCCGGAAGTCAGATTTTCCCATCGGGAAACGTCCCGGATAGACCTGCACCTTCTTGCCGTTTTCGATCTCGAAGCCTTCGGTAAACTTCAAGGAACGGATCTCCGCCAGGGTGAAATCAATGGCATAGTAGCGGCCATCTTTTCGCGCGCGGTCCGGGAAACGCTCCGCCACGTCCGTCACGCGGTCCAGGTAGTGGTCATGCAGGACGACCAGCTGGTCGTCCTTGGTCATCACCAGATCCTGCTCCAGATAATCCGCGCCCTGGGCATAGGCCATCGCTTTCGCCGGGAGCGTATGCTCCGGCAGATAGCCGCTGGCGCCGCGGTGGGCGATAACGATTTTATCCGCCGCCAGCGCGGAGCCTGTCATCAGGCCCGCCAGCAGCAGGCCGGTTGTTACGTAAAATAATTTCATCGCAATGCTCCTTATTGACGACGCGCCAGCACTTCCGCGTGGTGACGTTTCTCACCGATCATGACCACAATGAGCAGCAGTACCGCCAGCACGCTGCCGCCGATCATCACCATAAAGCCGCCGTCCCAGCCGAAGAAGTCTACGGTGTAGCCCACAATGGCGCTCGCCGCGACCGAACCGCCGAGGTAGCCGAACAGGCCGGTAAAGCCTGCCGCCGTGCCCGCCGCTTTTTTCGGCGCCAGCTCCAGCGCGTGCAGGCCGATCAGCATTACCGGACCATAAATCAGGAAGCCGATAACGATCATGCAGGCCATGTCTACTGATGGGTTGCCCGGCGGGTTGAGCCAGTAAACGACGGTCGCGATGGTGACCAGGGTCATAAAGAACACGCCCGTCGCCCCGCGGTTGCCTTTAAACACTTTGTCCGACATCCAGCCGCAAAGCAGCGTGCCCGGGATCCCGGCATATTCATACAGGAAATAGGCCCAGGAAGACTTATCCAGCGCGAAGTGCTTAACCTCTTTCAGGTAGGTTGGCGACCAGTCGAGGATGCCGTAGCGCAGCAGGTAAACGAACACGTTTGCCACCGCGATGTACCACAGCAGCTTGTTCGGCAGCACGTACTTCATGAAGATCTGTTTGGCGGTCAGCTCTTCTTCGTGCTCCTTGCTGTAATCATCCGGATAATCGTTTTTGTACTCTTCAATCGGCGGCAGGCCGCAGGACTGCGGCGTATCGCGCATCAGGGCGAAGGCAATAATCGCCACCAGAATGGCGCCAAAGGCAGGCATATAGAGCGCCGCGTGCCAGTCGTTGAACCAGGCCATCCCCAGCAGGAACAGCAGCGGCGGAATACCGCCGCCCACGTTATGCGCGCAGTTCCACACCGACACGATGCCGCCGCGCTCTTTCTGCGACCACCAGTGCACCATGGTACGTCCGCACGGCGGCCACCCCATCCCCTGGAACCAGCCGCAGAGGAACAGCAGCACGAACATAATCGCAATACTGGACGTCGCCCACGGCACAAAGCCCATGAACAGCATGACCGCGGCCGCCAGGATCAGGCCGGCGGGCAGGAACACGCGCGGATTCGAGCGATCCGACACGGAACCCATGATGAATTTGGAAAAACCGTAGGCGATTGAGATCCCCGACAGCGCGAACCCCAGATCGCCGCGGGAGAAGCCCTGCTCCACCAGATACGGCATGGCGAGCGCGAAGTTTTTACGCACAAGGTAGTACGCCGCGTACCCGAAGAAGATACCCAGGAAAATTTGCCAGCGCAGACGGCGGTATAGCGGATCAATTTCTGCCTCTGGCAGACGCGCCCTGTGCGGCGCAGGTTTGAAGATACTGAGCATAACAGCCTCCGTGGCCTTGAATTGAATGGGCAGGTGGCTCGCACCTGAATTCCAGAGGCGGGGATGTTAAGAAATCACGGTGATTGTTACTGTGAATCAACGCACAGATTGTTACAGAAATATGACAGAATGCGCAAAAAAGCGCATGAAATCACGTTCCATTTTCGAATTTCGCGCGTTTATGTTCGAAATCAAACAAACCACACTATTGATATGGCTAAATGATAAAAAAACGAACATAGAGGGTAAACAATGACCATTCACGATCCTCGCTACAGCGATGTGATAATCATTGGCGGTGGCGCAACTGGCGCCGGGATCGCACGCGACTGCGCCCTTCGCGGCTTAAGCGTTACGCTGCTGGAGCGCCACGATATCGCCACGGGCGCAACCGGGCGTAACCACGGCCTGCTGCACAGCGGCGCGCGGTATGCGGTTACCGACGGTGAATCCGCGCGCGAATGTATTGCTGAAAACCAGATCCTCAAGCGTATCGCCCGCCACTGCATTGAGCCAACCAACGGCCTCTTTATTACTCTTCCCGAAGATGATCTCGCCTTTCAGGACACCTTTATTACCGCCTGCACTGCGGCGGGCATTCAGGCTGAGGCAATGGACCCGGCGCTGGCGCGGCGGCTGGAACCGTCGGTTAACCCGGCGCTTATCGGCGCGGTGAAAGTGCCTGACGGCACCGTCGACCCCTTCCGCCTGACCGCCGCCAACATGCTGGACGCCCGCGAGCATGGCGCGCGCATCCTGACCGGGCACGAAGTGACCGGCCTTATCCGCGAAGGTCACCGCATCTGCGGCGTGCGGCTTTTTAATGCGCAATATAATGAACACAGCGAGCTGTATGCCGCCGTGGTGGTCAACGCGGCGGGGATCTGGGGGCAGCGCATCGCGGAATACGCGGACCTGTCGGTGCGCATGTTCCCGGCGAAAGGCTCGCTGCTGATCCTCGACCACCGCATCAATAACCACGTGATTAACCGCTGCCGCAAGCCGTCCGATGCCGATATCCTGGTGCCGGGCGACACCATTTCGTTAATCGGTACCACCTCAACCCACATCGACTACAGCGAGATTGACTACAACCGCGTGACCGCCGAAGAGGTCGACGTCCTGCTGCGCGAAGGGGAAAAACTGGCCCCGGTGATGGCGCAGACGCGTATTCTGCGCGCCTACGCGGGCGTGCGTCCGCTGATTGCCAGCGACAACGACCCGAGCGGACGTAACGTCAGCCGGGGCATCGTGCTGCTCGATCACGCCGAGCGCGACGGCATGGACGGGTTTATCACCATCACCGGCGGCAAGCTGATGACCTACCGCCTGATGGCCGAGTGGGCGACCGATGCCGTCTGCCGCAAGCTGGGGAATATCGAAACATGCGTGACGGCAGACCAGCCGCTGCCCGGCTCGCGGCAGTCCACCGAAAAAACGCTGCAAAAAATTATCTCCCTGCCCGCGCCGCTGCGCGGGTCCGCGATTTACCGCCACGGCGACAGAACGCCGCAGTGGCTCGGTGAAGGACGCCTGAGCCGCAGCCTGGTATGCGAGTGCGAAGCCGTCACCGCCGGTGAGGTGCAGTACGCGGTGGAGAGCCTGACGGTCACAAGCCTGCTCGATCTTCGTCGCCGCACCCGCGTGGGAATGGGTACCTGTCAGGGCGAGCTGTGCGCCTGTCGTGCCGCCGGGCTGCTGCAGCGTTTTCATACCACCACCGCCACCCAGTCGCTCGATCAGCTCAGCGCGTTTTTAAACGAGCGCTGGAAAGGCATTCAGCCTGTCGCCTGGGGCGATGCCCTGCGCGAAAGCGAATTTACCCGCTGGGTCTACCAGGGGCTTTGCGGTCTTGAGAAGGAGCAACGCGATGAAATTTGATACCGTAATCGTCGGCGGCGGGCTGGCAGGCCTGCTCTGCGGCATCAAGCTCTCGAAGCAGGGTCTTCGCTGCGCCATTATCACCCGGGGCCAGAGCGCCCTGCACTTCTCGTCGGGCTCGCTGGATCTGGTGGACGATGCGTACCGCGATAAGCTGCCGCCGGAGCACCCGTATCACCTGATTGGCGCCCAGCATATTGACCGCTTTGCGCTGGAAACCGAAGCGCTGCTGGCGGACTGCGGCGCGCGTCTGAAGGGAAGCGCCCGGCTCAATCACCAGCGCGTCACGCCGCTCGGCACCCTGCGCTCTGCTTGGCTCAGCCCGGAAGAAGTGCCCGTTGCTCCCTTCAATGCCGCACGCGTCCGGGTCGTGGGCATTAGCGGCTTTCTGGATTTTCAGCCCCATCTCGCGGCCGCGTCGCTCTGTCGCCAGGGCGTCAATGCCGAAACGGCAGAGATAGAGCTGCCTGAGCTTGATGTCCTGCGCGACAACCCGAGCGAGTTTCGCGCGGTGAATATCGCCCGTTTTCTGGATAACGAGGACAAATGGCCGCTGCTGTATGACGCGCTCAGACCGCTCAGCGATAGCTGTGATGCCCTGCTGATGCCCGCCTGCTTCGGTTTACGCGACAACCGGCTCTGGCGCTGGCTCTCGGATCGTCTGCCCTGCACGCTCGGCCTGCTGCCAACCCTTCCCCCTTCCGTACCCGGCATTCGCCTGCATACCCAGCTCCAGCGCCAGTTTGTCGCGCAGGGCGGCGTGTGGATGGCGGGCGATGAGGTGAAAAAAATCACCCTGACCGACGGCGCGGTGAGCGAAATCTGGACGCGCAACCACGACGATATTCCGCTTCGTGCCCGCTATACGGTGCTGGCAAGCGGCAGCTTCTTCAGCAACGGGCTGCTGAGCAGCCGGGAGGGCATCCGGGAAGCCATCATGGGGCTGGATGTTCGTCAGCGAGCCTCCCGCGCGGACTGGTATCAGAGCGATTTCTTCTCGCCGCAGCCCTGGCAGCAGTTCGGCGTGATTGTCGATAGCCAGCTGCATCCGCAACTTTCCGGGAAGCCCGCCAGTCATCTCTTTGCCATCGGCTCGCTGCTGGGCGGGTACGATCCCATTGCCCAGGGATGCGGTGGCGGAGTCTGCGCCGTCACGGCGCTGTATGTGGCAGAGCAGATTAGCCAGCGCACGGAGGCTGAACAATGAACGACACCCGTTTTGAAAGCTGCATTAAATGCACGCTGTGTACCACCGTCTGCCCGGTGAGCGGCGTGAACCCACGCTATCCCGGGCCAAAGCAGGCCGGACCGGACGGCGAGCGTCTGCGTCTGAAGGACGGCAAGCTGTACGACGAGGCGCTGAAATACTGCATTAACTGCAAACGCTGCGAAGTCGCCTGCCCGTCGGATGTGAAAATCGGCGATATCATCCAGCGCGCCCGGGCGCGCTACAGCACGCAAAAGCCGACGCTGCGTGACGCTATTCTGAGCCACACCGATCTGATGGGCAGCGTCTCGACGCCGTTTGCCCCGCTGGTGAATGCCGCGACCTCTCTCAAACCGGTGCGCCAGCTGCTGGATGCCACGCTGAAGATAGACCATCACCGCAGCCTGCCGAAATATTCTCACGGTACCTTCCGCCGCTGGTACAAATCCGTTGCGGCGGAGCAGGCGCAGTACGCCGATCAGGTGGCCTTCTTCCACGGCTGCTATGTGAACTACAACCACCCGCAGTTGGGTAAAGACCTGCTGAAGGTGCTGAACGCCATGGGAACGGGCGTTCAGCTACTGAACAAAGAGAAGTGCTGCGGCGTGCCGCTGATTGCTAACGGGTTTACCGATAAAGCGCGCAGTCAGGCTCGAAGCAATGTCACCTCCCTGCGTGAAGCCATCGTCGACAAAGGCATACCGGTGCTGGCGACCTCGTCCACCTGTACCTTCACCCTGCGCGATGAGTATCCGCATCTGCTGGACGTAGATAACACCGGCCTGCGAGAGCACATCGAGCTGGCAACACGCTTCCTGTGGCGCAAGCTGGACAGCGGGCAGACGTTGCCGCTGGGGAAATTGCCGCTGAAAGTGGTGTACCACACGCCGTGTCATATGGAGAAGATGGGCTGGTCGCTCTATACGCTGGAGCTGCTGCGGTTAATCCCGGGGCTGGAGCTGACGGTGCTGGACTCGCGCTGCTGCGGGATTGCGGGAACCTACGGCTTTAAGCGTGAAAACTATGAAACGTCGCAGGCGATCGGCGCCCCGCTGTTCCGTCAGATTGAGGAGAGCGGCGCGGATATCGTGGTGACGGACTGCGAAACCTGCAAGTGGCAGATTGAGATGTCCACCAGCAAGCGCTGCGAGCATCCAATCTCCCTGCTGGCGAAGGCGCTGGGCTAAACAGTGCCGGGGCGAAACGCCCCGGCACAGGTTTTACTCAATGAACAGCGACTCGACAACGTTAATCCAGCCGTGCTCGCTGGCAACCTCTTTGCCATTCAGCCAGCGGCGCAGCATGTTCAGCGCCATCATGGCGCAAACCTCCTGACGCACCGCCAGGCTGTGGCGGGTGATGCTCATTTTTACCCGCAGGGCCCAGGTGCCTTCCGGCGTCGCCAGCGCGAAGTTAAGGTGTTCCTCGTCCAGCCCCCCGACGAACAGCGCCAGACCGGCAAAATGCTTCACCCTTCTCTCGGAAGCCCAGCGGGCGGTTTGCGCCAGGGTCTCCTGCTGGAACGGCACCACTTCGCTGGCCAGCAGCGGCGCGTTGACGCGCGACAGCTGCAGCGCCAGCAGGCCACCGGTGAACTGTTCGCTTAAGGTCACGCTCAGCTGACGCGACTGCAGATGCGTCGCAATCTGCGCGGGCAGCCCTTCCGTCCCTTCAAAGATCAGGCTTTCGCCCGCCACGCGCTGCACCTCGGGCCACAGGGCCAGCATCGCCTCTTTCTGTTCGGCCGGACCTGTCAGCTTGAGTTCAATGATCGGCATGGAGGAGCGGTAGCCCATGGAGACGCCCGGCGGCAGCGGGAGAGGGTCAAGGCTCTGGGCCAGATCGCTTTCCGAGCGGCCAAAGGTGGTCAGACGCAGGCACAGCGGCGGTTCAGGTAGGGTAAAACGATCGCGAAGGCGCGGCAGGATTTGCTGCTCGACCATCACTTTAAATTCTGAGGGCACGCCCGGCGTAAAGAACATCAGGCAGCGGTTCAGCTGCATGGCAAACCCGCACGCGGTACCCACCGGGTTATCGACCAGCTCGGCGCTGGCGGGAATTTCAGCCTGTTTGCGGTTGCTGGGGGCCATGACGCGGCCACGTTCGGAGAAAAAGCGCTCCATCTGCGAAAGCCACGCCTCGTGCAGCACCAGCCCTTCGCCTTTTGCGGTCGCGGCGGCCAGCGCGCTGAGATCGTCACCGGTGGGGCCGAGTCCGCCATTCACAATCAGCACGTCGCACTGTTCGCTGCGCTCGCGCAGAATAGCGACCAGCGACTCAAGATTGTCGCCCACCGTATTGCGGCGCGTTAACGGTAATCCTTGCTCAAAGAAAAGATCGGCAAGCCAGGCAGCATTGGTATCAATAATTTGTCCATGCAGCACTTCGTCGCCGGTGGATAACATCTCCACGTTAATCATTATGTTCTCCCGCTTATTTGGTCAAAACACTATAGCGCAAACGCGGGGTGGAGAAGAGAGAAACTGGCGCGACAGAACGCCGCGCCGGAGTGATTAGAAGCCTGCGCTGACGCCCACGTACGGGCCGTCGGCCAGCGCGTTGTCGCGGTTGCCGTCTTTGCCGGCCAGGTTCAGATAGCGATAGCCCGCTTCGATGGTAATCGGACGCATGATGGTCCAGCGCGCACCGGCGTTGGCCTCTTCATAGCTTTCGATACCGCTTGAGAGGGAGTCCGGCGAATAGTAGTACTCACCAAACAGGCCGAAGCTGTCGCCAATTTTCCACTGCAGGCCGCCGCCCACTGCCGCCGCGTACCCTTCGTCACCGTCATTTGGGTTGGTATAGATACCTTTACCGCCGACGGTGGCCAGGAACGGGCCAAGAGGAACGTTCAGACCCAGGCCGAGGCTCGCCGCGTCGCCGTCGTCATCGTTATGCGTCCAGCCGCCGGTCATCGCCAGACCGGAAGTCTCGGTACCCATGCCAAAGCCCAGGTGGGTATAATCCTGACCCGCCGAGCCGTTAATGCTGATGGCGTTAGCCGCCGCAGATACAACCATCAGGCCGAAGCCCACTAATGCCACTTTTTTCATTGTCGTGATCCCGCACAATTATTATAAAGAAGTCCCAAAACCGCGAGATTTTAACCGGAGTCTCCCGGGGATCAAGCACTCTGCGTGCGGCAGGTCAGTAGATTGTAATTATTTGAAACGGCTATTATCCCTTCAGCGAGGCGTTCACCCACTGCTGCAACGCGCGGCGCGAGACTTTAATCCCGCCATTTTTGAGTTCGGTCGGCAACAGCAGCCAGCGGACGGGTTGCTCAAAACGCGCCACCTTATCCCTGACCCAGTCAGGTAAACAGCTGATATCCGTTCCCGGCTCGCACTCCACCACCGCCACCGGACGCTGTCCAAACTCGGCGTCGTCCAGCGGGACGATAAACACCTGGTTAATCTGCGGATGGCGGGCGATAACACGCTCAAGGCTCTCCGGCTGGATCCCTTCTCCGCCGCTAAAAAAGAGGTTGTCCATGCGGCCGAGGATCGTCAGGCGGCCGTCATGCCATTCACCGCGATCGCGGGTGGCGAACCATCCCTGCGCGTTGGTCAGCGGAACCAATTCGCCGTCCCGCCAGTAGCCTGAGGCCATACTCTCTGCCCGGATCCAGACCTCACCGTTAACTACCTGCACCTCTCTGCCCGGCAGCGCATAGCCTACGTCCGGCTCGCCGTCCGCCGCTTTTGCGCAGACGGTAGAGGCAAACTCGGTCAGGCCGTAGCCGCAGAAGGTGCGAATTCCCTGCTCGCGCGCCTGCTGCGTCAACTCCACAGGGATGGCGGCACCGCCCAGCAGCACCGCTTTCAGTGTGACAGGCTGACGGGTATTAAGCAGACGCCAGAGCTGGGTCGGCACCAGCGAGGCGTGGGTACAGTCGCGCAAAGCCTGCGCCAGCGGCTGTTTCTCGCGCACGGTTAACCGCGCGCCGGCCTGCAGCCAGCGCCATAAAATCCCCTGACCGGAAACGTGAAACAGCGGCAGCGAAAGCAGCCAGTCGTCGTCTTCGCCGTAGGGCATCAGCGCCAGCACGCCGCGCGCGCTGGCGAGATGGGCGTCGCAGGTATGCACCGCCGCTTTCGGCAGCCCGGTGGAGCCGGAGGTTAGCGTCATCGACGCCAGCCGCGCCGGCTGCCACGCAACGCGATATTCCCCCGCATGCTCGCGCATGCTCAGACCAGGAATACCGTCAAAGGTACCGTCCAGCACCAGCGCAAAGCGCAGCGTCATCTGCGGGAGCAACACGTCCAGCAGCGGGCGAGGCAGCTGCGGATTAACGGGAAGAATACGCGCCCCGCACTGGAGCAGGGCCAGCCACGCAAGCAGGGTTTGCGGGTGGTTATGGGCCAGCAGCAGAACGCCGTTGCCCTCCTCCACGCCCTGCCGGTGAAAGCCTGCCGCAAGGCGGTCGATGCGCACGCACAGCTGTTGCCAGCTGAGCACCTCGTCGTTCAGCCTCAGGGCCGGTTTATCAGCAAACTGCGCGCGCCAGTGCCGCCACGGCCAGTCGGTAAAACTCATAACAACGGCTCCAGCGCCGTGACGTCGAGGCACGGCAGCGCGCTGTCCGGCCACGTGCGGATAAGCTGGGCCTGCATCAGGTTCAGCGTGTCGAGGCCGGGGATCGTATCCGGCGTTAGCCAGGCGGCAATGCGCGCCAGCTGGGTCAGCCCAAGGCTGGACTCAATCGACGAGCTGATGACCGCCGTCAGCCCCGAGGCGTGCGCCGCCGCGACCTGCTCGCGCACCTTCGCCAGGCTGCCGGTCAGCGTCGGCTTAATCACCACCGCGCTGACGCCGGGCTCGGCGATAAATTCAAAATCGTCCTCACGCAGGCTTTCATCCCAGGCGATGGCAATCCCCGTTTCGCGGGCAAACGCGCGCGAGTCATCGCGGGTTTTGCATGGCTCTTCCAGGAAAGCAATGCGGCTGCGGTACGCCGGGTTGACGTACTTTGCAAACTGCTGCGCCTTAAGCGGCGTCCAGGCGCGGTTAGCATCCAGACGCAGATGAAGGTCGGGGATCGCCTCCAGCAGCAGGTTAGCGACCATGCCGTCGCGCACCGCTTCGTAGAGACCGACTTTAATTTTCGCCACTTTCTCGCCCGGCATGGCGGAGAGCAGCGCGAACAGCTCGTCAGGATCGCCCGTACAGAGCGGTGCCGCGCGGTAGTTAGCCTCTTCCGGCAGGCTGTCGTCCAGCTCCGCCAGCGCGCAGCTGATACCAAAAGCCGCGGAAGGCACGTCCGGCAGCGCCGGAGCCGCGCCCTCACGCCACGCGTCTGCCCACGCCAGCAATGCTGACTGCGCGTCATCCAGCGACTCCAGGCTAAAGCCCGGCAGCGGTGAAATCTCGCCCCAGCCTTCCCGCTCGTCCTGCTGCAGATGCACGAAGAAGCCATCACGGGTTTTTAACCGCCGTTCACGCAGCACCACGCCCGCGTCCATCGGTATCTGCCAGCGGTAAACCTGCGCGCGACGCATTACGGATTCCGTTTGTATTTGCTGAAGTCCGGCTGGCGTTTTTCGTTAAACGCGTTGCGCCCTTCCTGACCCTCTTCGGTCATGTAGAACAGCATGGTGGCGTTACCCGCCAGCTCCTGCAGACCCGCCTGACCGTCACAGTCGGCATTGAGTGCCGCTTTCAGGCAGCGCAGCGCCATTGGGCTGTTTTGCAGCATTTCACGGCACCAGCGCACGGTCTCTTTTTCGAGATCGGCAAGCGGCACCACGGTATTCACCAGGCCCATATCCAGCGCTTCCTGGGCGTTGTACTGACGGCAAAGGAACCAAATTTCGCGGGCTTTTTTCTGCCCGACGATGCGCGCCATATAGGAGGCACCCCAGCCGCCGTCGAAGGAGCCCACTTTCGGGCCGGTCTGGCCGAAGATGGCGTTCTCGGCGGCAATGGTCAGATCGCACATCATGTGCAGCACGTGACCACCGCCGATGGAGTAGCCCGCCACCATCGCCACCACCGGTTTTGGACAGGTGCGGATCTGGCGCTGGAAATCGAGGACGTTCAGGTGGTGGGTACCCGCATCGTCCTGGTATCCGCCGTAGTCGCCGCGCACTTTCTGATCGCCGCCGGAGCAGAACGCTTTATCGCCTTCGCCGGTCAGGACAATCACGCCGATGTTGTCGTCATAGCGCGCATCCGCCAGGGCCTGAATCATCTCTTTCACGGTCAACGGACGGAAGGCGTTACGCACCTGCGGGCGGTTGATGGTGATTTTGGCAATGCCGTCGGTGGATTTGTGGTAACGAATGTCGGTGTAGCCTTCGGAGCAGTCCTGCCATTCAACCGGGGCGTAAAGCATGTTTTCATCAGGGTAGATCATAGAGTGTCCTTTATTCGATAACGCATTATCTGAGCCAGACGCGCGATAACCGCATCGGGGTTTTCCCGGTGGGCATTGTGTCCGGCGTTGGGAATGGCATGGCGAACGGCGTTCACTTCCGCGGCAAGGGCCGCGAACTTCTCATCCCGTTCGCCATAGAGATAGTCAAAAGAGAAATCGCGTGCGCTAAGCGCGGCACGCAAATCGGGCTGCACGGCCAGCGAGGTCGCCTCGAGCATCATCGCCAGCGTCGCGCCGTTGTTCTGGCTGCGCAGGGTAATCAGCGCCTCGCGCTGGGCGTTCGTGAGGGAGGCGAAAACGGGCTGTTGGTACCAGTCAGCGAACACCTTCTCCAGCGGTTCGGTGCGAAAACGCGTTGCCCAGCGGCGGTCGGACGCCAGCCGCGCACTTCGCGCCTCGGCATCCTGCAGGCCCGGATGCCCACCTTCAACAATCACCCCGAGCAGCCCCTTCGGCTGCTGGCAGGCATGGGACATCGCAATGCGGCCGCCGAGGGAGTACCCGATGAGCCAGAATTTAAGTATGTTGTAACTAAGAAGAGTTCGGGTGAGCAACGTGCTCATCTCGTCAAACCCCGCCACGCCCAGATTCGAGGAACCACCGTGACCCGGCAGATCCAGATAGAGCCGGGGATAATCGTCGAGCCCTTCACCGACCCTCTGCCACTCGCGGCAATCTCCAGAAAAACCGTGCAAAAAGACCAGCCAGGGATAGCCTGTCTTACCGGCCTGCTGCACGCCCGAGAGGTTCACTGCTGGCTCACCTGCGCCAGCAGGCTTTGCAGGGCCTGCGCACCGTCAGCCTCGTTCACCACCAGCTCAATCAGCGTCGCGCCCGGCTGTTTCCAGGCGCTGCTTAACGCCGCCTCCAGCTGTTCCCAGCTTTCCGGGCGATGGTATTTCAGGCTAAACATCGCCGCGGCGTGTTCGAACTGCACGTTCTGCGGCATCAGATAGAAGCGCTCGCGCTCGCTCTGGGGCGTTGGCAACAGGGAGAAAATCTGCCCGCCGTTGTTGTTGACCACAATCAGCACAAACGGGGCTGACGCCTGACGCAGCAGCGCCAGCGCGTTGAGATCGTAGAGCGCGGAGAGATCGCCCACGATCGCCAGCGTCGATTTCGCGCTGGCGCGCTGCACGCCCGCCGCCGTCGAGATCAGCCCGTCGATTCCGCTGGCGCCGCGGTTGCTGTACACCGGGTAACCCGCGGGCAGCTTCGAGAAAGCGTCAATCAGCCGCACGACCAGGCTGTTGCCGACAAACAGCTGCCCCTGTTCAGGCAGGTACTGACGAATGCGGTGCGCCAGCCCGGCTTCGCTAAACGCTTTACAATGCGCTTTGGTCAGTTCCCACGCCTGGCGCGAAAGGTCCGGTATAGCCACCGCCCAGGGCTTGCGTTTTTCAGCCGGATGAAGCGCCAGCCAGGCGTCGATGCTGCTGACCAGACGACGGCCGCGGTGGTGCGCCGGGTCAAGCCGTCCTTCCAGCGAATCCACCAGCCAGTACTCTTCCGGCGTGCAGGTGGCCTGCCACTGCAGTAACCGTTTGCCGGTTAAACTCGATCCAAGCTGGACCACAATCTGCGCCTGCGCAAGCTCGGTGACCGCTTTCGCGTTACCCAGCCAGAGATCGGCGCACGGCAGCGGCTGACCGGTCTGCGAAAGCACGTCGCCAATCAGCGGCCAGCCAAGGGTTTGCGCCCATTCGGCAACCAGTTTGCCTTCAGCGGCGCTCATGCGCCCGGCAATCACCACGCCGCGCTTCTGCCGCCAGAAGAACCAGTCGCGCTGTTTCGCGCTCTCAAGATGCATCTGCTCGCGCAGCCACGGTTTTTCACTCTGCCACCAGTCGCCGAGGGACTGCTGCCAGTCAAGACCCGTGTCGTCCAGCTCGCCGTACAGCGGCTCGGCAAACGGGCAGTTGATATGCAACGCCCCGCTGCGCAACGTCTCCATGGCGTGATCGACGGTGGAGACCAGCCAGCTTGCCGGAATATCCTGGGTGGGACGCGGTAACGAAATCGTCTGCGAAGGATGCGAAGAAAAGAGCCCCGGCTGGCGAATGGCCTGATTGGCACCGCAGTCGATAAGCTCAGGGGGACGATCGGCCGTCAGTAAGATCAGCTTTTCACCGGTTAACCCGGCTTCAATCAGGGCCGGATAGAGGTTCGCCACGGCGGTACCGGAGGTGACGATCACCGCCACAGGTTCTTTGCTGACTTTCGCCAGACCCAGCGCAAGATGCCCGAGACCGCGTTCATCAAAGTGGGTGTGGTGAATCAACGCCCGGTTTTCAGCGGCCGCCAGCGTCAGCGGCGTTGAGCGAGAACCCGGTGCAATACACACGTGCCTGACGCCATGGCGCGTCAGGGCTTCAAGGATCACCGCCGCCCAGCGTCGGTTAAAAGAACTTACTGACATGAGATTGTCCGGTATCAAGAATGCGACACAGTATAAATAATAGAAAAAATTGGAATTTTGATATGAATCGGGATTGCGCGAATCTGTATTAATCCCTTAGGAGCAGAGAGCGCAATCCGGCGGCTTTGTTTTCGATCTCCTGCCACTCCTGCTCCGGGTCAGATCCGCTGACAATACCGGCACCGGCGTAGAGCCGCAGGGAGTCCTCCTGAACGCGCGCGGAGCGCAGCGCCACGCAGAACTCACTCTGTTCGGGGGATAAATACCCGGCCGAACCGGCGTACCACTCGCGGTTAAAGGGTTCAACCTTCTGGATAAACTCGCGCGCGGGCTGTCGGGGTAATCCGGCAACGGCCGCGGTCGGCTGCAACATGAGCAGACACTGCTCGTCGTCGGCCTGTTTCAGCTCGGTCCAGATACAGCGGCGCAAATGCTGCACTTTACGCAGGCGTACCACCTGGGGGGGCAGTACCTCAAGCGTCTGCGTAGAGTGCTGAAGACGCTGGCAGATATCTTCCACCACCAGCATATTTTCGCGCTGGTTTTTATCATCGTTAAGCAGCCACTCGCCGAGACGCTGCGCCTGGCTATCATCGGTATGGCTGGCGACGGTTCCCGCGAGCGCTTCCGTGCGCAGCAGCTTGCCGCGCCGCCGCCAGAGACGCTCGGGGGTCGAGCCGAGAAAAGCGTTGCTGGCGTCGAATACCATGCAGAAATGATAGCAATGTAAATTGAGGGCGCGGCTGGCGGCCATCAGCGCGACAGGGTTAACGCGCTGCGTGAACTGCAGATCGGTTGCCCGGGCGAGCACCACTTTTTCAAAATCACCGCGCGCGATGGTCTCCGTCGCCCTGCGGATCAGTCTCAGCCATTCGGCCTGCTGCGGCTGATGGGTTTCGTGCTCAACCTGCACGGAGAGCGGACGGATAGATCTCGCAGGACGGAGCTGCTGTAAAAAATCCTGCGCGACGCGGGCATCCTCCTGAAGCGAGCGGTTGCTCCACAGCTGCAGACGCAGCGTAGCGGTGCCGGCGGTGCGTCGCCAGAGCAGTCGCGGTAAAAAGAGGCTGCCCTGTTCGGGATTAAAGGCGTTCAGGCCGCAGATGCGGGTATCACCTGCCGCGTTTTGCGCGCGCAAAAACTGCGAGGCTAATGCCAGAGAGGAAAATTGGGTGACCGCCCCCAGCGCGGCCAGCTCTTCATCACCGTTACGCTGCTGCCAGTAAAACTGCGGATAACACTGCTGCTCGCCCAGCCAGGCGAGGGGATCGAAGGCGTCGTTTAACGGGAAAGAGACGTCGAAATGACGTATGCCGGGTGCTGCGGGTAACGCTTGCGAAAGCTGGGTACGCAGTTGCTCCAGCGCGAGGAAAATCGAATTCACGCGAACCTCTCCCTGTTAAAACGTCATATTATACGGGGTACTGGCCATAAATAGCAGTACCCACGTATAGGGAGTGGTTAAGCGGCTTAACGACGGGCTAACAGCAGCCCCAGCACCAGCCCCACGGCAGCACCCACCCCAATACCCTGCCACGGTTTTTCATGAACGTAATCATCGGCACGATACACCGCTTTTTTGGCACGGTAGTAGTAGGTATCAGACGCATGGCTGACGCGGTTTTTCACTTCATGCAGCGCCTGCTCGGCGCGGGCTTTTAGCTCAATATATTTCTGATCGGCAGGGTCGCCAGAGGAACGTAACACCTCTTCCAGCGTTTCGCTCAGCAAGGCCAGGTCGTCGTCGATACGGGTATCCCAGGATTGAAATGACATATTTTTCTCCATGTTAGTACACCAGTCCGCTAACTATAGCCAACGACTCGCCATTACGCCTGCTTCGTTTCCCGCGCCATGCCGATATGCGGAATACCATCTTCATCGTATACCTCCGTTACCGGCGTAAAACCAAAATGGCCGTAGAAGGACTGCAGGTGCGCCTGCGCGCCCAGGTATAACGCCTTGTCCGGCCACTGTTTCCGGCACGCCTCCAGCGTTTTTTCCATCAGCTGATAGCCCAGCTTTTCACCGCGCGCCTTGCCGCTGATGATGACGCGGCCAATGACGACAGGCTCAAAATCGTCTTCGCTTTTCAGAATCCTCGCATACGCCACCAGCTCGTTATCCCGCCAGCCGAGGATATGGCGGTTCTCACCAACGAGGTCATCGCCGTCGATGTCCTGATACGGGCAGGTCTGTTCTACAACAAACACTTCACAGCGCAGCTTCAGCAGGGCATAAAGTGAATGAACGGTGAGTTCGCTATGATGTAAATCTTGCCACTGGATCATGTCAGTCTCCTTCCTGGGGTTCATCACGTTATACTAAACCCCTCCCCGTTCGGCAAAGGTCTGATTGCGTTATGGAACTGATTTTTCTGGGTACGTCCGCTGGCGTGCCAACCCGCTCACGAAACGTGACGGCGATCCTGCTGGATCTTAAGCATCCCACCCGCGGCGGGCTGTGGCTGTTTGACTGTGGTGAAGGGACGCAGCATCAGCTGTTACACACCGCTTACCACCCCGGCAAGCTGGATAAAATTTTTATCACCCATCTGCATGGCGACCACCTGTTTGGCCTTCCCGGCCTTCTGTGCAGCCGCTCGATGGCCGGTAACGCCAACCCGCTGACGATTTACGGGCCAGCGGGTATTCGTGAATTTGTTGAAACTACGCTACGCCTGAGCGGGTCATGGACCGATTATCCGCTGGAGGTCGTTGAGATTGCCGAAGGGCTGGTATTCGATGACGAGGATTATCGGGTTACTGCTCAACCGCTCAATCATCCTGTGGAGTGCTATGGCTACCGTATTGATGCGCGTGATAAACCCGGCGCGCTGGATGCCGCCGCGCTGATGGCCGACGGCGTAAAACCCGGGCCGCTGTTCCAGCGTCTTAAGCACGGAGAGACCGTCACGCTGGAGGACGGACGCGTCATTAACGGCCAGGATTATCTCGCCGCACCGCAGCCCGGCAAAAAGCTGGCGATTTTTGGCGATACGGCCCCATGCCCGGCAGCGCTCACGCTGGCTCAGGGCGTGGACGTGATGGTGCATGAAGCGACGCTTGAAACGGCGATGGAAGAGAAGGCCAACGGCCGGGGCCATAGCTCCACGCGACAGGCGGCACAGCTTGCCCGTGACGCGGGCGTCGGGCGGCTCATCGTCACTCATGTCAGCTCGCGCTACGACGCGCGGGGCTGCGAAAAGCTGCTGGCAGAGTGCCGCGCGCTGTTCCCGGAATGTGAGCTGGCCGAAGATTTCGCTCAGGTTAGCGTTTAGTCCTTCATTTTTCCTTCAGGATGCCGATAACGATTAAAAGGTCAGCATTTCTCTCGAGGGTAGAATGGATAATTTCCAGAAAGATATTGATGACAGGGCGAATCTGACCCTGTCGAACCGTTTTGAACTGTTGCTGTTCCGTCTTGGCACCTCTCTGAACGAAAATAAATCTGAGCTGTTTGGCATTAACGTCTTTAAGCTGCGTGAAATTGTGCCGATGCCGGAGTTCACGAAACCCGCCGGGATGAAATCGCCGCTGATGGGAATGGTGAATATTCGCGATCAGGTGATCCCGGTGATTGACCTGGCCGCCGTGGCGGGCTGTAAGCCCACTACCGGGCTGAACATCCTGCTGATCACCGAATATGCGCGCAGCGTGCAGGCGTTTGCCGTGGAATCGGTTGAGAACATCATGCGTCTGGACTGGAAGCAGGTGCATGCGGCGGAAACCGCCGTCAGCGGTCGCTACATCACCAGCATTGCGTGTCTTGACGAGAAGACCGATACCAACGATCTGGCGATGGTGCTGGACGTTGAGCAGATCCTGTATGACATCACCCCGGCCAATCACGATCTGCACGCCACGAATCTAAAGACCACCAAATTCCATATCAAGCCAGGCGCTGTCGCTATCGTTGCAGAAGATTCCAAGGTGGCGCGCTCGATGCTGGAGAAAGGTCTACAGGCGATGGAGATCCCCGCGCAGCTGCATATCACCGGCAAAGACGCGTGGGAGAAAATTGGCGTGCTGGCCGCACAGGCGCAGGCTGAAGGAGTTCCCATCACCGATAAGATCGCTCTGGTGCTGACCGACCTCGAAATGCCTGAGATGGACGGTTTTACGCTCACGCGCAAAATCAAAACCGACCCGGTATTGAAGGACATTCCGGTAGTGATCCACTCTTCCCTTTCCGGCAACGCCAACGAAGACCATATTCGCAAGGTGAAGGCCGACGGGTACGTCGCGAAGTTTGAGCTGAACGAGCTGTCGTCGGTGATTGAGGAAGTGCTGGACCGCTCGATGAAGAAGATTGACGGGCCGTTGATTAGCCGCAAGCAGCTGGCTTAAGCATGGTGCGGGCTGGTGCCCTCACCCCGGCCCTCTCCTACTGGGAGAGGGAGAAAACCATAAAAAAACCCGCCGAGGCGGGTTTTTTGTTTTTACATCAGCGGCATCGCTCGCTGCACGATATCAATCAGCGGCTGCGGATAGATACCGAAGATCAGCACCAGCAGTGCGGAGATAAGCACGACGATACCACCGGCGCTGTACTGCCAGTTGGTTGGGGCATCACGGTTGAGCTGCTGAGGCGCGCTCAGGTACAGGCTCACGGCCACGCGCAGGTAGTAGTAGAGACCAATCGCGGAGCCGATAACCACGCCCGCGGTCAGCCACCACAGGTGCGCCTGCACACCCACAGCCAGCACGTAGAACTTACCGATGAAGCCAAGCGTCATCGGGATACCTGCCAGAGAGAGCATCATCACGGTCATTACCGCGGACAGGATCGGACGGTGCCAGAACAGACCACGGTAGGAGAACAGTGAATCGGCATCCGGGCCACGGTACGGGCTGGACATCAGGCTCACCACGCCGAAGGCGCCGAGACTGCTGAACAGGTAACCGGCCAGATACACGCCTACGGTTTCCATCGACATCTCGCCGCTCTGCAGCGCTATCAGCGCCACCATCAGGTAGCCCAGATGAGAGATAGACGAGTAGCCCAGCAGACGCTTGATGTTGGTCTGGCTCAGCGCCATCAGGTTACCGAAGATGATGGAGACGAACGCGATAATGCCCAGCACCACGCGAACCGCTTCGCTGTCACCCACAGGCGCGTACAGGAACAGACGCATGACCACACCGAAGATAGCGATCTTGCTCGCCGTCGCCAGGAAGGTCGACACCGGAGCCGGGGCGCCCTGGTATACGTCTGGCGTCCACAGGTGGAACGGCACCAGAGAGAGTTTGAAGCCGAGGCCAACAATCATCATGCCCAGACCTGCCAGCAGCAGCGGCTCATGCAGCATGCCGTCACCGAGGCTCTTGCCGAGCGCCATAAAGGAGAGGTTACCGGACTGTGCGTACAGCAGCGCAATACCAAACAGCAGGAACGAGGACGCAGCAGCAGACAGAATGGTGTACTTGATGCTTGCTTCCAGGGAGCGCTTCTGACGGAAGGCGTAACCAATCAGGCCGAACAGCGGCAGAGAGATCAGCTCAATACCGAGGAACAGCGCGGCCAGGTGGTTCGCATTCGCCAGCAGAATGCCGCCCAGCGCGGCAATCAGAACCAGCAGGTAAAACTCTTCTTTGTTGTCGTTGTAGCCTTCGAGCCACGGGTACGCAAAGGTACAGGTTGCCAGGCTCGCCAGCAGCACCAGACCGGTATACAGCATGGCGTAACCGTCAACGCGCATCAGCGGGGTGACGTCCATCGCCCCACCCTGGCCAACAAACCAGAGAGAGACTAACGCGGCGTTCAGGCCGATGACCGACAGCGTGGCATTCAGGAAGTGATTGCGTCGCCACGCAATGGAGAGCATCACAACCACCACCGTCAATCCGACGATCAGCAGCGGTAGCAGCGCGATCAGTTGTTGTGGAGTTATTGTCATGGCGAATTACGGCCTTGTAGTAGAAGCAGAATTAACAAACCACTGTTGGATGTTGCCCATCGCGCTATGCGAGGTATCCAGAATCGGCTGCGGGAAGAAGCCCAGCAGCACCAGCAGTACGACCAGCAGCAGGATGATGAACAGCTCACGCAGCGACATCCCCGGCAGTTCTTGTGCAGCAATTTCGCTCTTCGCTTTACCGAAGTAGGCGCGGTGCAGCATCGCCAGCGAGTACACGGAAGCGAACACCAGACCAAAGGTGGAGATCACGGTAATCACCGGTACCACTTTGAAGCTGCCGAACAGAATCATAAATTCGCCGACGAAGTTACCGGTACCCGGCATCCCCAGGGTAGCCACCGCGAAGAACATGGACAGCGCTGGCAGCCATTTAATTTTGCTCCACAGGCCGCCCATCATGCGCATGTCGCGTGTATGCAGACGTTCGTACAGCTGACCGCACAGGATGAAGAGGCCGGCTGCGGACAGACCGTGCGCAATCATCTGGATCACCGCGCCCTGGTACGCCAGCTGGCTGCCGGTGTAGATAGCAATCAGCACGAAGCCCATGTGGGAAACGGAGGTGTAGGCAATCAGACGCTTGATGTCGTACTGCGTGAAGGCCATCCAGGCACCGTAGAAGATACCGATCACACCCAGCCACATGGCAATCGGTGCGAACTCTGCGGAGGCATTCGGGAACAGCGGCAGTGCGAAACGCAGCAGACCATAGGCGGCCGTTTTCAGCAAGATGCCCGCCAGGTCAACGGAACCCGCCGTTGGTGCCTGAGAGTGCGCGTCTGGCAACCAGCCGTGCAGCGGAACGACCGGCATTTTCACCGCGAACGCGATGAAGAAGCCCAGCATCAGCAGGTATTCAACGCCGTGGGACATTGGCGTCTTCAGCAGATCTTCGTAGTTGAAGGTCCAGGTGCCGGTCGCGTTGTGGTGAACAAACACCAGCGCCAGAATAGCAATCAGCATCACCAGACCACTCGCCTGGGTATAGATGAAGAACTTGGTTGCCGCCGTGATACGCGTTTTACCGTCGGACGCCTTGTGGCCCCACAGCGCGATCAGGAAGTACATCGGCACCAGCATCATCTCCCAGAAGAAGAAGAACAGGAACATGTCGATGGCAAGGAACACGCCGATCACGCCGCCCAGGATCCACATCAGGTTCAGGTGGAAGAAGCCCTGGTATTTTTCGATTTCTCGCCAGGAGCAAAGTACCGCCAGAACGCCGAGCAGACCGGTCAGCACCACCATCAGTAGCGACAGACCGTCAATCGCCAGGTGGATCGTAATGCCGAAACGCGGGATCCACGGCAGGATGAACTCAGACTGCCACTGCGGAATGCCCGCAGACTGGGTCAGTGAGTAACCGCCCTGCAACCACAGTTGCAGGCCAAGCGCGAGCGTCAATCCCATGGTGATCAGCGCGATCCAGCGCGGCATCTTCACGCCAAAGCGTTCAGTCTGCCAGCACAGGAAGCCGCCGATGAAGGGAATTAATATTAGCCAGGGTAGTAACATGGCGATTTACATTCCTTTTTAAGGCCCCCAGCAGGGGCCTGATTTTCAACGAATTCGAATAAAATTCACTTAACGATCAACGCAACACCATCAGCAGCGCCAGCACGACAACCGCACCGATGCTCATGGACGCCACATACCAGCGCAGGTAACCGTTCTCGCTGTACAGCAGGCCTTTACCTGCAAAGCGGGAAAGGATCGCCGGGATATTCATCAGGCTGTTCAGTGGGTCGCGCTTCAGCAGCCACGCAATGCCCAGGAACGGCTTAACGAAGATCATGTCGTACAGCCAGTCGAAGCCCCACGCGTTGTACCACCAGGTGCCCAGCAGACGGCCCGGCGCACTGTTGGCAACGGCAGTCACCAGCCTACGTTTGCCCAGCCACAGCCACGCAGCGATCAGGATGCCCGCGATAGCGACCACACCGGAGGTGATTTCAAGCGTCAGAACGCGACCGTGCTCAAGCTCGGTGGTGTCTGGCAGTACGCCCTGCAGCGGTGGCACAATCATCGCGCCAACGAAGGTGGACAGTACCAGCAGCACAATCAGCGGCAGGTGGTGGGTAATCCCCTTCCCTGCGTGAGCGTGAATTTGTTCTTTACCGTGGAATACGATGAAAATCATACGGAAGGTATACAGGGAGGTCATGAACGCACCGACCAGACCCGCAACCATCAGATTGATATGACCATTCGCCATGGCACCCGCAAGGATTTCGTCCTTACTGAAGAAGCCCGCGGTGATCAGCGGCAGTGCCGCCAGCGCCGCGCCGCCTACCAGGAAGCAGACATAAACCAGTGGAATGGACTTACGCAGTCCGCCCATCTTGAAGATGTTCTGCTCGTGGTGGCAGGCCAGGATCACGGAACCAGATGACAGGAACAACAGCGCTTTAAAGAACGCGTGTGTCATCAGGTGGAAAATGGCTGCGTCCCATGCCTGAACGCCCAGCGCCAGGAACATGTAACCGATCTGGCTCATGGTGGAATACGCGAGAACGCGTTTGATGTCGGTCTGCACCAGCGCGGCAAAGCCTGCCAGCACCAGCGTGACCGCACCGACGATACCCACCAGATGCAGAATTTCCGGGGTCATCAGGAACAGGCCATGGGTACGCGCAATCAGGTAGACACCGGCGGTTACCATGGTCGCGGCGTGGATCAGCGCGGAGACAGGGGTTGGACCCGCCATCGCGTCGGCCAGCCATGTCTGCAACGGCAGCTGCGCGGATTTACCCACGGCGCCACCAAGCAGCATCAGCGTTGCCCACCACAGCATGTTGTTGCCTGCAGCGAAGTGCGCCGGCGCC
This sequence comes from Enterobacter sp. 01-M-02-SI-ECC, assembly GCF_047530595.1. NCBI lineage: Bacteria > Pseudomonadati > Pseudomonadota > Gammaproteobacteria > Enterobacterales > Enterobacteriaceae > Enterobacter > Enterobacter sp. 01-M-02-SI-ECC. Next base: position 66,783 of record NZ_JBLKCZ010000002.1, on the reverse strand, counting down.
AGTTCCACCATTTCGCGGAAGTTCAGCGTGCCCAGTTCGTTGTAAAGAATGAACAGCGCGAAAGCGAGGAAGACGTCACCCACGCGGGTCACGACGAACGCCTTCATGGCCGCTGCGCCATTCTTCGGATCGGTGTAGTAGAAACCGATCAGCAGGTAAGAACACAGACCTACGCCTTCCCAGCCCAGATACATCAGCAGCAGGTTATCGGCCAGCACCAGAACCACCATGCTGGCGATAAACAGGTTGGTGTAGGCGAAGAAGCGGGAGTAACCCTCTTCACCGCGCATATACCAGGAGGCGAACATGTGGATCAGGAAGCCAACGCCGGTGACCACGGAGAGCATGGTCAGCGAGAGGCCGTCCAGCACCAGGTTGAAGCCGATGTTGAAATCACCGACCGACATCCAGGTCCACAGCGGTACGCTGAAAGGCTGACGACCGTTGTTAAAGAAGTCGATACCCGCATACGCCGTCACCAGCGCGGCCAGGCCAACAGAGCCCATGCCGACGGTCGCAGACAGATTCTCAGACCAGCGGCCGCGAGAAAACGCCAGCAGCACGAAGCCAATCAGCGGAAAAATAATGGTTAAGGCAAGCATGTTCATCCACGCAACTCACTTACTGAATCGATGTTCAGATTCTGGCGGCGACGATGGAGCTGCAGCAACAGCGCCAGGCCAATACTCGCTTCGGCAGCCGCGAGGCTGATGGCGAGAATGTACATCACCTGACCATCGGTCTGGCCCCAGTAGCTTCCGGCGACCACGAAGGCCAGCGCGGAGGCGTTAATCATGATTTCCAGACCGATCAGCATAAACAGCAGATTGCGGCGGATAACCAGACCGGTCAAACCCAGAACGAATAAAATCGCAGCGAGGATCAGTCCATGTGTTAAGGGGATCATGCGCGCTCCTCCGTTTTTCTTTTCGCGCGGTCGTCAGTGCGGTTGCTCAGCACCTCACCAGCACGCTCTTCGCGGCCAACATGGAAAGCAACAACCAGACCTGCCAGCAGCAGCATTGAGGCCAGTTCAACCGCCAGAACGTATGGGCCAAAGAGGGTAATACCGACCTCTTTAGCGCCGATCGGCGTGCCGTCGATGCCCTGATCGTTGACGCCCAGAATGGCGTAAACAATCACCGCCAGCATGATGGCCGACAAAATTGCCGGACCAATCCACACCTGCGGTTTTAACCACTGACGTTCCTGCTCAATTTCAGAGCCGCCCAGGTTCAGCATCATCACCACGAACACGAACAGCACCATGATGGCCCCGGCGTAGACGATGATTTCCAGCGCACCGGCGAAGTGCGCGCCCAGTGCGAAGAACACCCCGGAAATGGCCAGCAGCGAAATGATTAAGTACAGCAGCGCATGCACCGGATTGGTGTGCGTAATCACTCGCAGCGTAGCCAGGATGGCGATAAGGCCACAGATATAAAAAGCGAATTCCATTGCCCTCTCCTTACGGTAACAGGCTCTTGACGTCGATAGGCTTAGCTTCGTTCTCTGCTTCGCCCTTATCTTTGCCGTCGATTGCCATACCCGCCATCCGGTAGAAGTTATATTCCGGGTATTTGCCCGGACCGGAAATCAGCAGATCCTCTTTCTCATACACCAGGTCCTGACGCTTGTACTCACCCAGCTCGAAGTCTGGAGTCAGCTGAATCGCCGTGGTTGGGCACGCTTCTTCACACAGACCGCAGAAGATGCAGCGTGAGAAGTTGATGCGGAAGAACTCAGGGTACCAGCGGCCGTCTACCGTCTCTGCTTTCTGCAGAGAGATACAGCCTACCGGACACGCTACCGCACACAGGTTACAGGCAACGCAGCGCTCGGAACCGTCCGGGTCGCGCGTCAGCACGATACGGCCACGGTAGCGCGGCGGCAGATATACCGGCTCTTCCGGGTACATCCGGGTTTCGCGTTTGGCAAACGCGTGCAGGCCGATCATCCAGATACTGCGTACCTGGGTACCGAAGCCTACCAGTAATTCTTTTAAGGTCATGGTCTATAGCCCCTTATGGCTGCTGCCAGAGAATGACAGCGGCCGTTACCAACAAGTTGACGAGCGTCAGCGGCAGGCACACTTTCCAGCCGAAGGACATTACCTGGTCGTAACGCGGACGCGGTAACGCTGCGCGAATCAAAATGAACATCATCATGAAGAACGCGGTTTTCAGCGCGAACCAGATGAACGGCGGTAAGAACGGGCCATGCCAGCCACCGAAGAACAGCGTTACCATCAACGCGGAAATGGTGACAATACCGATGTACTCGCCCACGAAGAACAGACCGAATTTCATACCGGAATATTCGATGTGGTAACCGTCGGCCAGTTCCTGTTCGGCTTCTGGCTGGTCAAACGGGTGACGGTGACACACTGCAACGCCCGCGATGGCAAAGGTAATAAACCCAAAGAACTGCGGAATAACGTTCCAGATGTCGGCCTGGTTATTGACGATGTCGGTCATGTTGAATGAACCGGCCTGCGCCACCACGCCCATCAGGGAAAGACCCAGGAACACTTCGTAACTCAGGGTCTGCGCGGAAGCACGCATCGCCCCCAGCAGCGAGTATTTGTTGTTACTGGACCAGCCTGCGAACAGGACCGCGTAAACCGCGAGGCCTGCCATCATCAGGAAGAACAGAATGCCGATGTTCAGGTCAGCGACCACCCAGGTCGGGCTGACCGGAACGATAGCAAACGCCAGCAGCAGCGAGGTGAAGGCGATCATCGGTGCCAGAGTAAAGATCACGCGGTCCGAGAAGCGCGGGATCCAGTCCTCTTTAAAGAACATCTTGATCATATCCGCGACCAGCTGGAGTGAACCACCCCAGCCCACGCGGTTCGGTCCGTAACGGTTCTGGAACAGACCGAGCAGACGACGTTCACCAAAGCTCATGAACGCGCCGCAGGTGACCACCACCAGCAGGATAACAATCGCTTTCAGAATGCTCAGCAGGATGTCGATAAGATCCGGCGTTAACCAACTCATGCTTTTGCCTCCTGCAGATTATCAAGACGCGCACCCGCCAGAACCGGCGCGATGCCAGGCATACCCATCGGCAGACCTACCTGCCCTGCTGTCAGACTTTCAGAAATAATCAGCGGCAGGCTGATGGTCTGGCCGTCATAGCTAAAGGCGATGTTTGCACCCGCGTTAACGCCAAGCTTCGCGGCGTCAGCCGGGTTAAGCTTGATGTACGGCTGCGGCATACGGGTCTGGAAGACCGGTGAACGCTGGGACAGCTCGTCGCTACCGAACAGGTGGTAGTACGGGGCAATACGCCAGCTACCGTCCTGCGCCTGGAAACTCGCCGGTACGGTGGTGAAGAAGTCCAGACCGGTTTCGGAGGCTTCAATCAGACGCACGCCCGGATCGCCGTGGCGCAGGGAGCCGCCCACTTCAGCCTGGAACTTGTTCCATGCCTGCGGGGAGTTCCAGCCCGGTGCCCATGCGAAAGGGATTTGCGAACGCGGCGCAGACGGCTGGTTGTTCCCTTCCATCGAGAAGGCGAACATGGTGTCTTTATCCTGCGGCTGGCGCGGTTCGTGCACGCTGATGTTGGCACGCATCGCAGTACGGCCACTGTAACGGTGCGGTTCACGCGCCAGTTTCTGGCCGCGAATGCGGAAGCTTGCTTCAGGCGCGGCATCTTTAATGCCTGCCAGCTGAGGCAGTTTTTCGACTACCGCGTCGATAACGTGGTCGAGCTGCGTCCAGTCCACTTCACGGCTCTGCACGGTGCTGTGCAGGGAGTGCAGCCAGCGCCAGCTTTCCAGCATCACGGTGTTGCTGTCGTAGTACGCCGGGTCGTAAACCTGGAAGAAACGCTGCGCGCGGCCTTCGTTGTTGATAACGGTACCGTCGCTTTCTGCGAAGCTTGCCGCAGAGAGCACCAGGTGCGCTTTGTCCATAATCGCGGTGCGCTGATGGTCAATCACCATCACCAGCGGCGCTTTGGAGAGCGCAGCGTCAACGCGAGCGGCAGAGGCGTGGCGATGCAGATCGTTTTCCAGCACCACAACGGCGTCAGCGGCACCGGACTCCAGTTCGCTTAACGCTGCTTCCAGCGAGCCGCCGCCAATCATGCCCAGACCAATGCTGTTCACCGCACGGGCAATCATGGTCACACCGACGTCAGCACCGCGGCCTTTCAGAGCTTTGGCCACGTTGGCTGCTGCCTGAATGATCTCTGCGCTACCGGCGTTGGTACCGGAAATAATCAGCGGTTTCTTCGCACCGGCCAGGGCCTGAACAATCACGTCGACCTTGTTCTGCAGGTCGCGATCCAGCTCAACGGCCGGCGAGCTGCTATCCAGCGCGTGGGCAATCGCAAAGCCAAGACGAGCCTGATCTTCAACCGGCGCGCAGTAGGTCCACGCAGCGATATCGTCCAGACGGGTGTTATCGACGTTGGTCACAAACAGAGGATGCTTCGCGCGCTGGCCGATGTTCAGGATCGCCGCAATCTGCCAGTCAGCCACTTTCTGCGCCGCTGCCATTTCACGTGCTTTACCCTTCACCGCCTGACGAACCGCCAGAGCCGCGCGTGCGCCCGTCTGCGTCAGGTCTTCACCCAGCACCAGGACCGCATCATAAGATTCGATTTCGCGCAGCGCAGGGGTATGAATACCGCCTTCACGCAGCACTTTCAGTACCAGCTGCAGACGTTCCTGCTCGCCCTGAGCGATACCGGTATAGAAGTTTTCCGCTCCAACCAGCTCGCGCAGCGCGAAGTTGCTTTCGATGCTGGCGCGCGGGGAGCCGATACCGATCACTTTCTTCGACTGACGCAGAATATCTGCCGCGCCCTGCATCGCCTGCTCAGCGTTCAGGGTAATGAAGTCGTCGCCACGGCGCTGAACCGGCTGACGCGGACGGTCTTTCAGGTTCACATAGCCATAGCCGAAACGACCGCGGTCGCACAGGAAGTAGTGGTTAACGGTGCCGTTGTAACGGTTTTCGATACGACGCAGCTCGCCGTAACGCTCACCCGGGCTGGTGTTACAGCCGAGGGAACACTGCTGGCAGATGCTTGGCGCAAACTGCATGTCCCATTTACGGTTGTAACGCTCGGAGTGAGTTTTATCCGTGAATACGCCTGTCGGGCAGATTTCTACCAGGTTACCAGAGAATTCGCTTTCCAGCGTACCGTCTTCCGGACGACCGAAGTAGACGTTATCGTGCGCGCCATATACGCCCAGATCCTGACCGTCTGCGTAGTCTTTGTAGTAACGCACGCAGCGGTAGCAGGCGATGCAGCGGTTCATTTCGTGAGAGATGAACGGCCCCAGGTCCTGGTTACGGTGGGTACGCTTGGTAAAGCGATAGCGACGGAAGCTGTGGCCGGTCATCACGGTCATATCCTGAAGGTGGCAGTTACCGCCCTCTTCACAGACCGGACAGTCGTGCGGGTGGTTGGTCATCAACCATTCCACAACGCTTTCGCGGAACTGTTTGGCTTCTTCGTCATCAATCGAAATAAAAGTGCCTTCGGTGGCTGGCGTCATACAGGACATCACCAGGCGACCACGCGTGTCTTCCGCGTTTTGATATTGCTTCACCGCACACTGGCGGCAAGCACCGACGCTGCCCAGCGCCGGATGCCAGCAAAAGTACGGAATATCGAGGCCAAGAGACAGACAAGCTTCCAGCAGGTTGTCCGCCCCGTTGACTTCGTATTCTTTGCCGTCTACATGAATCGTAGCCATTAGCATGCTTCCAGTTGGCTCGGTCGAAACCGAGCGTTAATCAAAATTCTTGTCGTTACCAGCGCGCTTTAAGCAGGTTCGGCTGAATCCCATTAATCGCATGGGTATTACTGAACGGCTGCTTGATACCTGCTTCGAACTCGTCGCGGAAATATTTGATCGCGCTCTGCAGAGGTTCGACGGCACCCGGTGCGTGGGCACAGAAGGTTTTACCCGGGCCTAAGAATCGACACAGCTGCTCAAGCGTCTCGATATCCCCTGGCTGGCCTTCGCCACGTTCGATTGCACGCAGGATCTTCACGCTCCACGGCAGACCATCACGGCACGGTGTACACCAGCCGCAGGACTCGCGGGCGAAGAACTCTTCCAGATTACGCACCAGCGAGACCATGCCGATCTCGTGGTCGACGGCCATCGCCAGCGCCGTACCCAGACGGCTGCCTGCTTTACCAATGCTTTCGAATTCCATTGGCAGATCAAGGTGGGCTTCGGTCAGGAAGTCTGTCCCTGCCCCACCCGGCTGCCAGGCTTTGAATTTCAGGCCATCGCGCATGCCGCCAGCGTAGTCCTCAAGAATTTCACGTGCGGTGGTACCGAACGGCAGTTCCCAGACGCCAGGATTTTTAACGCGACCAGAGAAGCCCATCAGCTTGGTACCAGCATCTTTGCTTGAGGAGATGCCCTGATACCACTCCACGCCGTTGGCGAGGATAGCCGGAACGTTACACAGGGTTTCAACGTTGTTTACGCAGGTCGGTTTACCCCATACGCCGGAGCTTGCCGGGAACGGTGGCTTGGAACGCGGGTTCGCGCGGCGGCCTTCCAGGGAGTTAATCAGCGCGGTTTCTTCACCGCAGATATAACGTCCTGCGCCGGTGTGCACGAACAGTTCAAAGTCAAAGCCGGTACCCAGAATGTTTTTACCCAGCAGGCCCGCTTCGGTGGCTTCGGCAATCGCGCGACGCAGGTTTTCCGCCGCTTCGATGTACTCACCGCGCAGGAAGATGTAGCCACGGTAGGCTTTCAGCGCAAACGCGGAGATCAGCATGCCTTCCACCAGCAGGTGCGGCAGTTGTTCCATCAGCAGGCGGTCTTTATAGGTGCCCGGCTCCATTTCATCGGCGTTACACAGCAGGTAACGGATGTTCATGGATTCGTCTTTCGGCATCAGGCTCCACTTCAGACCGGTGGAGAAGCCCGCACCGCCGCGCCCTTTCAGGCCGGAGTCTTTCACCGCGTTAACGATGTCGTCCGGCGCCATGCCGCCAAGGGCTTTACGCGCGCCGGCATAGCCGTTTTTGCTCTGGTATTCATCGAGCCATACCGGCTGTTTGTCATCGCGCAGACGCCAGGTCAGCGGATGCGTCTCAGCAGTACGAATTACAGTTTTCATTTGTACTGCTCCAGCAGGTCAGGAATCGCTTCCGGCGTCAGATGGCTGTGAGTGTCCTCATCAATCATCATGGTCGGCCCCTTGTCGCAGTTACCCAGGCAGCAGGTTGGCAGCAGGGTAAAGCGTCCATCGAACGTGGTCTGGCCCGGCTTGATATTGAGCTTTTTCTCAATCGCAGCCTGAATGCCCTGATAACCGGTGATGTGGCAGACAACGCTGTCACAGTACCGGATCACATGGCGGCCTACCGGCTGACGGAAGATCTGGCTGTAGAACGTGGCTACGCCCTCTACGTCACTTGCCGGAATACCCAGCACTTTCGCGATCTCATAGATCGCCCCATCCGGCACCCAACCACGCTGTTTCTGTACGATTTTCAGCGCTTCAATGGACGCCGCACGCGGGTCTTCGTAGTGGTGCATCTCGTGCTCAATGGCGGCACGTTCTGCTTCACTCAGCTCAAAAGCCTCGGTTTGTGGTTGTTGATTCTCGTGCATAATTAGCGGTCCACATCTGACATAACAAAATCGATACTACCCAGATACACAATCAGGTCGGAGACCAGACTGCCGCGGATGGCGGACGGGATCTGCTGCAGGTGCGCAAAGCTCGGCGTACGTACGCGGGTACGGTAGCTCATGGTGCTGCCGTCACTGGTCAGGTAGTAACTGTTAATACCCTTGGTCGCTTCAATCATCTGGAAGGATTCTTGCGCCGGCATGACCGGACCCCATGAAACCTGCAGGAAGTGGGTGATCAGGGTTTCGATATGTTGCAGCGTGCGCTCTTTCGGTGGCGGCGTCGTCAGCGGGTGATCCGCCTTGAACGGGCCTTCCGGCATGTTGTTGAGGCACTGCTCAAGGATGCGCAGACTCTGGCGCAGCTCTTCCACTTTCAGCATCACGCGGGTATAGCAGTCGGAAACACCGCCGCCCACCGGGACTTCAAAGTCGAAGTTCTCGTAGCCAGAGTAAGGGCGCGCTTTACGCACGTCGAAATCAATACCGGTCGCACGCAGACCTGCACCTGTCGTACCCCACTCCAGCGCTTCTTTCGCGCCGTAGGCAGCAACGCCCTGGGAACGGCCTTTCAGGATGGTGTTACGCAGCGCGGCTTTCTCGTAAGAGGCCAGACGTTTTGGCATCCAGTCGAGGAACTCACGCAGCAGACGGTCCCAGCCGCGCGGCAGATCGTGTGCCACACCGCCGATACGGAACCAGGCCGGGTGCATACGGAAGCCGGTAATCGCTTCGACCAGATCGTAAATTTTCTGACGGTCGGTAAAGGCGAAGAAGACCGGGGTCATCGCGCCGACGTCCTGAATGAACGTGGAGATGTACAGCAGGTGGCTGTTGATACGGAACAGTTCTGACAGCATAACGCGAATCACGTTAACGCGATCCGGCGTAACGATACCCGCCAGTTTCTCAACGGCCAGCACGTATGGCATTTCGTTGACGCAGCCGCCGAGGTACTCGATACGGTCGGTATACGGAATGTAGCTGTGCCAGGACTGACGCTCGCCCATCTTCTCAGCACCACGGTGGTGGTAGCCGATGTCCGGAACGCAGTCGACAATCTCTTCGCCATCAAGCTGAAGAATAATACGGAATGCACCGTGCGCAGACGGGTGGTTTGGACCGAGGTTGAGGAACATGAAGTCCTCGTTGTCGGTACCGCGCTTCATGCCCCAGTCTTCCGGTTTGAAGGTCAGCGCTTCCATTTCCAGATCCTGTTTGGCTTTGGTCAGCTCAAACGGATCGAATTCGGTTGCACGTGCCGGGTAGTCTTTACGCAGCGGGTGGCCGGTCCAGGTCTGCGGCATCATGATGCGCGTCAGATGCGGGTGGCCGTCGAAGGTCATGCCGAACATTTCCCAGGTTTCACGCTCATACCAGTTCGCGTTCGGGAAAAGTTTGGTGATTGTCGGCAGATGCATGTCGTTTTCAGACAATGCCACCTTGAGCATGATATCCGTATTACGGTCTATTGAGATCAGGTGGTAGAAAACGGAAAAATCCGCAGCAGGGAGACCCTGGCGGTGGGTACGCAGACGTTCATCCATGCCGTGTAAGTCAAACAGCATGACGTACGGTTTTGGCAATTTCTTGAGGAAATCGACAACTTCCAGCAATTGCTCACGCTTCACCCAAACAACGGGTACCCCGGTGCGGGTAGCCTGAACAGTAAAGGCATCCGGCCCAAAACGGTTGCGCAGTTCGCCAATGACTGGGTCATCCAGATGATCCCGGGTCTGCCAGGCGGCTTCTTGCGCGGTTAAGTCGGTCATATTGTTCACCATTGCAAATGGTCCGTGGTGACTGTTGAGCCTGGCTTCGCGCTATTTGAGTAGTGATATGCGAAGGTGTTCTCCAGGCCTACAGGCGCAAATTAAATTTCGTCAGGCGTACGCAGGTTGGTGACGGCAATACGTTCACCACGTTTACGCTCGCGCTCAGACTGCATGTTCGCGCGATACACACCCTGATCGCCAACAACCCACGACAGTGGGCGACGTTCTTTACCGATAGATTCCTGCAGCAGCATCAGCGCCTGCATGTAGGCTTCCGGACGTGGCGGACAACCCGGGATGTACACATCCACTGGGATAAATTTATCTACGCCCTGCACGACGGAATAAATGTCGTACATACCGCCAGAGTTTGCACATGCGCCCATGGAGATAACCCATTTTGGCTCCAGCATCTGGTCATAAAGACGCTGAATAACAGGTGCCATCTTGGTAAAGCACGTACCAGCTACCACCATCAGGTCAGCCTGACGCGGGGAAGCACGGAGTACCTCGGCCCCAAAACGCGCAACGTCATGCACCGCAGTGAATGACGTCACCATTTCAACGTAGCAGCAAGAAAGGCCAAAGTTGTAAGGCCAGATGGAGTTCTTACGACCCCAGTTGACCATATCGTGCATGGCATGTTCGAGCTTGCCCATGTACACGCTTTTATTGACTTCTTGCTCCAGGGGGTCGGTTACGATCTCCTGTTTTTGCAGGGGGTAACGGTCATTCTCACCGTTAGGATCTATGCGGGTGAGCGTATAATCCATCTTATTGCCTCGCTGTTACTGCTGACGATTAGAGATACTGTTTTCCGGGTTGATGTGTTCACGACGTGAACGCGCAGGCGTCCAGTCAAGCGCGCCAATACGCACCAGATAAACCAGCCCGGCCAGTAGCACTAAAATGAAAATTGCGGCCTCGACAAAGCCCACCCAACCACTTTCGCGGATGGACGTTGACCATGCGAAAAGGTAAAGCGCTTCCACGTCGAAGATGACGAAGAACATGGCTACCAGATAGAACTTGGCAGACAGGCGTAAGCGAGCGGAACCTACTGAATCAATACCTGATTCGAAAGGTGTGTTTTTGTGCCTTGCACGGGCGCGACCGCCCAGGAACCAGCCGCCGACTAACATCAGGCAGCACAGGCCAATGGCTACAATAAGAAAGATTGCGAATGCCCAGTGATGAGCGATGACTTCTGTGGATGTTGACATACTCATTGCTTACTCATCAAAAGTGATACCAACGACACTGCTCTTGCTGGCAGATGGGCATCACATCGATTCATGGGGAGGAACAAATAACCTTACACTAACTGTCAGAAATGAGACGTAGACAGCAAAATGATGGGGTTTTTTACTCCTTTCTATAACCTATTGTCAACTTTAACAAAGGTTTCTTCACATTAAATTACATCGAGCGATTCTCATTAACATTTGGTGCCCTTTAACCCTGGTGGGTGCATGACTTTCCGTCAAATGTATGTTGTTGAATCGTGTCCGTTTCGGAAGTAAAAAAAATAACCCTCCTATTTTGACAGGATTTGCCAACGATTCCTCCCCCCAAATAGGAGTATTTTCTTGATCTGCGACACGCTTTTGTTAATTCAACATGGAAAACGGCAACATATTTCCTGTTTTTTTAACATGAGAGGGATATGGGCGAAGTTAGAACGGAAAACGGACAAGTTTTAAGCAAAAGTATTCAGCTTATTGATAAATAAGAGAGTATCCTGAAAACCCTTGCGCCATAAGCGGGTATTATTGCGTAAAAAAAGCCACTGCATGTGAAAATCACACGAGTGGCTGTTTTTTACACTTACATTTTGTTACCAGAATATTGAGCTATCGATCACTCAAAATCCCCTTCGACGATCAGGGAGTCATCCCCCCCTTCGGAGGTAACGCGCTCGAACTGCCACGGGTTATGGTAATTTTCCATCGCCTCGAACACCACTTTTGCCAACTCGTTATGGCTGGACGAATTGTGGCAGAGCAGATACTCCGTATCCGGCAGCGCAGGAAGACCATCGGATTTCCCCAGGACGCGCAGATCGGGGCTCATCATCTCTACCGGACGGGCCGATACGCCCAGACCGGCCTTCACGGCGGCACGAACCGCTGGCAGCGTGGAAGCCACATACGCCAGACGCCACGGAATGTTGGCCTCATTCAGCGCCGTGAGCACCATATCGCGGAACGGGCTCGGGTCATCCAGTAATACCAGCGGAACCGGCTCCCCTTTTTGCAGCACATACTCGGCTGCACAATACCAGTGCGTAGGCGATGTGCGCAGCGTCAGGCAATCAAACTGCCCGGGACGATGCGTCGTCACCACCAGGTCGACTTTATGCTCATTTAACATCTCAACCATAAAGGCATTACGTTTTACGCTAACGTCAAGCGCAAGCTTCGGATAAACCGAACTAATACGATTGAGAAGAAACGGCAATATAGTATCCGCTGACTCATCAGATGCGCCTAACGTTAGCACTCCTTGAAGGTTGCTAAACATTAATGACATACATGCTTCATCATTAAAGCGAAGAATTTTCCTGGCATAACCCAGTAGCTGAATACCGTGTTCCGTTAAGAGCTTATTACGTCCGTGACGTGCAAAAAGCTCTTTACCGACCAGCTGCTCCAGCCGCTGCATTTGCTGGCTAACGGCGGACTGAGTTCGGCAAACGGCGGCAGCAGCTGCTGCAAAAGTGTTGAGATCGGCGACCGCAACAAACGTTCTCAGCAGATCGAGGTCGAGATTCATTATCGGACGATTTGCATTTATCATATCTATTCACTTTCAGGTTGCTCGTGCGGAGCTGCCCGGGTTGAAGCTGTGTGTAACAGTTAAGCAATTCCCTCTGAAGGTTTTCCCTCGCATCCCGGCCCGGCAGACTGCCTGACAGATAGTTATTGTGCTGCTTTATATCAACAGTCAGAAAGCACGTTTCATGACGTTATTTTTATTCTCTTAAACGTTCAGGATATTTAGATGTTCGCAGGTTTATGTAAATTACATTAAAGGTATAACACCTTTTCTGCCATCTTTATCGCAGCGCTGTCAACGTAGCAGGAGATGTGCGACACATTCCAGCCAGAGATAACTCCAACAATAACAATCAATTAATTCGAAAAGCCAGTGCCAGATATACAAAATTCTTGCATCTGTCCTCTGCTTTCCTGAAGGACATCTTAACCCAAATCCACTTTATTTATAAGTCTTATTGCAATATTGAGGATTAAAGAAGAATGTTAAGCTTCTAAACTAATTTTATTAAAATTAACTAAAGTTGCATTTTATAGGTTAATAATAAATAAATTTTAATTTAGATTAAGACCATTCATTAATGGCACTTAACATTAATTTCACATGAGTAACTTTTAGCCACATTATGCTTTTACAGGAACATGTATCAAGCATTCAGGTTTTACGAAAAGTCACGCAGGGTGATTGCTACCCTTGTCAGGTTCACCACTTATTTTTCCCAGCACAATATACAGAATTTTGACAAATGAATAGCACGTTTAACCTATCATCGTGCTATGCGCACAACTTTAAGACAGTAAAAAAGCTAACGCACAGCGAAAAAGATTTATCAAAATTTTGCTCCAGGCACAAAATCTTCTACTGCACACCCTTCAAAACGAAGCGATGGGGGAGTACATTATTCCGTGCTGACTTCCACGGCAGGGAGTGGCAATAATAGCGAAAAGGTTAAAGGTTCATGTCCCCTATCGAAAAATCCAGCAAGCTAGATAACGTCTGTTATGACATCCGCGGCCCGGTTCTGAAAGAGGCAAAACGCCTTGAAGAGGAAGGCAACAAGGTTCTGAAACTCAACATTGGTAACCCTGCGCCATTTGGTTTTGAAGCGCCGGATGAAATTCTGGTTGATGTGATCCGCAACCTTCCTACTGCACAAGGCTATTGCGATTCAAAAGGACTTTACTCCGCACGTAAAGCCATCATGCAGCACTACCAGGCACGCGGTATGCGTGATGTAACCGTTGAAGATATCTATATCGGCAACGGCGTTTCCGAACTGATCGTGCAGGCGATGCAGGCGCTGCTGAACAGCGGGGACGAAATGCTGGTGCCCGCGCCGGACTATCCGCTGTGGACGGCTGCCGTATCACTGTCGAGCGGTAAAGCCGTGCACTATCTGTGCGACGAGTCCTCCGACTGGTTCCCGGACCTCGATGATATTCGCGCGAAAATTACGCCCCGCACGCGCGGCATCGTGATCATTAACCCGAACAACCCAACGGGCGCAGTATACTCAAAAGAGCTGCTGATGGAGATCGTCGAGATCGCCCGCCAGCACAACCTGATCATCTTTGCCGACGAAATCTACGACAAGATCCTGTACGACGCGGCACAGCACCACTCAATCGCTGCGCTGGCTCCGGACCTGCTGACCGTCACCTTTAACGGCCTGTCTAAAACCTACCGCGTGGCCGGTTTCCGCCAGGGCTGGATGGTACTGAACGGTCCGAAAAAGCACGCCAAAGGCTATATTGAAGGGCTGGAGATGCTGGCCTCCATGCGTTTATGTGCCAACGTTCCGGCGCAGCACGCGATCCAGACGGCGCTCGGCGGCTATCAGAGCATTAGCGAGTTCATCGTTCCCGGTGGTCGCCTGTATGAACAGCGCAACCGCGCGTGGGAGCTGATCAACGATATTCCGGGCGTCTCCTGCGTGAAGCCGAATGGCGCGCTCTATATGTTCCCGAAAATTGACGCGAAACGCTTTAATATTCACGACGACCAGAAAATGGTGCTCGATTTCCTGCTGCAGGAAAAAGTGCTGCTGGTTCAGGGTACGGCGTTTAACTGGCCGTGGCCGGATCACGTGCGCATCGTGACGCTGCCGCGCGAAGATGATCTCGAAATGGCCATCAGCCGCTTCGGGCGCTTCCTCTCCGGATACCATCAGTAATCTTAAAATCAGGCTACTTCGGTAGCCCGATTTGCATCTTCCCTCCCCTCCCCGCACAATGAACGCCTGTCGCAGTGAAGACAAAAGGTAACCTATGAGTCAGAGTCATTTCTTCGCCCACCTCTCTCGCCTGAAACTCATCAACCGCTGGCCGCTGATGCGCAATGTCCGCACGGAAAATGTCTCAGAACACAGTCTGCAGGTTGCGATGGTCGCTCACGCGCTGGCCGCCATTAAAAACCGCAAATTCAACGGTCAGGTCAATCCAGAGCGCATTGCCCTGCTGGCGATGTACCACGATGCGTCAGAAGTGCTGACCGGCGACCTGCCTACGCCGGTGAAATATTTCAACTCGCAAATTGCGCAGGAATACAAGGCCATCGAAAAGATTGCCCAGCAGAAGCTGATTGACATGGTGCCGGACGAGTTGCGCGACATCTTTGAGCCGCTCATCGATGAGCATCAGTACACGGAAGATGAAAAATCGCTGGTCAAACAGGCCGACGCGCTCTGCGCCTACCTGAAGTGCCTGGAAGAGCTGTCTGCAGGAAATAACGAATTTTTACTGGCGAAAACGCGTCTGGAAAAAACGCTGGAATCCCGCCGCAGCGAAGAGATGGACTATTTTATGCAGGTGTTTGTGCCGAGCTTCCATCTGTCTCTGGATGAGATCAGCCAGGATTCACCGTTGTAATCTGTTTGCCCCGCAGCGCTGCGCTTGCAGGGCCTACGGGTTGTTGGCCGGGTAAGGCGCAGCCGCCACCCGGCAAAATTATCAGAACGGGAACAGAACCGGTATTAATACCACGCACACCACCATCACCAGCACGGTGAACGGCACGCCCAGCTTCACGAAATCACTGAACCTATAATTCCCGGGCCCCAGCACCAGCGTATTCACCGGTGAAGAAACTGGCGTCATAAACGCCGCGGAGGCCGCCATTGCGACCATCATCGCAAAGGGATACGGCGACACGCCCATGGATTTGGCCATCGCCAGCGCAATCGGCGCCATCAGTACCGCCGTCGCGGTGTTGGAGATAAACAGACCGATGGTGGCGCACATGATAAACAGACAGACCAGCATCATGTACGGCCCATATCCTCCGCCAACGTCCATTAAGCCTTTAACGATCAGATCCACCCCGCCAGTTTTTTGCAGCGCCAGGGCAAAAGGCATCATCCCGACAATGAGGATAATGCTCGGCCAGTGAATGGCTTTATAGGCGCTTTCGGCGTCAATGCAGCGGAATTTCCCCATCAACAGGCAGGCGATGATTGCCGCGACCGGATTGGGGATTTCATCGGTCAGCATCAGCGCCACCATCAGCACCAGACAAAAAATCGCGTGGGGCGCCTGGCTGTGCGCCGGGGAGGCGTCGCTCTCCTCGACAGGCATGTTGAGTACCACAAAATCGCGCCCTTTTTGCCCGAGCTGGCTTATCAGCTTCCAGTTACCGACAACGAGGAAGATATCGCCCAGCAGGATCGGCTCATCCACCACCGCCCCTTCCATCGCCACGCCATCGCGCTTCAGCCCCACGACATTCAGGCCATAGCGGGTTCGGAATCCCATTTCCCGCACGGTTTTGCCCAGCAGTTCCGATTCCGGGATCAGCGATACTTCGGCCATGCCGACATCCAGCGCCTGATCGGAGAAATACTCCCCGCGCAGCACCATCGGTTCCAGCAGCTGTTCGCTGCAAAACTCGCGCAGATCCACGTCCGCGGTGGACATATCAATCAGCAGGACGTCCCGCGCGCGGAATTCCGACACCCCGTTGACGTTGACGATCACCCGGCGAAAACGACGCCAGCGCTCCACGCCGATCACGTTCGCGCCATAGCGCTCACGCAGCTTCAGGTCGTCAAGACGCTGTCCCACCATCGGCGAGCCGGGGCGAATAGCCAGACGGCGCGCGCGCCCGGTGAGACGGTACTCTTTAATCAGATCGCGGAAGGTGCGTCGCTTCCACCCTTCTTTATTTTTGTCCTGTTTTTCACCTTTCAGGGCAAACCGGGTCAGCAGCATGTAGACCACGCCCAACACCAGAATGACCAGCCCAAGCGGGGTGACGCTGAAAAAACTGAAGCCCTGAAATCCTTCCCGGATAAGCTCGCTGTTGACGACCAGGTTCGGCGGCGTTGCCACCAGCGTCATCATTCCGCTGATCAAACCGGCAAAACTCAGGGGCATCATCAGGCGCGACGGCGAGATCTGCATCCGCATGGAGACGCTCAGCACCACCGGGATAAAGATGGCGACCACGCCCGTTGAGCTCATAAACGCCCCCAGCCCGGCGACGGTCACCATCAGGTAGATCAGCATTTTGGTTTCGCTGCTGCCCGCCACCCTCACCAGCCACGACCCCATGATGGTTGCCACGCCGGTACGCACCAGCCCATCACCGATAATAAACAGGGCGGCAATCAGGATAACGTTGGGATCGCTAAACCCGGAGAAGGCTTCCGGCAGCGTGAGCGTACCGCTCAGCACAAACGCGACGATGACAAACAAGGCGACGGCGTCCATGCGCACCTTGCCCGTTGCAAAAAGAAGGATGGCGATTAAAAGCAGGCTCAGGACCCAAATCAGTTCACCGTTCACAACATGTCCTTGTCAGTGGGGGATGAGGAATTTTGCCATAAAAAAGCCCCAGCAATGTGGGGCTATATCATGTGATTACATTTTTAGCGAGACGGTTACAACCCCGTCAGAGGCTTTCGAAACAGCCAGCGCCGTCAGTGAATCCAGCACAAAGTCTGCCTCCTCCAGACGGGGAGATCCCGCCGGAACGTTAACGGCGATAACGTGGCTTCCGGCGTTCAGCCCAGCCAGTACACCAGCGGCCGCATCTTCCACCACCACGCACTCTGCGGGCGCGAGGCCCAGCAGTTCAGCGCCCAGTAAAAACGCGTCGGGCTCCGGTTTACCGCGCTTTACGCGCTCCGCAGTGATAAACACTTCCGGCTTCGGTAAACCTGCCGCCTTATGACGGGCGTGGGCGACGGGAATGGAGCCTGAGGTGACGATAGCCCACGGGATCTGCGCCTCGTTCAGATGCTCAAGCAATTCGCGCGCGCCCGGTAACGCAGTAATGCCGTCCGTATCCGTGGCTTCAATATGTTCCAGGTATTTGAACTCCGCCTGAATTTCGTCCTCAGAGCGTCCGGCCAGGAAGTGCCGTAGCGAGGTGATGGCCTGTTTGCCATGGATAAAATTCAGCACGTCCTGATGGTCGATGCCATGTCGGTCAGCCCAATGACACCACGAACGCTCCACAACCGGCAGCGAATCCACCAGCGTACCGTCCAGATCAAACAGAAAACCTCTACACTGCACACGCACCTCCGTCAGGCATTAATGATTTGTTGAATTTCGTTGCTGCTTAAATGGTACTGGCGCGGGCAGGCGTGCCACGCGCTTAGCATACGCTGATATTTTTCCCACATTGGGGTCTGCGCGTTGAAGCCGTGGGTGCCCGCGTCAAAGTGGGTATAACGCCCTTCTGTATTCACCATAAAGCGAACATAGCTCAGATAACGCGCTTCCGTTGCGGCATCAAAGCCTAAGAAAGTCACGCGGCGCTCGTCAATGGACTGCTGATCTTTGAGATTCGTCCAGGAGACGTGCAGAGCGTGATACATCTCCATAATGTCGATCACGATGCGACAGGTTTCTTCTTTCAGCTCGCCAAACTCGCGGTCCAGTTCGCGCATTTGCAAACCAAAACCGCGTTCGACGATGGTTTGCAGGCGGCCGTAGCGCGCAGCGTTATCGGGATCAAGCATAGTCATCATCTTGTACTGGTTAGACAAAATCAGACGTTGAGCATGGGTCATTTCCATCTTTCGACTCCTGTAGCGCATTGCACTTTAAAAAAAAGACACGGTAACTGATTGTTACTGTGCCTTCTTTTCGTCGTCGTTTCGATGATCAATCACAAGTCATCGAGGAATGTTTTATCCAGTTGCTTAAAAGCGCGCTTTAACGTGTCCGCCAGCGCCTGGTAGTCCGGCTTGCCTTCAACCGGGGCGAGTGCCTGCCCGGCCTCCTTCAGTTTTCCGCGCACTTCATAAAACCAGTGTAAAATAGATGGGGGAAGTGGCGTGATGGAGCGTTTACCTAACCACCACAGGCCCTGCATCGGCAGGCTTAATGCGAAGAGCGCCGTCGCGACGGCAGGGCCAAGCTGGCCGCCCAACGCAATCTGCCAGCACAGCGTAAAGACAGCGACTGGCGGCATAAAGCGAATCGCATAGCGCGTGGCGCGAATGGTGCGATTCTCAATGAACATCGGCGCAAGGCGCTTTTCCATCGGCCACGTCTTTGCGTAATGCTGTCCCCGACGAAACAGACTAAAGAAATTTACGGACGGGTTCTCTGGTGTCGACATGGCTGTACCTCAACTTCACATATAAAAATTAAAATTTTCGTGCAAAACCACAACAAGCTATGACAACGTTCAAAATATTTTGTCATCTCTACCCCGTATCGGGTATCCTGTGCCAGCCTGATAGGGCCTTAGACGAGAATCATTAACTCGTCAAATTATTGCATATTATGCCATTGGCTGAAAATTGTGCAAAATGGCATAAAATCATAGTTATTTCTTCCATCATGCCACAATGTTCGTTTGGCATGATGTTAATCATAAATGTCTGAGTCATCATGCGTTACGCTGTTAGACTCACTGACGTTTTTTTAGCCACGTATCAATAATAGGTACTTCCATGTCGAGTAAGTTAGTACTGGTTCTGAACTGCGGTAGCTCCTCACTGAAATTCGCCATCATCGATGCGCTCAACGGTGACGAATACCTCTCTGGTTTGGCCGAATGTTTCCATCTGCCTGAAGCACGTATCAAGTGGAAGATGGACGGCAGCAAACAAGAAGCGGCTTTAGGTGCAGGCGCCGCTCACAGTGAAGCGCTGAACTTTATCGTTAACACTATTCTGGCACAAAAACCAGAACTGTCTGCTCAGCTGACTGCGATTGGTCACCGTATCGTCCACGGCGGCGAAAAATACACCAGCTCCGTCGTCATCGACGAATCTGTGATCCAGGGCATCAAGGACTCTGCGTCCTTCGCACCGCTGCACAACCCGGCTCACCTGATCGGTATCGCTGAAGCGCTGAAATCCTTCCCGAATCTGAAAGACAAAAACGTGGCCGTATTCGACACCGCGTTCCATCAGACCATGCCGGAAGAGTCTTACCTCTATGCCCTGCCATACAGCCTGTACAAAGAACACGGCGTACGTCGCTACGGCGCGCACGGCACCAGCCACTTCTATGTGACTCAGGAAGCCGCAAAAGTTCTGAACAAGCCGGTTGAAGAACTGAACATCATCACCTGCCACCTGGGCAACGGTGGTTCTGTTTCCGCTATCCGCAACGGTAAATGTGTTGATACCTCCATGGGTCTGACCCCGCTGGAAGGTCTGGTGATGGGTACCCGTTCCGGTGACATCGACCCGGCGATCATCTTCCACCTGCACGACACCCTGGGCATGAGCGTTGACCAGATCAACAAAATGCTGACTAAAGAGTCTGGCCTGCTGGGTCTGACCGAAGTCACCAGCGACTGCCGTTACGTTGAAGACAACTACGCAGAGAAAGAAGACGCTAAACGTGCAATGGACGTTTACTGCCACCGTCTGGCGAAGTACATCGGCTCTTACACTGCGCTGATGGAAGGCCGTCTGGACGCGGTTATCTTCACCGGTGGTATCGGTGAGAACGCGGCAATGGTTCGTGAACTGTCCCTGGGCAAACTGGGCGTTCTGGGCTTCGACGTTGATCACGAGCGTAACCTGGCTGCCCGCTTCGGCAAGTCTGGCTTCATCAACAAAGAAGGCACCCGCCCTGCTCTCGTTATCCCAACTAACGAAGAACTGGTCATTGCGCAAGACGCGCACCGCCTGACTGCCTGATTCCACACCGCCAGCAATGCTGGCGGTGCTGTTTTGTAACCCGCCCAATTGCGGCGGTAACGAAAGAGGATAAACCGTGTCCCGTACTATTATGCTGATCCCTACCGGAACCAGCGTCGGCCTGACCAGCGTCAGCCTTGGCGTTATCCGTGCTATGGAACGCAAAGGCGTTCGTCTGAGCGTCTTTAAGCCAATTGCCCAGCCACGTGCCGGTGGCGATGCGCCAGACCAGACCACCACCATCGTTCGCAAGAACTCCAATCTGCCAGCGGCTGAACCGCTGAAGATGAGCCACGTTGAATCACTGCTGTCCAGCAACCAGAAAGACGTGCTGATGGAAGAGATCATCGCCAACTACCATGCTAACGCGCAAGACGCGGAAGTGGTGCTGGTTGAAGGTCTGGTCCCGACGCGCAAACACCAGTTTGCCCAGTCTCTGAACTTTGAAATCGCGAAAACCCTGAACGCAGAGATCGTTTTCGTGATGTCTCAGGGCACCGACACCCCAGAGCAGCTGAACGAGCGTATCGAACTGACGCGCAGCAGCTTCGGCGGCGCGAAAAACACCAACATCACCGGCGTGATCGTGAACAAACTGAACGCACCGGTGGATGAGCAGGGCCGTACTCGCCCTGACCTGTCCGAGATCTTCGACGACTCTTCCAAAGCGAAAGTCATCAAAGTTGACCCGGCTAAGCTGCAGGAATCCAGCCCGCTTCCGGTTCTGGGCGCGGTGCCATGGAGCTTCGATCTGATTGCCACCCGTGCAATCGATATGGCGCGTCACCTGAACGCCACTATCGTTAACGAAGGCGACATCAACACCCGCCGCGTGAAGTCCGTAACCTTCTGTGCACGCAGCATTCCGCACATGCTGGAACACTTCCGCGCTGGTTCCCTGCTGGTGACCTCCGCAGATCGTCCTGACGTGCTGGTTGCCGCCTGCCTGGCAGCGATGAACGGCGTGGAAATCGGTGCGATCCTGCTGACCGGTGCCTACGAGATGGACCCACGCGTCAGCAAGCTGTGCGAACGCGCGTTCGCTACCGGCCTGCCGGTCTTCATGGTGAACACCAACACCTGGCAGACCTCTCTGAGCCTGCAGAGCTTCAACCTTGAAGTGCCGGTTGATGACCACGAGCGTATCGAGAAAGTTCAGGAATACGTAGCGGGCTACATCAACGCAGACTGGATCGAGTCCCTGACTGCAACCTCCGAGCGCAGCCGCCGCCTGTCTCCTCCAGCATTCCGTTATCAGTTGACCGAGCTGGCGCGTAAAGCGGGCAAACGCGTTGTTCTGCCAGAAGGCGACGAACCACGTACCGTTAAAGCAGCTGCTATCTGTGCAGAGCGCGGCATCGCGACCTGCGTGCTGCTGGGTAACCCGGATGAGATCACCCGCGTTGCGGCGTCTCAGGGCGTTGAGCTGGGCGCTGGCATCGAAATCGTTGACCCTGAAGTGGTTCGCGAGAGCTACGTTGCCCGTCTGGTTGAGCTGCGTAAGAGCAAGGGCATGACCGAAGCCGTTGCACGCGAACAGCTGGAAGACAACGTGGTGCTGGGCACGCTGATGCTGGAGCAGGACGAAGTTGACGGTCTGGTTTCCGGTGCGGTTCACACCACGGCGAACACCATCCGCCCACCGCTGCAGCTGATCAAAACTGCACCGGGCAGCTCTCTGGTTTCTTCCGTGTTCTTCATGCTGCTGCCTGAACAGGTTTACGTTTATGGTGACTGCGCGATCAACCCGGATCCAACCGCAGAGCAGCTGGCAGAAATCGCTA
The DNA here is from genome assembly GCF_047530595.1 of Enterobacter sp. 01-M-02-SI-ECC. Lineage (NCBI taxonomy): Bacteria > Pseudomonadati > Pseudomonadota > Gammaproteobacteria > Enterobacterales > Enterobacteriaceae > Enterobacter > Enterobacter sp. 01-M-02-SI-ECC. The sequence goes on along the minus strand of NZ_JBLKCZ010000002.1, from coordinate 44,703 downwards.
TCCAGTCCGCGGACTCCGCGATTGCCTTCGGTATCGAACCGCGCGTAGCGATGCTCTCCTACTCCACCGGTACCTCTGGTGCTGGTAGCGACGTAGAGAAAGTGCGTGAAGCGACCCGTCTGGCGCAGGAAAAACGTCCTGACCTGATGATCGACGGTCCGCTGCAGTACGACGCTGCCGTGATGGCCGACGTTGCGAAATCCAAAGCGCCGAACTCGCCGGTTGCAGGTCGCGCTACTGTGTTCATCTTCCCGGATCTGAACACCGGTAACACCACCTATAAAGCGGTGCAGCGTTCAGCAGACCTGATCTCCATCGGGCCAATGCTGCAGGGCATGCGCAAACCTGTGAACGACCTGTCTCGTGGCGCGCTGGTAGACGATATCGTCTATACCATCGCTCTGACCGCGATCCAGTCTTCGCAGCAGCAGTAATGTTAAAAAGCCCGGTGGCGCTAGCGCTTACCGGGCAACAAAAAGGCGACCACTTAACGGGTCGCCTTTTTTATTTACAGCAGCTCTCGCGCCGCCGATACAATGTCATGTGCCGTCAGGCCATACTCCTTCTGCAGGAAATCCTGCGTCCCCACCTGTCCGTAACGCTCCTTGACGCCCACCCGCCGCATCGGTACCGGGCAGGTTTCCACCAGGACTTCCGCCACCGCCGATCCCAGCCCGTTGTGAATACTGTGGTTTTCACAGGTGACGATGCGCCCGGTTTTCTCGGCGTAGTTTTTCACCAGCATCCGGTCGATGGGCTTCAGGGTAAACATGTCGATGACCGCCGCGCTTACCCCCTCCTGCTCAAGCTGGCGCGCCGCCTCCAGCGCTTCCGCCACCATGATGCCGTTGGCAATCAGGGTAATATCGGTTCCTTCGCGCAGCACGTTACCTTTGCCGATGGTGAAGGTTGAGCCCGGGGCGTACACGCTCGGCGCCTGCTTGCGGATGGTGCGTACCCAGTAAAAGCCTTCGAGGTCGATAAGCTGGCGCAGCACGTCCTCAAACATCACCGCGTCGGTCACCTCCAGCACCACCGAATGCGCCAGACCGCGTACGATGCCCATATCCTCAAACGACATATGTGTTCCGCCGTTATGGCAGGCCGTCACGCCCGCATCCGAGGCAATCACCTTCACGTTGTTGCGCTGATAGTCCAGGGACATAAACAGCTGGTCGAAGCAGCGACGGCTGGCAAACGCGGTGAAGGTATGAACGAACGGTTTACGCCCGGTAAGCGACAGCCCCGCCGCCGTGCCGATGACGTTGGCCTCCATAATGCCGCAGTTAATCACGTGCTGCGGATAATCGCGCGCCACGCCGTCCATCGCCATCGAGCTCATCAGATCCGCTTCCAGGGCGATAATCTCGCTTCCCGCCTCAATCTGCTTTGCCACAAAGCCCGCGTAGGCCTTACGCATCTCAACGGCGTCTTTCTCTCCTGCCGGTGCAACCTTAATCATGTGAAGCCTCCAGTTGGCGAATCGTCTCGTTGAGGGCCGCTTTGCTCTCCGCGGTCAACCGCAGGTGGTGCGAGTTGCTGAGCTGTTCCAGGTACGGCACCCCCTGCCCTTTGATGCTGTCGAGGATGACGACTAACGGACGCGCGTCGGCAGCCGGGACCCGCGACGTCACCGCCAGCAGGCCTGGGATGTCGTCGCCCTTCACCGTCGCCACGTCAAAGCCAAAGGCGCGGAATTTCCCCTCCAGGTCGAACGCGCTGATGATCTCGTCCAGCTCGCCGTCGAGCTGCTGTTTGTTCCAGTCCACGAACACCGTCAGGTTGTTCAGGCGATGGTGGGCAATAAACTGGAAGGCTTCCCAGCACTGCCCCTCGTTCAGCTCGCCGTCACCGACGATGCAGAAGACGCGGTTCGGTCGCCCCGCCAGCCTGTGCGAAAGCGCCATACCGCCGGCAATGGAGATCCCCTGCCCCAGCGAACCGGTGGTGGCGTCCACGCCGCGCGTTTTCAGACGGTCCGGGTGGCTTGGCAGGCGCGTGCCGTTCTGGTTCAGGGTGCTCAGCTCTTCCACCGGGAAGTAGCCCTTGATCGCCAGCGTGCTGTAGAGCGCCGGTCCCGCATGGCCTTTCGACAGGACAAAATAGTCTCGCTCCGGCCAGTCCGGATCCGCCGGGTCGATTTTCATCACCGCGCCGTACAGCACGGCCAGGGTTTCGACCACCGACATACTGCCGCCATAGTGCCCAAAGCCCAGCTGCGTCAGGGATTTCAGCGTCTCAAGACGGATCTGACGCGCGAGTTCGGTTATCTCTTTCTCATTCATGATTTGGCTCCGGTGTTTTCCTGCGCGTTACCGCCCGCAGGTTTGTTTTTCGCGAAGACGTTGTACGCCACCAGCAGCGCGAACAACGCCACAACCAGTCCGGTGATGGCAAGCGGCGACAGGAAGCGCGCCAGGTTGCCGAGGACAATCCCGACCGCGCCGAAGTCGGCGTCCGAGAAGGTGGTGTTGGCAAAGCCAATGGCGCCCAGCACCGGCAGCAGCAGGACCGGCAGGAAGGTGATCAACAGACCGTTAGCAAAGGCGCCAATCATTGCCCCGCGGCGTCCGCCGGTGGCGTTACCGAACACGCCAGCCGTTGCGCCGGTGAAGAAGTGCGGCACGACGCCCGGGAGGATCAGCACCCAGCTAAACTGACCGCAGATGAACAACCCTACAATCCCGCCGAGGAAGCTGAACAGGAAGCCAATCAGCACCGCGTTTGGCGCATACGGATACACCACCGGGCAGTCCAGCGCAGGACGCGCGTTCGGCACCAGTTTCTCCGAGAAGCCGGTAAAGGCCGGAACGATTTCCGCCAGAATCAGGCGCACGCCCTGCAGAATGATGAACACGCCCGCCGCAAAGGTGATCGCCATGATGATGGCGTAGACCAGGTAATTCTGACCGCCGCTGAAGGTGGCCTCCACGTACTCACGTCCGGCGCTCACCGCCATGATCAGGTAGATAATCATCATGGTCAGGGAGATCGAGATCGAGCTGTCACGCAGGAAGCTCAGGTTCTTCGGCAGGTTCATCTCTTCGGTTGAGCGGGAGCCTTTGCCGACCTTGCTACCAATCCAGCCGGACAGCACGTAGCCCAGCGTGCCGAAATGGCCGAAGGCAATTTCATCATTGCCGGTAATGCGCTTCATGTAGCGCTGCGCAATCGCCGGGAAGAAGGCCATGATCAGGCCGAGGATTAGCGAGCCGGTAAAGACCAGACCCACGCCCTCAAAGCCCGCTACCGTCAGGATCACGCCAATCATGCACGCCATGTAAAACGTGTGGTGCCCGGTCAGGAAGATGTACTTCAGGCGAGTAAAGCGCGCGACGATAATATTCGCCACCATGCCGAAGGCCATAATCAGCGCGGTCGCTGCACCGTATTTCTCCAGCGCAATTGACACAATCGCTTCATTGTTTGGAATAATGCCCTGAATCGTAAAGGCGTGCTCAAACATACCGCCCAAAGGATTTAATGACCCCACCAGCACCGTAGCGCCGCCGCCCAGCACAATAAAGCCGAGAATGGTTTTAATCGTCCCTTTCACCACGTCCGAAAACGCTTTTTTCTGCGCAACCAGACCAATAAGCGCAATTAAGCCGACCAGCACCGAAGGGACTTTTAAAATATCAACAACGAAATTCAGCGTTTCAAGGATAAACATATCCACCTCGCCTTATCAGGGTTATTGTCTTTCGAACCAGGCGCGCAGCTGCGCTTCAAGTTCGTTGATGTCGATGATGTTGTTAATCACCACCAGCTGGCTTTCCGGCACGCTGGCGCTGGCCGCAATGTCTTTTGCCATCACGAACAGATCGGCCGCGCCCGGCGTGGCCGAGGAGAGATCGGAATGTTCAACCTCAGCCTCAATCTCCAGTTTTTTAAGCACCTTTTTAATATTCATTTCGACCATAAAACTGCTGCCCAGGCCGGAGCCGCAAATAGCCATGATTTTCATTGTTGTCCCCTTATTTTGAGTAGAGCACGCCCCATCACGCTGTCGCGTAATGTTGTGAATAATCGGATTAAAGAATTAAATCAGAAGCGGTCAATAATCGTTTTAATTTCCTCCAGGGTATTCGCCTGATGCAGTTTCTCCATATCCTCGTCGCTGGAAAATAATTCTGCGAGTGCGGATATCATTTCGATATGGCTATGTTTATCCGGTGCTGCGAGCATAATAATCACATCGACAGGGTTAAACTCACCGGCACCAAACGAGACGCCCTGTTTTAGTTTTAATAAAGACAACCCCAGTCCTTTGGCGCCTTCCTCCGGCCGCGCATGCGGCATCGCCAGCCCTGGTGCCAGCACATAATAGGGTCCTAACGTGTGGTGCTGCTGGATGATGGCCGTGACGTATTCAGGCTCAATCACCTGCAAATCCAGAAGCGGCTTCGCGCACAGCTCCAGCGCCTGCGGCCAGTTTTCCACGCTATCCTGCAGCGCGATGGTTGTATCATATATCCATTTTTTGAGCACTTTTCACTCCCGCTACACGCTAAAGATGAGCAAACTTTATTCAACACATCGCTGGATGACTGCGATCGCGATCACAAAGATAGCGCTACCAATACTTAACATGCAGAAATGTGATAGCGCTATCAAATTGCAATCACGGCGCTAAATCACAGCAAAAAAAGGGATTTAAGGCGTATACTGCCTGTCACGTGAAGCGAAGGAAATGAAGAACGCGTCTGGTCAGCAGGAAGGTGTATGTCTCTAACCCGAAAACGGCGCAGTACTGGTAAAGTGACACTCGCCGATGTCGCACAGCTTGCCGGTGTGGGCACGATGACCGTGTCCCGTGCACTCCGCACGCCCGAACAGGTTTCCGATAAACTACGAGAAAAAATTGAAGCTGCCGTGCAGGAGCTGGGTTATATGCCGAATCTTGCCGCCAGCGCGCTTGCCTCGGCGTCATCGTGGACGATAGCCATGGTGGTGCCTAACCTCTCCGAAGCCGGCTGCTCGGAGATGTTCGCCGGGCTACAGCAGGTGCTACAGCCTGCCGGGTATCAGATCATGCTGGCAGAGTCCCAGCATCGTCTTGAGCAGGAGGAGAAGTTGCTGGAGACGCTGCTGGCGTCGAATATTGCCGCCGCTATCCTGCTCAGCGTTGAACATACCGACACCGTTCGCCACTGGCTGAAAAACGCCTCTATTCCGGTGATGGAGATGGGCGCCATGCGCGCCGACCCGATTGATATGAATATCGGGATTGATAACGTAGCGGCCATGTATGAACTCACGGAAATGGTGATTAAGCGCGGCTACCAAAATATTGGCCTGCTGTGCGCCAACCAGGAGCAGTGGATTTTCCAGCAGCATTTGCAGGGCTGGTACAAAGCCATGCTTCGCCACCATATGTCGCCGACCCGTGTAATTAACGCGGCGATGCCGCCAAGCTTCTCGACAGGCGCGGCACAGCTGCCTGAATTCCTGCTGGCGTGGCCGGAGCTGGATGCGCTGGTATGCGTCTCAGATGAGCTGGCCTGCGGGGCGCTGTACGAGTGCCAGCGCAGGCGAATCAAGGTGCCGGACGACCTGGCGGTGGTAGGTTTTGGCGATAGCGACGTGAGCCGCGTCTGTCAGCCGCCGCTGACGACGATGGCGGTGCCGCATCGTAAGATTGGAATTGAAGCCGGGAAAGCGTTGCTGGAGCGTCTGAATGACGGTGACTGGCGCGATCAAAAGCCCATCGCGTCCAGTCTGTGTCTGAGAGAAAGTTGCTGAATATTACTCAGCCTCTTCCTCTTTCTCTGATTTGGTCGATTCGTTTTTGGCGTTGCGGGTCATCCACAGCGCCAGCGCTTTTAACGAATCCGGCGTGAACTCGTCGCAGCGCGCGGTGATCTCTTCCGGCGTCATCCAGCTGACTTCACTCACCTCTTCTTCCTGCAGAGCGAACGGCCCGTGGGAGACGCAGCTAAACAGCCCGCCCCAGACGCGGCAGTTTTCGTCTTCGAAATAGAACTGGCCGTGCTCGGCAAACGGCACGCCGGCGATACCTAACTCTTCTTCTGCTTCTCGACGCGCGGAATCCAGCAGCACTTCATCTGCCTGGACAACACCGCCTGCGGTGGCATCCAGCATACCCGGGAGAAAATCTTTGGTGTCCGTGCGGCGCTGGACCAGAATTTTGCCCATACCGTCATGCACAACGATGTACGTTGCGCGGTGGCGCAGACGCTCCGCACGCATTTGTTCGCGGCTGGCCTGCGCGATCACTTCATTCTCTTCGCTGACAATGTCAACCCACTCTGTACTTGCCAAATGACTCTGCTCCACCATCGGGAAACCTTCTCTTCTAAGCGCTCTTTCGGCGCGTTTGCAGTTGAGGTGTAACTTACGGATTAATCGCTACCTGCGCAATAACTTGCTGATCATTAAGTGCGATAACGCGCAGGGTATTTCCATCCAGCATGCCATAGCTCGCTGGATAACCGCCTTTCGGTATGCTGACCGATCCCGGGTTGAAGTGATAAATCTCACCGCGCTTTTCAGCAACCGGAATATGAGTATGACCGTAAACCAGGACATCGCCAGCCGCGAGCGCCGGGAGATTATCCGGGCTAAAAAGATGCCCGTGCGTCAGGAACAGGCGGCTTTGTTTCAGCAGCACCTGCTGCCATGGCGCGGTAAGGGGAAAATGCAGCAGCATCTGGTCCACTTCGCTGTCGCAGTTGCCGCGAACGGCGATGATTCGTGAGGCGTACGGGTTGAGCTTTTCCGCGACCTGCGCCGGAGCGTAGCCGTCCGGCAGCGCGTTGCGCGGGCCGTGGTTGAGCACATCCCCCAGTATAATCAGCCACTGCGCGCCGCTTTGTGCAAACAGGGAAAGGACACGCTCGGTAGCGGGCAGCGATCCATGGATATCCGACGCAAACATCAGTTTCATCAGTAACTCCTCGGGAAAACAGACTGCCCCCATCATACCTGAAGCGTCCGGGCTTATCAGCCCGCGCGCCTGGCAGATAGTGCCACATAGCGCTGCACGGAGGCACGCTGCCACTGAAACGCGGCATAATCCACCAGCAGCTGCGGCACCTCATCGCCGTTGAGGATCAGGCGGTTTAGCATCAACGCAAGATCGGCGTCGGCAATGCACCACTCGCCGAACAGGTTCGGGTTGCCGTGTGCGAGGAGCGAGGTGGCGCTTTCAATGAGTTTTTGCGCGCTTTCACGACCTTCAGCGCTGAGCGCTGGCTTTTTCACCCCGGCGAACACGACGTCCGTTGAGCGTTCCACGCGAATTGGCACCAGATCGCTTCGCAGCCACGCCTGGATCTGCCGCGCCCGCGCGCGTTTTTGCAGGTCGTGAGGATAGATGCGCTCCCACTCGGGCGGCGCGAACCGATCTTCCAGATATTCATCAATCGCCGACGATTCGCTCAGGGCAAAACCGTCAATCTCCAGCACCGGCACGCGTCGGGTCAGGTCGTAACCCTGCCACTGTGGCTTGAGATGCTCACCGCCGTCGAGATCAACGGATTTCAGCGTAAAAGTGAGTCCTTTTTCGGCCAGCGCAACGTATACGCTCATAACATAGGGAGAAAAGAAATTCGCATCGGACCACAACGTGATTACGGGCTGGTTCATAACATCCTCATCGGCTGATCGGGTTTTTACTCAACATATAATCTCTTTGCGTCGCTGTCACTTGATGAAAACTCACGATTTACAACAACCACCTATACTCATTTGTCATGGCACCACTATTCGCATGGACAGGAGTTGAGAATGATCGACCTTTATTACGCCCCTACCCCAAACGGCCATAAGATCACCCTCTTTCTTGAAGAAGCCGAGCTGGATTACAGGATCATTCGCGTGGATATCAGCAAAGGCGAACAGTTCAGCCCTCTCTTTCTGGCTATATCGCCGAATAATAAAATCCCGGCCATTATTGATAACCAGCCGGCGGACGGGGGCAGGCCGCTGAGCCTGTTTGAATCCGGTGAAATTTTGCTCTACCTGGCGGAGAAAACCGGCAAACTGCTGAGCGGCGAACTGCGCGAGCGTCACCATACCCTGCAATGGCTCTTCTGGCAGGCGAGCGGGCTGGGGCCCATGCTGGGGCAAAATCATCATTTTACCGCTTACGCCCCGCAGCCCATTCCCTACGCGATCGAACGCTATCAGGTTGAGACTCAACGGCTGTATGACGTTCTGAACCGTCGGCTGAAGAAAACGCCGTGGCTCGGGGGCGATCATTACAGTATTGCCGATATCGCCTGCTGGCCGTGGGTGAATACGCATGAAAAACACCGAATTGACCTGGCCGCTTACCCGGCGGTGAATAACTGGTTTGAGCGCATTCGGACCCGCCCGGCCACCGAGCGGGCGATGCAAAAAATCCAGCAGATTTAACCCCCTATGAGGCTGGGTGCCCGCGAGCCTCTCATGTATGATGAGCGTGAAATACTGACACGGAGAAGACCTGCAATGTCACAGCCAGACGCTATTATTCGCATAAAAAATTTACGCTTGCGCACCTTCATCGGTATCAAAGAGGAAGAGATCGCCAACCGTCAGGATATTGTCATTAACGTAGTAATTCACTATCCCGCAGACAAAGCGCGGGCCAGCGAAGACATCAACGACGCGCTGAACTACCGCACAATTACTAAAAACATCATTCAGTACGTGGAGAATAACCGCTTCTCTCTGCTGGAAAAATTAACTCAGGATGTGCTCGATATCGCACGCGAACATCACTGGGTCACTTATGCTGAAGTTGAGATCGATAAACTTCACGCCCTGCGCTACGCCGATTCCGTCTCCATGACGCTAAGCTGGCGACGCCAGGCGTAACCCTGGAGGTTGTATGAAGATTTTGCTGACCGGCGGCACGGGCCTGATTGGTCGTCACCTCATTGCGCGTCTGCAGGCCTTGCATCACGACATTACCGTGGTCACGCGCAGCCCGGAGAAAGCGCGCCAGGTGCTGGGGGCGGGTATCGACATCTGGAAAAATCTGGCCGAGCAGCAAAATCTGGACGGCTTCGACGCCGTTATTAACCTCGCGGGTGAACCCATCGCCGATAAGCGCTGGACGGAAGAGCAAAAACAGCTGTTATGCAGCAGCCGGTGGAACATTACCGAAAAGCTGGTCGAGCTGATCCGCAATAGCCATACCCCGCCTTCGGTGCTGATTTCGGGTTCAGCGGTAGGCTATTACGGCGATCTCGGTGAGGTGGTGGTGACCGAGGAAGAGCCGCCGCATAACGAGTTTACCCACAAGCTTTGCGCCCAGTGGGAGCGTATCGCCTGTGCGGCGCAGAGCGATCGCACCCGCGTCTGCCTGCTGCGGACCGGCGTCGTGCTTGCGCCTAGAGGCGGTATTCTGGCGAAGATGCTTCCCCCTTTCCGGCTCGGACTCGGCGGCCCCATCGGCAATGGTCGTCAGTACCTGGCGTGGATCCATATCGACGATATGGTCAACGGGATTCTCTGGCTGCTGGATAACGATCTGCGCGGGCCGTTTAACATGGTTGCGCCTTATCCGGTGCGTAACGAACAGTTTGCCCACGCGCTGGGGCATGCCCTGCACCGCCCGGCGATATTGCGTGTGCCTGCCACGGTGATTCGCCTGATGATGGGTGAAGCGTCCGTGCTGGTATTAGGCGGGCAGCGGGCGCTGCCAAAACGGCTGGAAGCGGCCGGGTTTGCGTTCCGCTGGTATGAATTAGAAGAGGCGCTGGGGGATGTTGTGCGGTGAATATGTTACAGTGACAGGCCATGTTCCGAAGATATGGCGTAACAATGGCAACGATCACCACACCCCGGCTTCACCTCACTCCTTTCGAACCCACTGACTGGGCTTTCTTCCGCTCGCTGCGTGAAGATCGCAGCATCATGCGCTACATGGCCGCCATCGCGCCGGAAAAAGAGACCCGCCGCGTGTTTGCCGCGCGGCTGATGGCGGAGCATGTCTTCGTGATCCGCTCTCTGGAGGACGATACGCCGCTGGGCGATATTGGCCTGCAAATCAGCCCTGAGAATAGTGAAGAGGCCGATATCGGCTATACGGTTGTGCCTGCCGCGCAGGGAAAAGGGATTGCCAGCGAGGCGCTGCGCGCGGTGTGTGATTATGCGTTCAACCAGACCGGCTTAAAGGCGATTAACGCGTACGTCCTGGCGGACAACGGCGGTTCGGTGCGCGTGCTGGAGAAAGCAGGGTTTGTGCGTACGCAGGTGCTGGAAAAGGCGTATGAAATTGACGGCGTACGCTATGACGACTGGGTGTATCGGCTGGAGTATGCCGGCCGGCATCGGAATTAGTAGACCCGGTAAGCGAAGCGCCACCGGGCGATTAGGCTTCACTGCGGCCTGATGCCCTCACCCCGCCCCTCTCCCACAGGGAGAGGGAGAACATCCAGCCCGCAGGCTCGGTAAGCGAAGCGCCACCGGGCGATTGGGCTGCACTGCGGGCTGATGCCCTCTTTACTTCAGAGATCCTTTGAGGAACTGCTGCAAACGCGGGCTTTGCGGGTTCGCCAGCACTTCGTCCGGGTGCCCCTGCTCTTCAATTTTCCCCTGATGCAGGAAGATGACGTGGTTCGAGACGTTTCGGGCGAAGCCCATCTCGTGCGTCACCACCACCATCGTTTTGCCCTCTTCGGCCAGCTTCTGCATGATGCGCAGCACTTCGCCGACGAGTTCTGGATCGAGCGCGGAGGTCGGTTCGTCAAACAGCAGCACTTCGGGCTCCATCGCCAGCGCGCGCGCGATAGAGACACGCTGCTGCTGACCGCCGGAGAGATGCACCGGGTATTTCATCTGCTGGCGCTCGTCGATACCCACTTTCGCAAGGTATTTCACCGCGCGCTCGCGGGCTTCCTGCTTGCTCAGGCCCAGCACCTGAATCGGCGCTTCCATCACGTTCTCCAGCACCGTCATGTGGCTCCAGAGGTTGAAGTGCTGGAACACCATCGTCAGGCGCGTACGCAGCAGTCGCAGCTGGTTCTTATCTGCAACCTTCAGTTGACCGTCTTTATCACGTACCAGATTGATATTCTGCCCGCTCACCACAATCGAGCCTTCACTCGGTTTTTCGAGGAAGTTAATGCAGCGCAGGAAGGTACTTTTCCCCGAGCCGGATGAGCCGATGATACTGATCACGTCGCCCGCATTCGCCTGCAGCGACACCCCTTTCAGCACTTCATGTTCGCCGTAGCGTTTGTGCAAATCAATAACGTTTAATTTGTTCTCAGCCATCATCTTTCTCAGTGCGTCGAAGAAGGTTTTATATGCTGCAACCAGCGTTTTTCAGCCTTACGGAACAGGCTTATCAGAACATAAGAGATAATTAAATAGAGCACCGCCGCAATGCCAAACGCGGTAAACGGCTGATAGGTCGCGGAGTTAATATCGCGCGCAATTTTGAGCAGATCCGGCACCGTCGCGGTAAAGGCGAGCGCGGTAGAGTGCAGCATCAAAATCACTTCGTTACTGTACGCCGGTAGTGCGATACGCAGCGCCGACGGCAGAATAATGCAGCGATAAAGCTTCACTGAGGAAAAGCCGTACGCGCGCGCCGCTTCAATCTCACCGTAAGGGACAGAGCGAATTGCTCCGGCGAAAATCTCGGTGGTGTAGGCGCAGGTGTTGAGCGTCAACGCCAGCACCGTACAGTTCAGGCCGCTGCGGAAGAACGCATTCAGCATCTCAGTGCCTTTTACGATCTCAAGCGTATACATCCCCGAATAGAACACCAGCAGCTGCACGTACAGCGGCGTACCGCGAAACACGTAGGTGAACAACCAGATCGGGAACTGGATAAATTTATTGTTCGATACGCGGCCAATGGCAAGAAACACCGCCAGAATGCCGCCCATCACCACGGAGGAGATCAGCAGCCAGAGCGTAATCGCCACGCCGGTAAAGCGGTAGCCATCCGTCCACAGCAGCGACTTCCAGTATTCCTGAATAATCTCAATCACAGGTCAGCCCTCTTCACACCCACGGAGTAGCGACGCTCGAGCAGAAGCAGCACACCATTGGAGACGGTCGTAAAGACCAGATAAATCACGCCGCAGACCACCGCAAAGTAGAACGGCTCCCAGGTGCTCTTGCCCGCCAGCTGAGTCGCTTTCACGACGTCTTCCAGACCGAGCAGCGAGACCAGCGCTGTCGCTTTGAGGATAACCTGCCAGTTGTTGCCGATGCCCGGGAGCGCATAACGCATCATGGCCGGGAACATAATCCGACGAAACGTTTGTGAAGAGGTAAAACCAAATGCGGTTGCCGCCTCAATATGGCCTTTCGGCACGGCCATGTAGGCACCACGGAAGGTTTCGGTGAAGTAGGCACCGTAGATAAAACCGAGGGTAATAATACCGGCCACCATCGGGTCGATATCAATTTGTCCCATGCCCATCGCGTCCGTTACGCTGTTAAGCGCAATCTGCAGACCGTAAAAGATAAGCAGCATCAGCACCAGATCGGGAACGCCGCGAATAAGCGTGGTGTAGCCTTCAAATATGAGCGCCAGCGGTTTGTTAGCCGAAAGCTTCGCCCCTGCGCCCGCCAGACCTATCAGCACCGCCAGCACCACGGAGCTTATAGCCAGCTCAAGGGTGACAAGCGCGCCCTGTAAAATAACGCCAGAAAATCCGTACAGCATACCGCGAGCCCTGTCGTATCGTGAGTGGTGGAACCGTGTCTTTTCCCCTCCCACATCGGGAGGGGCCGCACGTTATTTGACGGGGCGATTAGCCGCCGTAAACATTAAAATCAAAGTACTTTTTCGCCAGCTTGTCGTACGTGCCGTCTGCGCGCATTTCAGCGAACGCCTTGTTCAGCGCTTCACGCAGTTCGTTGTCTTCTTTGCGCAGGCCCATACCGGTGCCCACACCAAACAACTTCACGTCCTTAATAGACGGGCCGCCAAACTTGTAATCTTTACCTACCGGCGTTTTCAGGAAGCCTTCGCTAGCCGCGACTTCATCCTGGAATGCGGCATCAATACGGCCTGCCGTCAGGTCAGCGTAGATATTTTCCTGGCCCTGATAGGAGACAATTTCAATCCCCTTCGGTGCCCAGTGCTCGTTGCCGTAGGTTTCCTGAGTGGTGCCCTGCAGCACGCCCACGCGTTTGCCCTTCAGCGATTCCAGCGTTGGCTGAATATCAGACGATTTCGCCACTACCAGACGTGAATCGGCCGCGTAGAGTTTGTCGGTGAAGGCAATCTCCTGCTGGCGTTTTTCGGTAATGGAGAGGGAGGACATGATTACGTCGATTTTTTTCGCTTTCAGGGACGGGATCAGCGCATCCAGCGGGTTCTCAACGTAGGTACACTGTGCTTTGATGCGTTTGCACAGCTCATTGGCCAGATCGATGTCAAAACCGACCAGTTCACCCTTTGAATTCTTCGATTCGAACGGCGCATAGGTAGGATCGGTACCAATTCGAATTTTCTGCGGAATAGCTGCGAATGCCGCGGTGGCGCTGGAAAAGGCCAGTACCAGTGATAATGACAACACGAGTTTTTTCATATTTGTCCTCAACAAACTGTCTTCATACGGGATTTTTACGACGACGGGGTGGTGCTAATGTGCCATTAATCCCCTCAGTCAGGCAAAGATTAATGCCTTTCCAGCGGGAATTTTTGCATTATTAATGCGTAAGTATGCACAAAGCGATCCAATACAGTGCATTTAATGCACTGTATTGGGTCAACCGCTCCCGCAACGCACCTCTCCGGTGCGTTACCGTCAGGTGTTATTCACCGTATACGTTGAAGTCGAAGTATTTCTTCGCCAGTTTGTCGTAAGTACCGTCTTTACGCAGCTCCGCAAAGGCTTTGTCGAAGGCGGCTTTCAGCTCGGTATCATCCTTACGCAGGCCAATCCCGGTGCCGTCACCAAAGTACTTTTTGTCTTTCACTGACGGGCCTGCAAACGCGAATTCTTTGCCCGCAGGCTGCTTCAGGAAGCCTTCACTCGCGGCGACTTCATCCTGGAATGCCGCATCCAGACGGCCTGCCGCCAGGTCAGAGTAAATCAGATCCTGGTTCTGATAAGCCACCACGTCTACGCCCTTCTCACGCCAGTTAGCATTGGCATAGCCTTCCTGCGTCGAGCCCTGAAGCACGCCGACGTGCTTGCCCTTCAGCGAGTCGATGGTGGGCTTAATCGGGGAGCCTTTAGGGGCAATCAGGCGAGAATCCGCGGCGTAGAGCTTGTCAGAGAAGGCAATCTCCTGCTGGCGTTTTTCGGTGATGGAGAGAGAAGAGATAATGGCGTCGATTTTCTTGGCTTTCAGCGACGGAATTAACGCGTCAAAGTCGCTGCCCACCCATGTGCATTTCACCGCAATACGCTTGCACATTTCATTACCCAGATCGATATCAAACCCCACGAAATCGCCTTTCGCATCCTTGGAAGAGAATGGCGCGTAGGTTGCGTCTGTACCGATACGTACCGTCTGTGGAAGCGCTGCGTAGCTACCTGCTGCCGCACTTAACCCCACGAGCAAAGACAGAGCCAGAACCGTCTTCTTCATACATTTACCCTCAAGTACCGTGATTTTATTATGTATTGTGTTGTGTGTTGTGTTGCAGGCTTCATCTTGCAGGTCTTATGCCACATTGCCGTCTGGTCAAAACTTCGACGTTAAATATGTTAATAAAACGTTGCGATATTGCCTTAATGGTGAAAGATAGCAGGTCTGCCGAACGAACCGGAAAGAGAAAAAGGGAAAAAACGAATTAAATGTCGAGGATATGATCGCCGTTGCATAATTGCCCTGAAACAGGGCAACGTGTCTTTTCATGCACCTGTTTTGTGCACAGATTCAGGCACCCTGCCAGCGGGTGAAGAGATCGTCGGGCAGGTTGATGTCAAATTGATCCAGCACGCGGTTAACGGTCTGATTAATCACGTCATCCAGCGAGGTCGGGCGATGATAGAACGCGGGTACCGGCGGCATGATGACAGCCCCCAGCTCCGCAGCCTGCGTCATTAAGCGCAGATGGCCCAGGTGCAGCGGCGTTTCCCGCACGCACAGCACCAGGGGACGCCGCTCCTTCAGCACCACATCCGCCGCGCGCGTCACCAGGGTGTCCGTATAGCTGTTCACAATGCCGGAGAGCGTTTTAATTGAACAGGGCAGGATAACCATGCCGGCCGTTTTAAACGAGCCTGAGGAGATGCTGGCAGCGATATCACGGGCATCGTGAACGACATCCGCCAGCGCCTGAACATCGCGCAGGGAAAGATCGGTTTCCAGAGAGAGGGTCTGCCGCGCCGCCTGGCTCATCACCAGATGGGTCTCGACTTCCGCCACGCTACGCAGAACCTGTAACAAACGTACGCCGTAGATCGCGCCGCTGGCGCCGCTGAGCCCAACAATGAGTCGTTTCATGATTTTCGCCCTTACTGATTTCAGGGCAGACTGTGCAGGATTTTGCGGGGAGTTGCAAGTGAGGGCATTCGCCCTCACCTGCCGGAGCATCAACCTTCGTTGTGCATCTCTAAGCTTTCGAGATCGTTCTGCAGCTGGACGGCTTTCGCATCGTCGTTGCGCAGCGAATCAAGATAGTCGAGGTACTGCTGGTCAACGTCTTTGGTTACGTAAATACCGTTGAACACTGAGCATTCAAACTGCTGAATTTCCGGGTTCTCGGCACGCACCGCGTCGATGAGATCGTTCAGATCCTGGAAAATCAGGCCGTCGGCACCGATGATCTGGCGAATTTCATCCACTTCACGGCCGTGAGCGATCAGCTCGTTGGCGGTTGGCATATCGATGCCGTACACGTTCGGGAAGCGAATCTCCGGCGCGGCAGAGGCCAGGTAGACTTTCTTCGCACCCGCTTCGCGCGCCATCTCGATAATCTGCTCAGAGGTGGTGCCGCGAACGATGGAGTCATCCACCAGCAGAACGTTCTTGTCGCGGAATTCCGCGCGGTTGGCATTCAGCTTGCGGCGCACGGACTTACGGCGCAGGTGCTGGCCCGGCATGATAAAGGTGCGGCCAACGTAGCGGTTCTTCACGAAGCCCTGACGGTATGGCTTATCCAGAATGCGGGCGATCTCCAGCGCGATATCGCAGGAGGTTTCCGGGATAGGAATAACCACGTCGATGTCGAGATCGTCCCACTCGCGGGCAATTTTCTCGCCCAGCTTCGTGCCCATGTTGACGCGCGCGCTGTAGACGGAAATCTTGTCGATGAAGGAATCCGGGCGGGCGAAGTAAACGTATTCAAACAGGCACGGGTTGCTGACCGGATTATCGGCACACTGGCGGGTAAACAGCTGGCCCTTCTCGGTGATATACACCGCTTCGCCCGGCGCAACGTCACGCAGGAACTCGAAGCCCAGGGTATCCAGCGCCACGCTCTCAGAGGCAACCATGTATTCGGTACGGCCATCGCCAAGGTCGCGCTTGCCGAGCACCAGGGGACGAATGCCGTTTGGATCGCGGAAGGCTACCATTCCGTGACCGATAATCATCGCTACGCAGGCGTACGCGCCGCGGATCTGGCGGTTGGTCGCGGCAATGGCAGCAAAGATGTTGTCTGCTTCCAGCGGGTAGTGACGGAAGTTATCCAGCTCGCTGGCGAACACATTGAGCAGGATTTCAGAATCAGAGGTGGTGTTAATGTGGCGACGTTTCTCTTCGAACAGCTTTTTACGCAGCTCATGCGCGTTGGTCAGGTTGCCGTTATGAGCAAGGGTGATGCCATACGGTGAGTTGACGTAGAAAGGCTGTGCCTCAGAGGCGCTGGAACTGCCAGCAGTAGGATAACGAACGTGACCGATCCCCATATTACCTTGCAGACGCTGCATATGGCGGGCTTCAAACACATCGTTTACCAGGCCATTCGCCTTGCGTAAACGGAAGCAGTTATTTGCATCAATGGTGATGATACCCGCAGCATCCTGCCCACGGTGCTGAAGCACCGTTAACGCGTCATAAATCGACTGGTTTACCGGCATGAAACCGGCGATACCGACAATACCGCACATTCGTCTTTTCCTCGTTAAGCCACATCTCAGGGTTTATGCCCTGGGCAAAAAACTCGACGAGCTTTGCAGATAGTCAAAGAACCATCTGATGATGAAGCTGAACTCTGGAATGAGCTGCGATTTCTGCCAGTCTTCGCTTTTGGAGAACCCGGTGAAGGTATCCAGGAAGAACAGGATCGCGGCCACAATCAGCACGCCTCGCAACGCTCCGAAACAGATCCCGAGCACCCTGTCCGTTCCTGACAGACCGGTTTTCTCGACCAGCTGACCTATCACGTAATTCACGATAGCGCCGACAATCAGCGTTGCGATAAACAGCACCGCGATGGCAATTCCGTTTCGGACCAGTTCATCTTCAAAGCCCGTGAACCAGACAGACAGGTAAGTGTAGTAATGACTGGCGACAAAGAAAGCACAACCCCAAGTCACCAGCGATAACGCTTCACGAACAAAGCCACGGATCAGGCTAACCAGACAGGAAAAACCAATCACCGCAATGATGGCGTAATCAATCCAGACCATATGTGTCCCACGATTAAACGCCCTGTCATCCAGTTCGGGGCGAATTCTAACAGAAAAAGAAAACGTTTGCGTAGGGATTTCCTTCCCGCGCGTAAATAAAAAAGGCGCTGAAAAAATGTTCAACGCCGTGGCTTATCGCCTCTCTCTTAAAGGAGCAGGTCGTACTTAGTTTGCGCTGTAGCCCATCACCACACCGCTCAGGCCGGAGATCTGCTTCAGCTCACCCAGCGACCCTTTCAGTTTGTCTTTAGACGCTTCTGGCCCCACGAGGATACGGGTAATTTTACCCTGCACCGGCGTGGAAGGTGAAGTGTAAACACGGTATCCCGCACTTCTCAGTTTGCTCACGACCTCGTTGACTTTGTCGGCGTTTTTCAGCGCACCGAGCTGCACCACGTAGGCTTTACCCGTTGGGGCAGCAGCTTCCTGCTGCGCCGGTTTTGCTGGCGGTGGGGTTTCTGACGCCGCGGCGAGCTGTTCTGCCGTTTTATCGCGCTGCGGTTTCGGCTGCGGCTTCTCAACCGGCTTCGGTTTTTCAACCGGTTTAGGCTGCTCTACCGGCACCGGATCGATATCGCTGCTGCTCGCTGCCGCCAGGCGAGACGGATCGAGCGACGGTGCTGCGGCATCGCCCGCGCGCACCTCTTCCGCCGCGCCTTCCGGTGGCTGAGCAGGCAGCGCCTGCGTCGCCGCGGGCAGCATATCCGGCTCATCGCGGTCACCCGGTTTAGGCACCAGCGGAATAGCGGCAAACTCATCCTGATAATGCTTTTTCTGCCCGTCGAGCAGCCCGGGAAGAATAATCACCCCGAGCGCGACCAGCACAATGGTTCCTGTTAAACGGTTCTGAAACTTACTCGCCACCGGTTCTCCCCGCGTCCATCACTTCCATGACATGTGCCACCGTGTGGAATGAACCACACACCAGCACGGTATCTTCTGGTTTAGCATCCGCCATCGCGGCATGCCAGGCCTGAGCCACGCTACTATAGATTGCGCCTTTGCCGAGATGTTCCATCAGCTGCTCAGCCGTCGCGCCGCGCGGCCCCTCCAGAGGAGCACAATACCAGCTATCGACCACACTCTCCATGCAGGCCAGCGTCCCGCCGATATCTTTATCATGAAGCATACCGATAACCGCCAGCACGCGCCCGGTTTTTGGTAACGATTTGAGACGTCCCGCGAGATACGCCGCCGCATGCGGGTTATGCGCCACGTCCAGAATCAGGCGCGGTGACTCGCTGACAATCTGGAAACGCCCGGGCAGAATTGCGCTCTGAATACCGTCGCGGATCGCCCGCTCGCTGACCACGAGGCCGCTGGCGCGCAGTGCCGCCAGCGCGGTTGCCGCGTTCGGCTGCGGCACCTGCGGCAGCGGCAGGTTGTCCAGCGCACCCTGCCCATCGCTGAAGCGCCAGCCGTTATCCTGAACCTCATACTGCCAGTCAACGCCGCGGCGCAGCAGACGCGCGCCCTTCTCGTTTGCCACGTCAGCAATGGTGTACGGCATGTCCGGCTCGCCGACCACGGCGGGTTTATTCGCCCGGAAAATACCTGCCTTCTCGCGGCCAATGCTTTCACGATCCGGTCCCAGCCAGTCGATATGGTCCAGCGCGATGCTGGTGACCACCGCCACGTCCGCATCCACCATATTGGTCGCATCAAGACGTCCGCCGAGGCCGACCTCAAGGATCACGACATCCAGCTGCGCCTGTTTGAACAGCCACAGCGCCGACAGGGTGCCGTATTCAAAATAGGTTAATGAGATCTCACCGCGTGCGGCTTCAATTTCCGCGAACGACGCCGTATGCGCCGATTCCGGCAGCTCGCTGTTCTGCACGCGAACGCGCTCGGTGTAGCGGACCAGGTGTGGAGAGCTGTACACGCCAACTTTGTAACCCGCGGCCATCAGGACAGATTCCAGCGTGCGGCAGGTCGTGCCTTTACCGTTGGTACCCGCGACGGTGAACACGAAAGGTGCCGGTTTGAGCACATCAAGACGCGCGGCGACCTGGCTTACGCGCTCAAGCCCCATATCGATGGTTTTACTGTGCAGGTTTTCCAGATAAGAAAGCCACGCGGCCAGGGGCGACGTGGCTTGGGGAATGCTTTTATTTTCCATAATGCCCGGTTGTCATTAACAGATTAGAAAGCAAAAGGGCAGCGCCAACCGGCCCTGCCCTTTTCAGTTATCAGGCCTCGGGTTCCTGATCCGGTACCACCACGCCTTCGCGCGGCTCATCCGGGTTCGGCGCTGGCAGATTCATCAGCTTCGCCAGGATGCTCGCCAGCTTCAGGCGCATTTCCGGACGGCGGACGATCATATCGATAGCGCCTTTCTCAATGAGGAACTCACTGCGCTGGAAGCCCGGCGGCAGTTTTTCACGAACGGTTTGCTCGATAACGCGAGGACCGGCAAAGCCGATCAGCGCTTTTGGCTCAGCGATGTTCAGATCGCCCAGCATCGCGAAGCTCGCGGAGACGCCGCCCATGGTTGGGTCGGTCAGCACGGAGATGTACGGCAAACCGCGCTCCTGCATCTTCGCCAGCGCAGCAGAGGTTTTCGCCATCTGCATCAGCGACATCAGCGCTTCCTGCATACGCGCACCGCCGGAGGCAGAGAAGCAGATCAGCGGACAGTTGTCTTCCAGCGCCTGCTCAACGGCACGCACGAAGCGCGCACCGACCACGGAGCCCATTGAGCCGCCCATAAAGGAGAACTCAAACGCAGCGGCAACAGCCGGCATCCCATGCAGGGTGCCTTTCATAACGACCAGCGCATCTTTCTCGCCGGTCTCTTTCTGTGCAGAGGCCAGACGATCTTTGTATTTTTTGGAATCGCGGAACTTCAGCACGTCTTTTGGCTCAAGTTCGCTACCCAGCTCTACCAGAGAGCCTTCGTCCAGCAGGCTATGCAGGCGGTTGCGCGCCGACATACGCATATGGTGGTCACACTTCGGACACACCTCAAGGTTGCGCTCCAGCTCTGCGCGGTACAGAACCTGACCGCAGCTATCACACTTCGTCCATACCCCTTCAGGAATGCTCGCTTTGCGCGTTGGGGTAATGTTGCTTTTAATTCGTTCAATCCAGCTCATTGATAACCTTTCTGCCTGAACCTGGTCGTATGCCAGTTTTGCTATAAGAGGCGAATAATGCCATTTTTGCCTCCAACAGACCATGAATGTTGCACATTAAAACATAACAGCCCGAAACTTTGGATAAAAAAGTGGTCGAACCGCCAGCGTGCATTTACTTCGCTTGTTTTGCCGCCGCACGTTTGTGACGAATGATTTCGATAACGCCCGGCAGTACGGAAAGCACAATAATCGCTACAATCAGTAACTTAAGGTTTTCCTGCACCACCGGGAGATCGCCAAACAGATAGCCTGCGTAGGTAAACAGCAGTACCCACAGCAGCGCGCCAACCACGTTGTATGCCGCAAAATGACGATAGGACATATGCCCCATTCCCGCCACAAACGGTGCAAATGTACGCACAATAGGCACAAAACGCGCAAGGATAATGGTTTTTCCACCATGGCGTTCATAAAACGCATGGGTTTTGTCTAAATAGCTGCGGCGGAAAATTTTCGAATCCGGATTGCTGAACAGCCGCTCACCGAATACCCGTCCAATCGTGTAGTTGACCGCATCACCGACAATGGCGGCAATCACCATCAGTATCACCATAAGGTGCACGTTCAGATCGTTAGTGGGCAGCGCCGATAACGCCCCGGCAACGAACAGCAGTGAATCCCCTGGCAGGAATGGGGTAACGACCAGTCCGGTTTCACAAAACAGAATGAGGAACAGAATGGCATAAACCCAGACGCCATACTGCGCGACCAGCTCCGCCAGGTGAACATCAATATGCAGGATGAAATCAATCAGAAAACGTATTACGTCCATATTGTCTAAGCCCTAATTGCACCTTTGTTTAGTCCGCTAAAAATAGCGGGCCCATTGGCGGTTTCGGCAGGTCAAATCGATCCGGATAGTCTACTGAGACCAGATACAATCCTTCCGCTTTCGCCGTGGCTGCCGCAAGCGTTCTGTCCTTCGCTGCCAGCAGGTCTGCAATCCAGCTCTCCGGCTGGTGTCCGGCACCCACTTCCATCAGGCTGCCCACAATATTCCTAACCATATGATGTACAAAGGCATTGGCTTTGATATCCACCACCACATACGCGCCAAAACGGCTGACGTTTATGTGCATGACGTTTCGCCACGGCGTGCGGGACTGACACTGCACCGCACGAAACGACGTAAAGTCATTTTCACCAATCAGACACTGCGCCGCGCGATGCATACGTTCCGCATCAAGCGGTTCATAAAAATGCGTCACGCCCTGGCTTAACACCGCCGGACGCAGGCGCTGGTTATAGATGACATAACGGTAGCGACGCGCCGTGGCGCTGAAGCGCGCGTGAAAATCATCCGGCACAGCTTTTACCCAACGCACCGCAATGTCACCAGGCAAATTCGCATTTACACCCAGCGTCCAGGCGGCATCCTTACGCACGGCGGTGGTTTCAAAGTGAACCACCTGCCCCGTACCGTGAACACCCGCGTCCGTACGGCCCGCGCACAGGACGTTGATCGGCTCGTTTGCCACCTGAGAGAGCGCTTTTTCCAGCTTCTCCTGGACGCTGCGCACCTCGTTCTGACGCTGCCAGCCATAATATTTACTGCCATCGTACTCAATTCCGAGGGCAATTCTATGGACCGGCTTTTGTTCCACGTCTGACATCAGTACAGGTACTCCTGCACCAGCTTTTCAGCGATTTTGACCGCCATCAGCGCGCCGCCGAAGCGAACGTTATCGGCAACGGACCAGAACTGAACCTGCTCCGGCATGCCGTAGTCGTTACGCACGCAGCCAACGGAAAGATGCGCGCTACCGGTGGCATCGCCAACCTGGGTCGGGAACTCGCTCTCTTCAGAGAGCACGATGTCTTCACCGCGGCCAAACGCGTCGCGCGCCTCTTCTGCCGCCAGCGGACGAAGGGCTTCAAAGCCGACCATCTGCGCGTGGCCGTAGAAGACCGGGGACTGCACGACGTTCGCGGAGATCATCAGGCCATCGTCCTGCAGAATTTTACGCACTTCATCGACGATACGACGCTCTTCGCGCACGGAGCCCTCGCGATCCGGCAATAGCGGCAGCATGTTGAACGCCAGCTGGCGGCCAAAGAAATCATCTTCATCAATCGGAATGCCGTTCAGCAGCTTCGCGCTCTGCCCGGCCAGCGCGTCAACGGCCTTTTTGCCGTTTGCGGACGCCGACAGCAGGCTGGTGACGGTAATGCGCGACAGGCCGCCGTCGTCGATCAGCGGTTTCAGTGCAGTCAGCAGCTGGCTGGTCAGGCTGTTCGGCACCGCAATGACGTTACGGTTGCGGTAGTCAGCCAGCACAAACGGGTTCACGTCCGGCACCACCAGCGGCACATCCGGCTCCATTGAGAACAGACCGCTCAGGTCGATCACCAGGCAGCCTGCGTTGGTCGCCTCTTCAACGTACGCAGCCGTCGCTTCAGCGCCCGCGGCGAAAAACGCCAGCTGCGCCTGCGTCCAGTCGAACGCGGCCGCGTCCTGGACCATGACGGATTTACCGTTAAAACGCAGATGCTCACCTGCGCTGTCGGTACGGGCCAGCGCATAGATATCGCCCACCGGGAACTGACGCTCAGCAAGGGTTTCGAGCAGGGCTTCGCCCACGGCACCCGTGGCACCTAAAATGGCAATGTTCCAGCCTTCAGACATGGTGGTTTACTCCAGAAATAAAAAAGCGTCCCTGTCGGAGTATCCGACAGGGAGCATTAAGAAGACATTAATGCGCCGGGTGATGAACGGCGTTAAATCCCAGCTTATGCAGCAGCGTCGCCGCCGACGCGTCGTCGCACATTACATACAGGGAAGACCACTCGCGGCGCTCAACGTAGTTCTTGCGCAGCTTATCAAACTCACCCGGGATCCCCGCCACTTTACGCAGCAGCGCATCATCGCGGCGCACATCATACACCAAATGCACCAGCCTTTTCAGCGTTGCCTGATCGAGCGGGCCGTGCAGGGTAATGCGGCCAAATTCAGGCGCGGGGAGTAAGGTATCCAGCGCCACCTGCTGCGGATGGCCGATAAAAGCGCTGAAGGCTTCGAAGACCTGCGTCGTGCCGCGTGCTTTGCCTTCCAGGGTATAACCGGCGATATGCGCCGTGCCCACGTCCACCTTGCTAAGCAGCTCAACGTTGAGATCCGGCTCCGGCTCCCAAACGTCCAGCACCACGCTGAGGTCTTGTCCTTCGTTCAGGCATGTCAGCAGCGCAGCGTTATCTACGACCGGGCCACGGCAGGCATTTATCAGAATAGTGCCAGCCTTCAGACGACGGATCAGCGCCTCGTCAGCAAGATGCAGCGACTTATACGGCCCCTCTTTAAACAGCGGCGTGTGGAAAGTCAGCACGTCACACTGTTCAACCAGCTCATCCAGCGAGCGGAAATCCCCGTCATCGCCGTTGTCTTTACGCGGCGGATCGCACAGCAGCGTGCGGATCCCTAACGCTTCCAGGCGCTTTTGCAGGCGCCCGCCGACGTTACCCACGCCGACAATCCCCACGGTGCGGTCCTTCAGCGCAAAACCGTCGCGCTCGGCCAGCATCAGCAGGGAGGAGAAAACGTATTCCACAACGGCGATGGCGTTACAGCCCGGCGCTGCGGAAAAACCGATTCCGGCCTGCTTCAGCCATTTATCATCCACATGATCGGTCCCTGCCGTTGCGGTCCCAACGAACTTAATCGCCTTACCGGCGAGCAACGCCTCATTTACTTTGGTCACCGAGCGCACCATCAGGGCGTCGGCATCGTCCAGTTCGTTGACCGGGATCGGGCGACCAGGAACAGCCTTTACGTTACCCAGGCGGCTAAATAGCTCACGGGCGTAAGGCATATTTTCATCAACGAGGATTTTCACGTCTGAGTACCTGTTTGAGAGGAAGAAAACCTGCCAAGTGTGCCATAATCTGGCCGCCAGGCATATACGTCTGCCAGGTTTACGCTGAGTTTTGACTTTAAGGATTTTTGACGATGCAGCCCATTTCAGGTACGCCGCCACGCCCTCCGGGTGAAGGCCCGGTCACGCCAAACGTTGCCGGTGAACAACCGCTATCCACGCAACAGCGCACCGTGCTGGAGCGACTGATCACGCGCCTGATTGCGCTGACTTCGCAGCAGAACGCGGAAGTCTGGGCCGGGGTAAAGCATGATTTAGGCGTGAGAAACGACGCACCGCTGCAGTCGCGCCATTTCCCGGCGGCCGAACAAAATCTGAACCAGCGTATTACGACCGCGCAGCAGAACCACACCACCCGCCAGATTGTTTCTCAGCTGACGGAGCTGCTGGGTCAGGGAAATAACCGCCAGGCGGTAAGTGATTTTATTCGCCAGCAGTATGGTCAGACCGCGCTGGGCCAGCTGACGCCCGACCAGCTCAAAACCGTGCTGACCCTGCTGCAGAATAACGAGCTGTCTATTCCGCAGCCACAGGTGCGCCCGGCGACCGAGCGTCCGCTGCTGCCCGCGGAGCACAATACGCTCAAGCAGATGGTGACGAAGCTGGCAGCGGCCACCGGCGAGCCGACGAAGCTTATCTGGCAATCCATGCTGGAGCTGTCCGGCGTGAAGGCGGGTGAGTTAATCCCGGCCAAACAGTTTACTCATCTGGTGACCTGGCTTCAGGCGCGCCAGACGCTCAGCACCCAGAGCGCCCCTACCCTGCATACCGTCCAGGCCGCGCTGAAACAGCCGCTTGAGCCGCACGAGTTCGAGGTGATTCGGGATTACGCCCAGCAAAACTGGCAGGCCACGCCGCAGACGGTACTGACCACCGCGCAGGTGCAGGATCTGCTCAACCAGATCTTCGTTCGCCGCGCAGAGCGTGAAGGCGGCGTGCCGGAGGTAAGAAACATTCAGCCGATCTACAGCCCGCTGTTTGCGCCGGTCGTGGAAACCTTCAGAACGCTCTCCGCGCGTCCGGGGTTGATGTTTATTGCGCTACTGATTGCACTGGCGATTTTCTGGCTGGTTGTCTGAGGTTTGGCCCGGTGGCGCTGCGCTTACCGGGCCTACAACGGCTCAAGCCCTGCGAAACGCCATCAGCGTCACAATAATCCCAACCACCGCGGAAACCGCACCTGCCAGGAAGACGGACGGATAGCCAAACGAGGTGGCTAACACCCCGGCCAGCGGTCCGGTTACCCCGTATGAGATATCCTGAAACGCCGCATAGCCGCCCAGCGCCGTACCGCGCACCTGCGGGGCCACGCGCTTCACCACTTCAACGCCCAGCGCCGGGAAGATCAGTGAACAGCCGCAGCCGGTTAGCGCCGCGCCGAGCAGCGCAACGGATGCCACGGGTGCATTCCACAGCAGCAGCAGACCGATAGTCTCAATCACCAGCGACGCCACCGCCACCTTCACGCCGCCGAAGCGATCCGGCATCCAGCCGAAGAAGACACGCATCAGCACAAACGCGCCGCCAAACGCGGTAAGCGTAAAACCGGCCATCGCCCAGCCGCGGCTCATAAAATAGAGCGAGACGAAGGTACCGATCACCGCAAAACCCACACCCTGCAGCGCCAGGCCAAGACCCGGCTGCCAGATCTGGCCTACCACGCTCCACAGGGAAGGTCGCTCGCCTTTGTGCGCGGGCACCTTACGCACCGAGCCGTTAAACGCCCACGCCAGCAGGGGTAAAGCCATCGTGGTGGCAGCCAGCGCCGCAAACCCAAACTGGCTATTGATCAGCAGTCCAAGCGGTGCGCCTGCGGCCAGCGCGCCATAGATGGCCATACCGTTCCAGGACATCACCTTGCCGGAGCGTGCGGGCCCCACCAGCCCCATTCCCCAGGTCAAGGTGCCGGTCAGCAGCTGGCTTTCACCAAAGCCAAGGATTAAACGGCCCAGCACCAGCAGCGCAAACTTATACGCGGCATCTACCGGCAGGAGAGCAGCCAGCAGCCATGCGCCGCCCGCCAGCCCACAGGCAAACATTCCCTGTAACGCCGAGCGTTTTGCACCGTGCTGATCCGCCAGCCGTCCGGCGTAGCCGCGGGTCAATACCGTGGCTAAAAACTGAATGCCAACGGCAATGCCGACCATGGTGTTGCCATAGCCCAGCTCCTGATGAACGAACAGCGGGATCACCGGCAGCGGCAGGCCAACGGTCATATAGGTCAGAAATACCGCGAAAGCGATACGGAACAGCGAGACGTTCGCTGAAGGGGTTGTTTCTGTTTGAGTTACTGCAGTCATGCTTTACTCCGAAATGAAGAGTAAGGCGGGGAAATGCCACGCCCCCTCTACCTGATAATCAGGATTAAGGTGCGTTGGTTGACGTTAAACGCTTACGCATTATCGTGAGGATAATGTTGAGGGGTGAAGTTTGCCTGTGAGATCAGCCGCTTGTCAATGCATAAAAAAGGGAGCCTTATGGCTCCCTTCCGGAATCAAACGTAAAACTTATGCTTTCAGCTTACGCATAACCAGCGTGGCGTTGGTGCCACCAAAGCCGAAGCTGTTTGACATGACGGTGGTCAGCGTCGCGTCCATTGGTTTGGTCACGATGTTCAGGCCAGCAGCCTGCTCGTCCATCTCATCAATGTTGATGCTTGGCGCGATAAAGCCGTTTTCCAGCATCAGCAGAGAGTAGATCGCTTCCTGCACGCCAGCCGCACCCAGCGAGTGGCCGGTCATGGCTTTGGTCGCGGAGATCGCCGGGCTGTTGTCGCCGAAGACTTCACGGATCGCACCCAGTTCTTTCACGTCGCCTACCGGAGTAGAGGTACCGTGGGAGTTCAGGTAGTCGATTGGGGTGTCAACGCCGTGCATCGCCATCTTCATGCAGCGCACCGCGCCTTCGCCGGATGGCGCAACCATGTCGGCGCCGTCAGACGTCGCACCGTAGCCCACGATTTCAGCGTAGATATGCGCGCCACGTGCCAGGGCATGCTCCAGCTCTTCAACCACAACCATACCGCCGCCGCCCGCGATAACGAAACCGTCACGGTGCGCATCATAGGTACGGGAAGCTTTGTCCGGGGTCTCATTGTACCTGGTGGACAGTGCGCCCATCGCGTCGAATTCACAGGCCATTTCCCAGCCCAGCTCTTCGCCGCCGCCAGCAAATACGATGTCCTGTTTACCCAGCTGGATCTGCTCAACAGCATTACCGATGCAGTGCGCGGAAGTCGCACACGCGGAGCTGATGGAGTAGTTCACACCGTGGATTTTGAATGGGGTCGCCAGGCACGCGGAAACCGCAGAACCCATGGCTTTTGTTACCACGTACGGACCTACTGCTTTCAGACCACGCGGGCTACGCATTGCGTCAGCGCCGAATACCTGCGCTTTTGATGAGCCGCCGGAACCGGCGATCAGACCCACGCGCGGGTTGTTCTGATAAACCTCTTCGCTCAGGCCGGAATCTTTGATCGCTTCCTGCATGGAGAGATAAGCATAAATAGAGGCATCGTTCATGAAACGAACCACTTTGCGGTCAATCAAACCGGTGGTGTCCAGTTTGACGTTACCCCATACGTGGCTACGCATACCTGAATCTTTAAACTCTTCAGAGAAAGTGATCCCGGAGCGTCCTTCACGCAGAGATGCCAGGACTTCCTGCTGGTTATTACCGATGCTGGAAACAATGCCCAGGCCAGTAATCACTGCACGTTTCATTCAATACCTCTGTAAGTCGCACTATAGTAAGTTTCGAGTCGCACAATAGCGTACACTTGTACGCCGAACAAGTCCGATCAGACATTTTCTGCGGAAATTTGCACCGATGGACTCACATCGTTAAGATCGTGCCACTGCCTGTCAGACGAGTAACTTACGTGAAACAAAACGCTATACAACCCGCCAACCTCGAATTCAACGCTGAGGGTACACCTGTTTCCCGAGATTTTGATGATGTCTATTTTTCTAATGATAACGGACTCGAAGAAACTCGCTATGTTTTCCTCGACGGAAACCAGCTCAGCACCCGCTTCCCGGAGCATCCGCGGAGCCTGTTTGTGGTCGCGGAAAGCGGATTCGGCACCGGGCTCAATTTTCTGACCCTCTGGCAGGCGTTTGACCAGTTTCACGCTGCCCACCCTGAGGCTACGCTACAAAGATTACATTTCATCAGTTTCGAAAAATTCCCGCTCACCGCGCACGATCTGCGGCTCGCTCATCAGCGCTGGCCAGAGCTTGCAGCCTGGGCGGAGCAGCTTCAGACGCAGTGGCCGCCCCACATCGGCGGCTGCCACCGTCTGATTCTGGACGGCGGACGCGTGACGCTGGATTTATGGCTTGGCGACATCAATGACCTGACCGATACGCTCGATGATTCGATGAATCAGACGGTGGACGCCTGGTTCCTTGACGGCTTTGCCCCCGCCAAAAACCCGGACATGTGGAGCCAGCATCTGTTTAGCGCGATGGCGCGGCTGGCGCGCCCGGGCGCAACGCTTGCCACCTTCACCTCGGCAGGCTTTGTCCGCCGCGGACTGCAGGAGGCGGGCTTTACCATGCAGAAAACCAAAGGTTTTGGCCGCAAGCGCGACATGCTGGTCGGCAGAATGGAGCAGACGCTGAATATCCCCGCCAGTGCACCCTGGTTTGCGCGCCGCGCCAGCGCATCCCGTGAGGTGGCGATAGTTGGCGGGGGGATCGCCAGCGCCCTGCTGTCTCTCGCGCTTCTCCACCGCGGCTGGCAGGTCACGCTCTACTGTGCTGACGACGCGCCAGCAAGCGGCGCGTCCGGCAACCGCCAGGGGGCGCTCTATCCGCTTTTAAGCGCGCACGACCCGGCCCTGTTCCGTTTTTTCCCGGCGGCATTTACCTTCGCTCGTCGCCTGTACGATGCCCTGCCGGTGGCGTTTGACCATGACTGGTGCGGCGTGACGCAGCTCGGCTGGGATGAAAAGAGCCAGCAAAAAATCACGCAGATGCTGTCGCTGGGTCTGCCTGACGAGATTGCCCGTGCGGTAAGTGCGCAAGAGGTGGCAGAGACCGCTGGCGTGGAAACCGGGTGTGGGGGCATTCAGTATCCGCTCGGCGGCTGGCTGTACCCGGCTGAACTGACCGCGGCAGCCATTGCCCTGGCGCAGTCGCGCGGGCTGACGGCGCATTATGCTCGCAAGGTTGAATCGTTGAGCCGGACAGAACGCTGGAATCTGCGTTTTGCCGATGGCAAAGAGGCGAGTCATGCCAGCGTTGTGCTGGCAAACGGGCATCACATCAGCCAGTTTATCCAGACAGAGTCATTGCCGGTTTATCCGGTCGGCGGCCAGGTAAGCCATATTTCCACCGCGCCTGCGCTCGGCAAACTGCGCCAGGTGCTTTGCTATGACGGCTATCTGACGCCGCAAAATCCGTCTAACGGCCACCACTGCATTGGGGCCAGCTATCATCGTGGCGAAACGGATATGCGCTACAGCGAAGCGGATCAGGCCCAGAACCGCCAGCGCCTGATTGACTGTTTCCCGGATGCGACGTGGGCGAAAGAGGTTGACGTCAGCGAGGGTGACGCGCGCTGCGGCGTGCGCTGCGCCACCCGCGATCATCTGCCGATGGCGGGAAATGTGCCGGACTATGATGCGACGCTTGAGGCCTATCAGGATCTTGCTGAACGCAAGGAAACGGCGGCGGCCTCGCCGGTGTATCCGGAGCTGTTTATGCTGGGTGGATTAGGATCTCGCGGGCTGTGTTCCGCGCCGCTGCTGGCAGAAGTATTAGCCGCGCAAATGAGCGGCGAGCCGATCCCACTGGACAGGGTTACGCTTGCGGGGCTGAATCCGAATCGATTGTGGGTACGGAAACTGCTGAAGGGGAAGAAGGTTAAGTAGGGTGCGGTCTGGTGCCCTCCCCCGTCCCTCTCCCAAGGGAGAGGGACGTGAAACACTTACTTCGCTTTCGCCTGCTGGAACAAAGTGTCCCACATGCCTAACACCAGAGACTGATCGCGCGGAGAGAGCTCCCCGGCCTGAATGGCTTTCTCCAGACTGCGGGTCACTTCCTCATGAACAGCGTCGGCAGAGTGATCGTCACCTGCTTCCAGCTCGGCTACCGCGAGCGTCAGGTGACCACGCAGATAACCGCTGGCGAACAGCTCATCATCGCTGGCGTGTTCCACCATGTCATCAATTAACGCCAGAATGCGTGATTCAAATTCTGCGATCATCTTCTTTCCTCTGTTAAAGATCTTCCGGCCAAGGGAAGCATTCCGCCGTGATAACCGGCGTGTGGTAATAATTCTGTAAGGCCTCGATCAGGCGTGCCGGACGTGCCGGGATGCCTTTCTCAAGGTATTCCATCACCTGCGCGTGAACGCGGCGCTGGAAGACGATACGGTCTGGCTCGAAGTCGCCTTCGAGGTTGTCACAGCTGACGTTGAACGGGAAACCCGCCGCGACGCAGAATAGCCATTCCAGCGCCTGCGGTTTCACTTCCACATCTTCAAACTGGCCCTGAGTGGCGGCATCACGTCCGTCCGGGCAGTACCAGTAACCGAAGTCCACCAGCTCGCGCCGCGCTTTCCCCGCGATGCACCAGTGCGAAATCTCGTGCAAGCCGCTGGCATAAAAGCCGTGGGCAAAGACGATGCGGTTATACGGAACATCTGCATCAGCAGGAAGATAGATCGGTTCGTCGTCGCCTTTAATCAGACGGGTATTAAAATCGTCAGCAAAACAGCCGTCGAAAATCTCAATCAGCTGTTCGTATTTATGCGTACTGTTCATTAGTGCATCCCCAACCAGATGAGGATCTCCTGTCCATGGCTGTCATAAAGAAGTTTGGCGCTCATTACGGCCGAGACGATGACGATCATCGGGCGAATCAGCTTTTGTCCTTTGCTTAATACCAGACGCGAGCCCGCGCGAGCGCCCAGGAACTGCCCTGCCATCATCACAAATCCGGTTGCCCAGATAACCTTGCCGCCAATGATAAACAGCAGCAGGCCGCCGACGTTTGAGGTCGCGTTGAGCACTTTGGCATGGGCGGTGGATTTGGCGAGGTTAAACCCGGCCAGCGTCACGAACGCCAGCGCATAAAATGAACCCGCCCCCGGCCCGAAGAAACCGTCGTAAAAACCCACGCTGCCCCCGGCAACCAGGGCAAACGGCAGGCCGTACAGGCGACGCTGGCGGTCTTCTTCACCGAGCTTTGGCATCAGCAGGAAGTAAAGCCCGATGCAGATGACCAGAATCGGCAGGATCTGGCGCAAAATATCGGACTGCACGTGCTGAACCAGCAGCGCGCCCGACGTGGAGCCGATAAAGGTCATCAGGATATTGAGCTTCTGATCGGCCAGGCTCACCACCTTACGGCGGATAAAATAGAGCGACGCCGAGAGCGAGCCGCCGCAGGCCTGCAGCTTGTTGGTGGCAAGCGCCTGCGCCGGGCTCATGCCCGCCGCCAGCAGCGCGGGCACGGTTAACAACCCGCCGCCGCCCGCGAGCGCGTCGATAAAACCGGCCAGCATGGCCACAAAGAACAGCACCACCAGCAGCAGCGGTGACACCATAAACAGATCGACGAAATTATCCATTAAAGTACATGCTCATCCAGTAGCGCCTGGCAGGAAGGCGGCAACGGAGGCGGTGTCTTCTTCTCAGGCTTAGAGGTTCCAGGTTTTGCCGGTTCAAACCAGCTTTGCAGTTCGTAACCGCAACCATCGCCAGGCGGTGGCAGCGGCTGATCCTCACATTCCAGGCTGTTCGCCGGGCAGCGCAGACGAACGTGCATGTGCGCACGATGCTGGAACCACGGGCGCACTTTACGCAGCCAGTCGCGATCGGTTCCGGCATCCAGGCAGAGCTGCTGCTTGATGGCCGGGTTGACGAAAATCCGCGTGACGTCATTATCTTCTGCCGCCAGCTTGATCATGCTGGATACGTCCCGCGTCCAGAGTGATGGCACAACGCGCTTACC
Organism: Enterobacter sp. 01-M-02-SI-ECC; assembly: GCF_047530595.1. Classification (NCBI taxonomy): domain Bacteria; kingdom Pseudomonadati; phylum Pseudomonadota; class Gammaproteobacteria; order Enterobacterales; family Enterobacteriaceae; genus Enterobacter; species Enterobacter sp. 01-M-02-SI-ECC. The sequence continues at coordinate 12,217 of NZ_JBLKCZ010000002.1, read as the reverse complement.
GTCGCTCGCCACCAGATCCAGCGCCTGCGGTTTCAGCAGTTGGGCGGAGGTCCAGCGGGCTTTCGGCAGCTGCAGGAAGATATCGACATCCAGTCCGGTCTGGTGGCTGGCGTGTCCACCGTTAAAACGGCCGCCGGCAGGCATCCCCATATCGCCAATCAGCATCGTGCCCAGCCCCAGGTTATGCACCTGATTGCCCAGCCGCTGGATGAACAGCACCAGATCCGGGTGGCCGAAATAACGTCGCTGATCGGTGCGCATCACCTGATAGGTATCAGACTGGAGAGGAAGCTCCTGGGCACCGACGATACAGCCGTTGGAAAAGGCGCCAATGGACTGCGCGCTCCCCGCCACCGGATGAGTGATTTTTTGCCATGGCGTCGCGGCCAGACTGGCTCCACTGGCAAGCAGCGCCAGCAGAGCAATTGCGGTTTTTTTCATGTTTACCAGCGTGGAATGGTGGTCGTCACATCCGCATTCTGCGCGCGCTGGCGCAGGAAGTGATCCATCAGCACGATCGCCAGCATCGCTTCCGCGATCGGCACCGCGCGGATCCCCACGCACGGATCGTGACGTCCTTTGGTGATCATCTCAACTTCTTCGCCATCGCGGTTAATCGTGTGGCCCGGCACGGTAATGCTGGAAGTTGGCTTCAGCGCGATATTGGCAACAATCTGCTGCCCGCTGCTGATACCGCCCAGGATGCCGCCCGCATGGTTGCTCTGGAAGCCCGCTTTCGTAATCTCATCGCGGTTTTGGCTGCCGCGAAGCTGAACCACGTCAAAGCCGTCGCCAATCTCTACGCCCTTCACCGCGTTGATGCTCATCAGCGCGTGGGCAATGTCGGCGTCGAGACGGTCAAATACCGGCTCGCCCCAGCCCGCCGGGACGCCGTCTGCCACCACGGTCACTTTCGCGCCAATGGAGTCGCCCTCTTTTTTCAGGCCACGCATCAGTTCATCCAGCGCCTCAAGCTTGTCGGCATCGGCGCAGAAGAACGGGTTTTGCTCGACCTGATCCCAGTCCTTGATCGCCAGCGGAATGTCGCCCATCTGGGTCAGGCAGCCGCGGATAACGATGCCAAATTTCTGCTGCAGGTATTTCTTAGCAATCACCCCTGCCGCCACGCGCATCGCGGTTTCACGCGCGGAAGAACGTCCGCCGCCGCGATAGTCGCGGAAGCCATACTTTTGTTCGTAGGTGTAGTCGGCGTGGCCCGGACGGAAGACGTCTTTGATGGCGCCGTAGTCCTGGGAGCGCTGATCGGTGTTTTCGATCAGCAGACCGATGCTGGTCCCGGTGGTGCGACCTTCAAAGACGCCGGAGAGAATTTTGACCTGGTCCGGCTCGCGACGCTGCGTGGTGTAGCGAGAGGTGCCCGGGCGACGACGGTCGAGGTCGTGCTGTAAATCGGCTTCGGTCAGTTCGATGCCTGGCGGTACGCCATCAACGATACAGCCCAGCGCCAGCCCGTGCGACTCGCCAAAGGTGGTCACGCGGAATAACTGTCCAATACTGTTTCCTGCCATCACGGCTCCGATGTAGTTGTTTGTGTTTGAGCGTTGTGAAACGGGCCGAAGCCCGCTGGATTAATCTTTATAGATGCTGAAGTGTTCGCGCGCGTCGAGCAGCTGCGCTTTGGTCAGCATAAAGACGCCGTCACCGCCGTTGTCGAACTCAAGCCAGGTGAACGGCACATCCGGGTACTGCTCTATCAGATGTACCATGCTGTTGCCCACTTCACAAATCAGAACGCCGTCGTCGGTCAGGTAATCCGGCGCGCAGGCCAGAATGCGGCGCGTCAGCTTCAGGCCGTCAGAGCCTGACGCCAGACCGAGCTCCGGCTCGTGACGGTATTCGTTCGGCAGATCGGACATGTCTTCCGCATCGACGTACGGCGGGTTGGTAACGATCAGATCGTACTGCAGCGTCGGCAGATCGCGGAACAGGTCAGAGCGAATCGGCGTAACGTGATGAATCAGACCGTGCTCTTCAATGTTGTGCTCGGTCACGGCCAGCGCGTCGGTGGAGATATCGACGGCGTCAACTTCCGCTTCCGGGAAGGCGTAAGCACAGGCGATGGCGATACAGCCGCTGCCGGTACACATATCCAGAATATGCTGCGGCTGATGGTTAATCAGACCTTCGAAATGGTTGTTGATCAGCTCGCCAATCGGCGAGCGCGGCACCAGCACGCGTTCATCGACATAGAACTCGTGACCGCAGAACCAGGCTTTGTTGGTCAGGTAGGCGACCGGAATGCGCTCGTTCACGCGGCGGATCACACGCTCAACGATGCGGTGTTTTTCGCTGGAGGTCAGGCGCGCGGTGCGCATGTCTTCAGGAATATCCAGCGGCAGATAGAGAGACGGCAGCACCAGCTGCACGGCCTCATCCCACGGGTTATCGGTACCGTGTCCGTACCAGATATTGGCGGCGCTGAAGCGGCTAACCGACCAGCGCAACATGTCCTGTATGGTATGCAGCTCGTTTACTGCTTCATCGACAAATATTTTATCCACTCTTTCCTCCAGGGCATGCTCGCATAATTTTCGGCGGCTAGTTTGCCATGAAGACGGCGATAAATCAGCAATGACGCGTACCGCTTGAGGTTAAAAAATGCGTTTAGTCGGGTACACTATCGGAAATACGAGATGAGAATGACGAATGAAAAAGAAAACATCGCTCAGCGAGGAGGATCAGGCGCTCTTCCGCCAGCTAATGACCGGGACGCGGAAAATCATGCAGGACACGATTGTCCATCGCCCGCAGCGCAAAAAAATCAGCGAAGTCCCGGTCAAGCGTCTGCTGCAGGAGCAGGCGGATAACAGCCACTATTTTTCAGATGAATTTCAGCCGCTGCTCAATACGCAGGGGGCCGTGAAGTACGTGCGCGAAGACGTCAGCCATTTTGAGCTGAAAAAGTTACGCCGCGGAGATTACTCGCCGGAGCTGTTTCTCGATCTCCACGGCTTAACGCAGATGCAGGCGAAACAGGAGCTGGGAGCGTTGATCGCGGCCTGTCGCCGCGAACACGTTTTTTGCGCCTGCGTGATGCACGGCCACGGTAAACATATTCTGAAGCAACAGACGCCGCTGTGGCTGGCTCAGCACCCACACGTGATGGCTTTTCATCAGGCACCGAAAGAGTACGGCGGAGATGCCGCGTTGCTGGTGTTGATTGAAGTGGAAGAGTGGCAGCCGCCAGAGTTGCCCTGACAGAATGGCGGGAAGCACATTGCCCCCGCCATATCGCACGTCACGTCAGATCGCTTTTGCCATCTTCAGGTTGCACGGGCTCATTTGCCAGTTGAAGACGCCTTTGCCCGTTTCGTCGAGAGAAACATTGGCAATGGCGGATGTCGTGAACATCGGCGGGGTCTCGCCCGGGCACAGCTCAGATACCAGATAGCCAACCAGTGGCAGGTGGGAAATGACCAGCGCGGAAGCGACACCTTCATTGCACAGCGCCTGAAGATAAGCGCTGACAAGGCCTACATCGCCACACGGGGTGAGTTCAGGCAGAACATCCACACTGGTCGGCAGGTTCATACACTCCCCTACCACCTCCAGCGTCTGTTCTGCACGCAGGAACGGACTCACCAGAACGCGTTCAATGTCCACTTTTTGACCGTTAAGCCAGGTCGCCATCAGACGAGATTCGTCGCAGCCGCAGACGGTCAAAGGACGTACTGAGTCACTGGCGGCATCGAGTGCCGCGTCGCCGTGACGCATGATAAAAACTTGCATATTGCACCGCTTTTGTTAACCAGAATCACCGGCGTTAACTACCCGCGATAAATGCTGAGAGGTAGAAAACCCGATGGCCGGGCATTGTGCCTGATCCATTCGGTGAATGAAACGCTGTTTTTTACCTCAATGGCGTAAGTATAGTCAATCTCTGTTTACAAAATCGCCAGAACAGGTCCATTCACTTCAGGATTTACCCTTCTTTGACCTCAGCTTACGAGGACAGTTTCCCTTGCAGGCCAAAATGTCTGGCCGCGTTCCGCCATCTGCAATAATTCGTCACACGGTGTAAACCGTGGACCATATTGCGAAGCCAGACGTTGCAGGATAGCAACCACTTCACCCGCGCCGAGCGTATCCATGTAACGGAACGGGCCGCCAAGGAACGGCGGGAAGCCAATGCCAAATACCGCGCCAATGTCGCCATCGCGCGCGCTCTTGATTACCTGCTCATCAAAACAGCGCGCCGCTTCATTGAGCATCATCATCACGCAGCGCTCAGCGCACTGAACGGCGGAGAGTTTTCCCTGACCCGTAGTCGAAATGAGTCCATATACCGAAGGGTCGACCTGTTTCCTGCTTTTACGCCCTTTCGCGCCGTAAAGATAGAAACCGCGTTCATTTTTTCTGCCTTTGCGATCGTCCTTCAAAATCGCAGAAACAATGTTTGCAGGTGGGCTAAAACGATCGCCATATGCGGCTTCAAGCACTGGTATAATTTTAGTGCCGGTGTCTATTCCCACCTCATCCAAAAGTTGGATTGGGCCAACGGGGAAACCAAACTTTACCAGCGCCTCGTCGACGTGCTCAATCTTCTCCCCTTCCGTCAGCAGCCGCATGGCTTCATTAATGTAGGGCGCCAGAATGCGGTTGACGTAGAAGCCAGCTTTGTCCGCTACCACAATCGGGGTTTTGCCCTGTTTTTTCGCCAGCTTCACCACGGTGGCAACAGTTTGCGGACTGGTAGTCGCGTGCGGAATAACTTCCACCAGCGGCATTTTTTCGACCGGGCTAAAGAAGTGCAGCCCAATCACCTGCTCAGGACGCGCGGCTTTCGCCGCGATATCGCCAATCGGCAATGACGACGTATTGGAGGCAAAAATGGTATGCGGGGCGCAATGTTGCTCAACGTCTGCCACCATCTGCTGCTTAAGCGCCAGATCTTCAAACACGGCTTCAATCACCAGATCGCGGTGCGCAAAACCGCTGTAATCCGTCGTACCGGAGATCATCGCCAGGGTTTTATCACGCTCGCTCGCCTTGATATGGCGGCGCTTGACCTTTTGATCAAGGTTCTGCCAGCTATACTGCAGCGCGTGGTTGATCCCCTTAGGATTAATGTCTTTGATGCGTACAGGCAATTTGCCTTTGCTGGCGGTAACAAAAGAGATTCCGCCACCCATGAGCCCCCCACCCAGTACGCCAATGGCACGCAGCGGCGCAGGCTGCGCCTCGCTGCCCGGATCTTTTTTCACGTCCGTGCTGGCGAAGAAGATGCTGCGCAGCGCCTGTGACTGCGGCGTCATCGCCAGTTCGCCAAAGGCTTTGGCCTCCGCTGCATAGCCGCTGCTGCTGCCCTGCGACAGCCCGGTTTCGATCACTTCCAGGATCCGCTTTGCCGCCGGGTAATTGCCTTTGGTTTTTTGTTCGGTCTTTTTGCCCACCATGTTGAACAGGAGCGTTCTTCCCAGCGGACCGGCCAGCACGCGCTCGCGTACCGGCAGAGGACGTTTTGCCTGACGCCCTTTCAGCGCAAGCTCAACGGCGGCCTCCAGCAAAATGGACTGCGGCACGACGTCATCGACCAGACCGGCTTTCAGCGCCTGACGGGCACGCAGCTGTTTACCGGTTAAGATCATCTCCAGTGCCGTGCTAACGCCCACCAGACGCGGCAACCGTTGCGTTCCGCCGGAGCCAGGCAGCAGGCCCAGCTGCACTTCCGGCAGGCCCAGAATCGTTTTCGCATCGTCGGTGCAAATCCGGCTGTGACAGGCCAGCGCCAGCTCAAGCCCACCGCCCAGACAGGCGCCGTGGATTGCGGCAATGACCGGGATCGGCAGGCCGCCGATCTCCGCCATCACCTGCTGGCCCTGACGCGCCAGCTCTTCGGCTTCCAGAGCGCTTTGCGCCCGGGCGATCATGTTGATATCCGCGCCGGCGATAAAGTTATCCGGCTTGGCAGAGATAAAGACCAGACCACGAATCGCTTTGTTGTCGCGGATCTGCTTTAGCATCGCGCGCACCTGAACACCAAATTCGGCCTTCAGGGTATTCATCTTTTCATCAGGCACATCAATAGTGATAACGGCCACGTTATCGAGGCGAACCGTTAGATTAAATGCAGATGGCATATCCATTATTCAGCCTCCAGAACCATTGCTGCGCCAAGGCCACCCGCCGCACAGGCGGTAACGAGGCCAAACCCTCCGCCGCGGCGACGAAGTTCATGTAATGTTTGCGTGATCATCCTCGCCCCTGTGGCGGCAAACGGATGACCGTAGGCGATAGAGCCGCCCAGCACGTTGAATTTACTCTGATCCACTTCGCCCGTGGCATGGGCGCGGCCCAGCACATCGCGCGCGAAACGCTCGCTTGCCAACAGCTGTACGTTTGCCAGGGTTTGCGCGGCAAACGCTTCGTGCATATCAATCAGGGTTAAATCGGCCAGCGTCAGCCCCGCGCGCTCCAGCGCCAGCGGCGTGGACCACGCCGGACCTAACAGCATGTCCTGCCAGACATCAATGGCGGTGAAGGCATAGCTGCGTAAGTAGCCCAGGGGAGTGATGCCCAGCTCCTTCGCGCGGGATTCGGTCATCAGGATCACGGCGGCGGCGCCATCCGTCAGCGGCGTACTGTTCGCCGCCGTCACCGTGCCATGCTTGCGGTCAAACGCCGGGCGCAGTTTGGCGTAATCCGCCAGCGTTGAGGTGCCGCGAATATTGTTGTCCTCCGCGAGCGGTTCACGGTAAGGGGGGATATAGGCGGTCATGACCTCGTCGGTCAGCTTGCCTTCCGACCAGGCTTTTGCCGCAAGCTGGTGCGAGCGATGCGCCAGGGCATCCTGCTGCTCGCGGGTAATGCCGTACGTTTTTGCCATCTGCTCGGCGGTATCGCCCATGCGCAGGCCGGTGGAGTATTCCGCTACGGCAGGCGGCACGGGCATGAGGTCGCGCAGGCGTAAACGCGAGAAGAGCTTGAGTTTCTGACCCGTCGTGCGGGCTTTATTGACATCCACCAGGATGCGCGCCAGCTTTTTACTCACGCCAATCGGCAGCACCGAAGAGGAATCCGCTCCACCCGCGATCCCGGCGCGAATCGTACCCGCCATCAGGCTTTCAGCGACGTTAGCCACGGCCTGGAAGCTGGTCGCGCAGGCGCGACTGACGCTGTAGGCATCGGTATAGACGTTCATCCCGGTACCCAGGACGATTTCACGCGCAATGTTGGGAGCTTCAGGCATCTGCACGACCTGGCCGAAGACCAGCTGTTCGATAACCTCCGGCGGAATTTCGCTGCGAGCCAGCATCTCCCCCACTACCATTTTGCCCAGGTCAACGGCCGGTATGCCATGAAACGCCGTTGCCTGACGCGCAAACGGCGTGCGTAATCCACTGACTATGGCAATGCGATCGCCCTGACGGGTAATAAGCGGTAATGCCTGACTCATAACACTCCCCTGTAAAAAATTTTCGCCAACATAAAGTGGTCTGACCTGATAATAGTCTTAACCATTTTTTTACATTCAGCCAATCGGGGAAACGAAAAAGTGCGAGCTAAAACACAGAGAAGAAAAAGAAAATGCCGGCGTGATAAAAGCAAAACGGTAACCCTGAGGTTACCGTTTTTGATGTTTGAGCCCTCTCCCGTGGCAGAGTGTTAGGGAGAGGGATCCGACCGCAGAAATTAACGCAGGCCCAGCTGGAAAATCAGCGTTTCCGCTTCGCAGGCGAAAACAAAGTCGATGTCCAGCTTCACGCCGCCTTCCACTTCGGTAAAGGTTGACTTGATTTCACACGGATCGGATTCAACGTCACGCGCACGCTTGCTCAGCGCGGTCAGGGTCTCTTCCGCTTCAGCGCGGGTAGTGAACACGCGGCTGTAAGACGCGGTGCAATCGGAGTTGTCCATGATGGTCCCAACATCCATACAGCAGCAAACCGGGGTTTCATCAGCACTGCATTTACTCATAGCTCAATTTCCTCTGTATTCGCGCAGAGCGCGAGATAAACACGATGCTGATATTTTACGCCCCGGCGCGGGCTCTCTCCAGCCGTTAATGGCGCAAAACCGGTTAAGTGACCAATATCACACTAAAAAATGATCTAAAACAAAAACCACCCTTTTGGGTGAGTCGCGATGGTCACAATTTTGCCAACCAGATCTCGTTTCACGAAACATGTTTGAAAATATTAATAAACAAACTTGCAACATTCAGGCTGGTCGGACCTATACTCTGGCCACTGGTCTGATTTGTCTGTCATACCTCAGACCCTACACTTCGCGCTCCTGTTACGGTATGTAACAATTATTGAATAAAAATAACTCAATGAGGTTATGGTCATGAGCCAGAAAACCCTGTTCAACAAGACTGCGCTGGCAGTCGCAGTGGCACTCGTCTCCACTTCCGCCTGGTCAGCGGGCTTTCAGTTAAACGAATTTTCTTCCTCTGGCCTTGGCCGCGCGTATTCAGGGGAAGGCGCCATTGCTGATGATGCGGGTAACGCGAGTCGTAACCCCGCGTTGATCATGATGTTCGATCGTCCGACCTTCTCTGCCGGAGCAATTTTTGTCGATCCAGGTGTTGATATCTCGGGCCGTTCTCCGACAGGTGCCGATCTGAAATCGGATAACATTGCCCCAACGGCATGGGTTCCAAACATGCACTTTGTGGCGCCGATTAACGACCAGTTCGGCTGGGGCGCATCCGTGACCTCTAACTACGGTTTAGCAACCGAGTTCAATAATGACTATGCAGCTGGGGCGTTTGGCGGTAAAACCGACCTGGAAACCCTGAACCTGAACCTGAGCGGTGCTTACCGTCTGGATAATCACTGGAGTTTCGGCGTTGGCTTTGACGCTGTGTATGCTAAAGCCAAGATCGAACGTTACGCGGGCGACCTGGGCAAAGTCGTCGCTGGCTCAGGCGCACTTCCACCAGCCCTGGCACAGCGTGTGGCTGGTATCCCAGCAGATACTCAGATCGCTTATCTGAAGGGCGATGAGTGGGGCTTTGGCTGGAACGCCGGTATCCTTTATGAACTCGATAAAAACAACCGTTACGGCTTAACCTACCGTTCCGAAGTAAAAATCGATTTTGATGGAGATTATAAAAGCAGCCTCCCTTCTGCTTATAACCAGATCCTCGGCAACTTCGGTCTTCCGATGGGAACCAATGGACAAACCACTGGCGGCTCTCTGAGCCTGCACTTACCAGAAATGTGGGAATTGTCAGGTTATAACAAAGTGGCGCCACAGTGGGCAGTTCACTATAGCCTGACCTACACCAGCTGGAGCCAGTTCCAGGAGCTGAAGGCGACCAATAGCAACGGCGACACGCTCTTCTATAAAGATGAGAGCTTCCGTGATGCTTACCGCATCGCGCTGGGGACAACCTACTATATGGATGACAACTGGACATTCCGCACCGGTATTGCCTTCGATGATAGTCCGGTACCAGCAGACAAACGCTCTATCTCGATTCCGGATCAGGACCGCTTCTGGCTGAGCGCTGGTGCGACCTATGCATTCAACAAGGATGCTTCTATTGATGCGGGCATATCTTATATGCACGGTCAAAAAGTTAACTTCAAGGAAGGTCCGTATGAGTTCTCTTCCGAAGGTAAAGCCTGGCTGTACGGCATGAACTTCAACTACGCGTTCTAATCGCGCTGGAATCAAAAAAGGTGAGCATTGCTCACCTTTTTTATTTACTCCGAATCGATATCTTTTAGTTCGTTTTCGATCGCTTTCGCGTTTGGATTCTCTTCCGGCTTCAGCTTGCCGCCGTTGGCAATAAAGTCATGATTCTGGAAGTACGCTTCGCGCACCATAATGTACGGATCAGAAGACTGGCGCAGCAGACCATCAGAGTCGAGCAGTTGCGCGCGAGTTTCAATCCCTTCCACCGTCCATTTACCCACCGACAGCGGCCAGGTCAGCCACGACAGGACCGGATACAGCGTATCCACCATATCGCCGCCATCATCACGGAGGGTGAAACTACCGTAGAACGGTAAATGCACGTACGGACCATACCCGACGCCATAGTGTCCCATCGTGCTGCCGAAACGGTGCGGCTGTTCACGCTGCAGCTTCTGGTTAGCCATACCTGCAACATCAATAAAGCCACCCATCCCCAGAATGGAGTTCAGGAAGAAGCGAGTAAAGTGGACCATCCCCTGATACGGGTCGCCCTGCAGGAAGTAGTTCACCATGACCGCAGGCTCTTCGAGGTTGCTGGTAAAGTTACTTAACCCGTTACGCGCGGGTTGTGGAACATAATCGCGCCATGCTACTGCCACCGGACGAACCACATACGGGTCCAGTACGTTGTAGTTGAAGCTATACATTGAGCGGTTAAATCCTTCGAGAGGATCGGAGCGTCCCGTTTGCTCCCCGGAGCTGGCGCAGCCCACAAGCATCGTCGCGCCAAGCGCAAGCGCCGACAGCCGAAGTTTCATAAATATCTCCCTGTTCAGTATGGCTATCGTTGATTGCCATCCGTAACGGAGCCGTTGACGCTCCGTCTGTAAACGTGCAAGTGATTGTAACAGCACGTTTACCGATGTCTATGAGCACAATTACGGGCAGTAACCACCGTGACTCTGATCTCAGCATAGCCTGGCTTTTGGAATTCGTTTCGCTGGCAATTTTATAATGTCTTTGAGAGAGATGTATCACCTTTGTTGTCATTGCAGCCAAATTAAGAGCATCCCCACAGGCATCCCGACAAAAGCCGCTACGCTTAACAGAAAGATCAACCTCCGGGAGCAGATATGAAAGATGTAGGCGAAGAAAAAATTGGCGAGAGCAGTGAGGATCTTGAAATTGAAAGTGAGGAGAAAGCGCGCGGCGAGAAGATAGAAATTGATGAAGATCGCCTCCCCTCCCGCGCAATGGCCATCCACGAGCATATACGCCAGGATGGTGAAAAAGAGATGGAGCGCGACGCGATGGCCCTCTTCTGGTCAGCCATCGCTGCCGGGCTATCAATGGGCGCATCTCTTCTTGCGAAAGGGATATTTCATGTGCAGCTGGAAGGCGTGCCCGGTGGATTTTTACTGGAAAACCTCGGCTATACCTTCGGCTTTATTATTGTCATCATGGCCCGCCAGCAGCTGTTTACCGAAAACACGGTGACCGCCGTTCTGCCGGTGATGCAAAACCCCACACTCGGTAATTTCGGTTTATTGATGCGGCTCTGGAGCGTGGTCCTGCTGGGTAATATCATTGGCACGGGCATCGCGGCATGGGCGTTTGAATATATGCCGATCTTTGATGAACCCACCCGGGATGCGTTTGTGAAAATCGGCATGGACGTGATGAAAAACACGCCGGTCGAGATGTTCTCAAACGCCATCATCTCTGGCTGGATTATCGCCACGATGGTCTGGATGTTTCCTTCCGCGGGAAGCGCCAAAATTGTGGTGATCATATTGATGACCTGGCTAATTGCGCTGGCTGACACCACGCATATTGTGGTCGGTACCGTTGAAATCCTCTATCTGGTCTTTAACGGTACGCTTCACTGGAGCGATTTCTTCTGGCCGTTTGCCCTTCCGACGCTGGCGGGAAACATTTGCGGCGGAACGTTTATCTTCGCGCTGTTAAGCCATGCCCAAATTCGTAACGACATGTCGAACAAACGCAAAGCTGAGCTAAAGGCACGGGAAAATGATGATAATTCGACAAAAAAATCGACCTGAATGGTGACTCTTTGAGCAGTCAGGCGGCGATGCGCTTAACGCAAAGTGTAAATAAGGCTATACTCGTGCCGCCTCGTCCCCTTAGTTAAATGGATATAACGAGCCCCTCCTAAGGGCTAGTTGCAGGTTCGATTCCTGCAGGGGACACCAGATATAACTCTCCTGATGTCTACCGAATTCAATAAAAACCTTTTATAATCAGCCATAACCCCTCTTCTCAGGCTATGCGACGTCAACTGAAGTCTACCCATATCTACGTGAATCAATAAACGTTTGGGGGCCTAAGTGGGGGCTTATCCTGTTCAACGGAAAATGAGGCCCCCAAATGCCACTGAATGCTCGTCAGGTCGAGACTGCAAAGCCCAGAGATAAAGCCTATAAACTCGCTGATGGCGGAGGGCTCTATCTCATGGTCAATACGGCTATTTGCATTCTGAGGTAGGATCGCAGATTTAGCTAGGAATTGAAATCCATCCCCTTTTGTGCAAAATCTGGTTGACATTCGCAGATTGACTACAGTACCGTTCTGTGCAAAAGGTGGT
>NZ_JBLKCZ010000029.1:0-37466 GCF_047530595.1 Enterobacter sp. 01-M-02-SI-ECC | reverse complement strand
CGCCCTTCTCCTGCCGCCCTGCCGTTGCTCCTTTGCCCTTTGCCGCGAGAGAACTCACCAGGGAGATGGACAACCATCACCACAGGAGAAAACCAGGATGCACACACGAAACGTCAACGTCAAAACCGCCGCTCAAGAATCTACCGGAAGATGTGATTCAAACCTCACCATGTCCCAGTTCATGGATCTGTTTTGCTGGGTCCTGGCAGCATCGGAAGGGGAGCCACAACCGGCAATTTTTACGCCGCCAGAGAATGCCACTGAGCTGACGTTAATTAATGACGAATGCCCGGATTATATCTCAGTTTGGGTTGCAGATGGTCGCCCGGTGGCAGCTGCAATGCCGCTGGATAATTTTCACCGCGTTATTCCTTCATCACTTACTAAATAATCAGGAGTAAATAAAAATGGTCAGTTTCGCAAGCCGCTATCGTATGCCTACCTCAATCCGTAAAGACCGTCCGCTGACGAATGAGGAATTACAGCTCATCGTTCCGAGCGCGTTTTCATCGGATAAACACGATTCACGCTCTGAACGCTATACATATATCCCGACCATAAACATACTTGATCGTTTACGTGATGAAGGTTTTCAGCCGTATTATGCAACGCAGTCACGTACACGTGACCAGGATAAACGCGACTTTACAAAGCATATGCTTCGCCTGCGTCGTCATGACCAGATTAACGGAAAAGAAGTACCGGAAATTATTCTGCTGAATAGCCATGATGGTTCAAGCAGCTATAAAATGATCCCCGGTATGTTCCGTCAGGTTTGCAGTAATGGGTTGGTTGCGTGGAAAGATTTTGGTGAAATCCGCGTACCCCACAAAGGAGATATTGTAGGGCAGGTTATCGAAGGCGCTTACACGGTGCTGAAAACATTTGACGCGGTTGATGAAAATATAGACCTCATGAAAAGCATTCAGCTGACTTTGCCTGAGCAACGCCTTTTTGGTGCGACCGCCCTGGAACTTAAGTACGATGGAAAACCAGCGCCGATTACACCGGAGCAAATTATTAACCCTCGCCGTGTGCTCGACAGAGGCCAGGATTTATGGACCACGTTTAACGTGGTGCAGGAAAATGTGATCCGTGGGGGGATTCGTGGCAGAACGGAAAAAGGGAAGATCACCAGAACGCGGGAAGTCACCGGAATAGATGGTGACATCAAATTAAATCAGGTGCTCTGGAAAATGGCTGAGGAGTTTGCGAAACTGAAGGCCTGAAAATTAAGCCGCTCAACAGAGCGGCTTTTTACTGTCCACTGTTAAGCGATGCTGTTTCTGCAGTGTTTATCTCATGCTCCTTACCCGCAGCTGGCGCGAGACGCTCAGAAAGTATTTTTTTTCTGGCCAGTAATACGCGATATATATTCTTGATATTCTGTGCATAGGCCTTGCGCTGCGCAATGAGCTTTTTGCTCGGCCCCGTATTATACATCCCTACGCTGTCCCAGTTTTTTCCGTATGACCTGAAGTTGTGCGCCAGTACCCATGCACCCGTATAGACGCAGATACATGGATCATTCAACAGGCGCTCACGGGTAATATTGAAGTTTTTAAGTTTACCATAATGGGAACTGTTCACCTGCATACCACAGACATCTTCCGTTCCATTCCTGTTTGATCCATTTATCGCATCCGGTACCAGATGGCTCTCTTTAATCGAAATTGACATAAGCAGCAGCGGATCAATTTGATAATCTTTCCCGGCCTGATCAAAGCACATCTGCGGAGTTGCGCCAGCAGATAGCGAAAGAGTCAGCAAAGCAGCAGGCAGTAACGATATTTTCATGGTTTGGCCTTTTAGCGAAATAAACGGGCCCTGGAGAGGCGCTTTAAAAAATACCCCGGCGGATCGTCGTAATCAAGTAAATTCACTACAAACGCGCGTGAACGCTTTCCTGATGGGATTTTACATCTGTCCGAAATAAACATGTCAGAGCAGTAGGCGGTATTAACATGCCGCTCTTTACTAACCCTTTAAAACATCACACCCCACGCAAGACTTCGTCTTGCAGATATTTCCTTTAATTTCAATTGATTGAATGTGCCGACTTTTCGAGATGTTAAAGTGTATGCTCTTAATGTGTGTTGATTAACACACATTACAGTGCCTTTACCCCACACACACCAGTGCTTATTTAGGCACTGCTGTGTGTGTCAATCAAGCACTGCTCAGTGTGGGGATTGTGTGTACGTAATAAATAGAGTAACTTAAAACGAAGCAGTGCCTAATCAGCACACTTGATGGTGCCGGATTAACACACATAATAGTGCCGGATTAGCACACTCCACGGTGCTGGATTAGCACACACCCAGGCAAGGTATTCATACAGAAATTCAATAGCTTGCCACAGGAGCTAAACACATATGGTCACCACAGAACTCAATTGCAGTGCCGCATTAGGCACTGCATGAAATTCACGAGAAAATACCATGCCAAGAAAAAACATCTACTTCAAAGATAAAATCGACCGTGAGATACAGGATATTCTGGAAATAGAACTTCAGAAGGGCGCCACAACCTCAGATATGAATTATTCGTCCATTGTGAACGAACTAGTCAGACTGGGACTCATGGTGTATAAATCGAAAGAAGAAGGCAACTCTTTCGACCTTGAAGGTTTCAGGCGGGACCTCATTAAAAAAGTATCAGGGTCACGTGAAGGCATTATGATTCTAACCGCCCTGATTTCCGATATCTTCGTAATGCTCAAAGGACCAGACTCCGGACTGAAACTTGAAGAACTTATAAACACGAACATTAGTGCAATTAATGATGCAGAAGATAAAGCTGAAAAGGACCATTTCCTCACAGAGTAAATCAGCACAACTGGCCGGAAAGCTCCGGCCAGAATCGATCACTGAGACGGCTTTTCATCCCATGGGAGGTCACTTTTTTCTACCTCCCTTATTTTTTCCTTCAGAAACACCTCGAATTCCATACAGAGAATTTTAAGCGCCTGCGCATCCTCGTTCTGTTCAAGCAACCTTTCCGTAAAATAACCCAGAGTATTCATCAGACGGGTAAGCATTTCATCATTCAGACTACGGTTATGCACCTTCGCCATTGCTCTTATTTCATCCGCAAGATTCTCAGGAATACGCATGCTATATCCGGTTGTTTTTCCTGGAAGCAAAACCCTTTCACCCTCACGCCACATCCATAATTGCTCCTGTTTTGGCGGAGTTTTTACTTCACTCACGACATCAACGGATTCACTATCAAGTAATTGCCCTAGCCACTCCTCAAATCTCACCGCCAGAGCGATGAGCCGTTCACCCTCCGCAGTTTTAATGACAGGCTTGCCGGGCTGATAATTCAGCGACAACAAAAGCCTGGCAATAATTTCTTCATTCACACTTCTGTTGCCAGCTCTGGCACATATTCTCAGCTCCATAAGCAGATTATCCGGAGCACGCAATCGCCACTCCACCGCTTCACCTGGCTGGAACTTGCGTGGACGGCCGCGACCATCCCACATTTTCTCTTTTACTTTCATAGCTATAGATCCCGGAGGCCATTTCCGAACTTTCTGGTCAACAAAGCCTACTCACTTACATATTCAGATAAATCCGAATGATTCTAAAAAGTGTGACATGCGTCACAGTTTTTTTTTTTTAGGGTCATGGGACAATTGCGCCCGCGTAAACAAGCACTTACGCGATTCACTTTTGTTTACTTCGGAGAAAACAAACATGTTAACCAAAGGCAGTGCCCTTAACGTCGGTAAGGGATGGGCGGTAGCGTCTTTATTCCGCAAAGCTCGCGAAAATCGCAAAGCTAAATTTTACTTAAAGTCAGCAGGTGCTTTTTTAATTGCACTTATGGTCACTCACCCGGCATTCGCATCTGGTACTGACCTTCTTTCCTCACAGAACACCACGGTTAATTCCACCTTCGGTTCTGGCTCATCACTGGTTAAATGGTTCTACATCGCCGAAATCATCATGGGCCTGTTTATTTACATTAAGGCCCGCTCACCACTGGTGTTCGTCGGTATCGTTATGGCAATCATCTTTACCCGTGTCGCCTTCGGCATCGCGAGCTAAATGATGAATGGGGAAGGAGATAAATATAACTTCCCGGAAACAATGAACCAGCAGGACCGCTATTTAGGCTTGCCGATTGACGAATTGATTGTTACTGCACCCCTTTTAGTTTTGGGGGTGCTTAACAATCTGTCACTCGAACTTGGTGTAATCGCGGGAATCCTCTGGTTTATCGTCAGATATCTGAAAAAAGGGCAGGGGTCATACTGGTTACTTAATTTCTGTTACTGGCACCTGCCATCACTTTTATTCAAAGTAACCTTTCGCCAGATACCTGATTCAAGTTTCCGGCACTGGAGGGCATAGTTTTTCATGAAACTGAATATTAAAGGAGAGCGCGATAAACAACTCCGCTATGCGTTTATTGGTCTTTCAGCTTTAACCTTACTCATGGGCGCAGGGAATGTACTGACAGGGTCACTGGCGTGGTATTTCGCCACAACCCAGAAAACCATCACCACGCCATTAACGTTTAACCGCCCCTTTGCATCAGATTCTAAAAGTGTTGATGCCACCGGCCTGACACAGTTCGCCGCTTCCTTTATTTACTGGCGACTGAACGTTACTCCGGAAAACATCGAACATAACCAGAAAATGATTCTTGGATTCGTCCCCTCCGCCGAACGGGACGTACTCAAGAAAGCCCTGGACATAGAAACTGAGCGCATTCAGAAAGCAGGCATCACCACCCAGTTCGACACGAAAGAAATTCGCGTCATGGACGATGGCTCCGTGCAGTACAGCGGGGTTCTGAAATCCTCCACCACAAATGGCGCAATCATCACGCCACTGAAAGACCAGGAAAAAACCTACCGGCTAAAACTGAGTTATGACAATGGTGTGATTAACCTCCACAGCTTTGAAGAACTTAAGCCGGTATCTCCCACTAACTGACAGGACTGCCCATGAAATTTCGCATTTCACCGGCAGCTGCTGCTGTGTTTCTGGCAGCGGGATTATTTACTAGCGGCCTTCGGGCCGCTTCCGCACCCGCAGCCATTCCGTTTGAGAACGACGCCGCCTTTAACGTCACCCTCAGCAACACCAACCCGAGCAAGGTTGTTGTAGACGGAGAACTCATTACCAGCATCAGCGGACCAACCGGTGCGTATGACCAGAGCCAGACCGAAGACGGAGCGCTCATTCTGTCTCCGCTTGTCGGCCAGAACTTCACCCTGTTTATCCAGACTGACCACGGCTCATCGCTGAGCCTGAACGTCAGGCCGCAGCCGGGTAACGGCAAAACACTGCGCTTCACCCCGATGTCACCACCACTTCGCAAGAATGACGATGCGAAGGCATGGGAAGAAGGGCAGACCTATGAAAAAACGCTGGTTGCGCTGTCCCGCGCCGTAGTCAACGGCCAGGTGCCGGACGACTACCAGGAATACCCGGTCAGCCGGATGCCGGCTTACTCACCCGCCAGTGATGTACGCCTGACACCTGAACGCCAGTTTGTGGGCAACCACCTTCGCGTGGTGCGATTCCGGATGAGCAACCCGGGCAGCATCACCCGCAGCCTCCGCGAGCGCGATTTCTGGCGCAAGGGCGTCCGGGCCGTAATGCTGTCACAGAATCAGCTCTACGCCGGCGGTGAGGGGTATGCCTGGATTGTGTTTTCAGATGACGGAGTCACCCGCCCATGAACCTGAATGAAAACCTGAAAACCCGCCGCAAGCAGCTGGCCATCCTGGCCGCCGTCATCATTGGCGGCGCAACTGCTGCAGGCGGCGTAATGTGGTACGGGCAATACCAGCAAAAACAAAAGCAACCCGCACCGGCTGCAACACCAAACCTGACCGGCGTTGTGACCGCGACGTTTAACGAGCAGGTCAACGATGCCGCACTGACGCAGCAGCAGGCAAAGACCTCTGCTCTTGAGCAAAACCTTGCCACGCTTGCTCAGCAGTTCGCGCAGAACAAGCTCACCACCGAGCAAAAGCTGGCCGAAAAGGACGCTGAAATTCAGCGCCTGAACGACCAGCTTACGAAAGCCCCCGGCAGCAACCAGACCGCTGGACAGCAGACACCACCTGCAGGTCAGAACGGAACACCACTCCCCGGTCCGGTTGCTGCCGGCCAGGCCCGACCACCCGAATACAATGTGACCCCCACAGGTGCACCGGCCGCCACTGGTGTGAATATGGGGCAGGGCGCAGCGTTTTACCCGGGCGGCTCCGGCCAGCGCATGACAGGTGGTCTGTCGACAACAAAATTCAGCTACGACAGCCTGAAGAAAAAGCCAACCAAACTCCCCTGGATTCCGTCTGGCTCATTCTCTGACGCCGTCCTGATTGAGGGGGCCGACGCGAACGCCAGCGTCACCGGTCAGCAGAATACCAGCCCTGTTACCATCCGCCTGCAGGGCAACATTCAGATGCCCAACAACAAGGAGTTCAACGCTGACGGCTGCTTTATTGTGGGGGAGATGTGGGGCGATATCTCAAGCGAGCGCGGAAACGTCCGTACCCAGTCCATCAGCTGCATCCTGAAAAACGGCAAGCACGTGGACATGGAGTTTCAGGGGCATGTCAGCTTCCAGGGTAAAGGCGGCATTCGCGGCAAGCCCGTTATGCGAAACGGCATGATTGTCGGCTACGCCGGCGCAGCAGGCCTGCTGTCAGGCTTTGGCGAAGGCATCAAATCTGCAGCAACACCATCTGTCGGCCTCGGCGCCACAGCGGATGTCGGTGCCGGCGACGTGTTTAAGCAGGGTATAGGCGGAGGAGCCAGTAAGGCAGCCGACACGCTGAGCCAGTACTGGATTAAGCGCGCCGAGCAGTATCACCCGGTGATTGATATCGGTGCCGGCAACCAGGTCACCGTCGTGTTCCAGAAGGGTTTCCGCCTTGAAACCATCGAGGACGCCGAGGACGCGAAAGCGAAAGAGGAACTGCAGAAAGCCGGTAACGCCGCGCAGAATGCTGTAACCCCGCAGCCGGCGAGCCAGACCACCGCATCCAGTACCACTTCAGTCGGCAACATCAACCCGGATGACGTTCTCCGCCAGGCCAGCCAGTTGCGCCTCGGTGACACCATAAACTGATGAGGGAATGAAGATGTTTGCACGTAAAAAAACATCGCAGAGAGGCAAGCCAGACCGCAAAGCAAATGATGTGAACCGTCGGTTAAGGATGACCGTTAACTGGCTGTATTCGATTTGCTGGGTCCTCGGGTGGGTGTGCTTTATTGCGCTCATTATCAAAGGAGTTCGGGAGGAATATGCATTCCGCATCCTTGGCGCATTACTTTTTGCCACCATCTTGATTCGAATACGACCACCCGTCTGGCCAGATGACACCGCCGAACCCCTCCCGGGGCCGACCGACGATGACAAAAGGGAGTGCAAATGAAGGGAGCACGCATAGATGACCGTATCAATTTTCTGAGGGGTATTGAACGGGACTGGAAAGACTGGTCTGCACGGAAAAACACAAAACCCCACTGGATATTTTTGGTAGGGGTATTAACCGCTACAGGGGGGCTGATTTTTAGCTTCTGGACAGGCAATCAGAGGCTTACCGTGGCTTCCATTGCTGTTGGAATGGCTTTTCTTCTCGCCGCATTGCTACAGGCATGTGAAACATGGGAAGAAAAAATACAGCGGAAAATTCGGGCATATGAGCCGCTTGATATTGATGCCATGCGCACCCTGGCCGTTTCTGTTTTTCACAAGGATAAGCTGACACGGGAAGAACTCAGACAGTGGCTGGACGCGGAGTTCAGCGCCATTTCTGATGCTGCTCTTCGTGGGGGAAGCCGTAATGCGTGATGAAGAGCGTAATAACTCACTGCTCAGGAAAATGCGGATGCATATTGCTGAATGGGAGGCTGGCCGGCCCACTCCGCAAGGAAATAAGTACATTTTCCTTTGGCTTGCAACCTTCATCGTTGTACTGGTAGCTACGGTTTCAGTGTTCCGCCCGTCATTGTTTGCACTGTGTTTCCTCATTGCCTGGTTTTTTCTGAGTCAGGAGATATTTAAGCGAATTATCCCGCGTTACAACGAAAGCTGGGAGGAGGTATTCGACAGGTTACTTTCTGATTATGAACCCCTGAACCTTTCTGCCTGGGAACACCTGAAGCACCAGGCTAAAACAGAAGGGCTGACGGCCAGAATTGTCAGCAACTGGCATCGTGAGGAAGCCAGGTCCGTCTGGCCAGAAAAGAAACCTGACCTGAAGTTCCTCCATAAAGTCACTGACGGTAACGAGAAAATTGGAGAGAAATGAAGCGTACCAGAGCCATTTCACTACTGGTAATAACTGCCGGAGCGACCGGTGTTTCTGTTTACAACCATACAGGAGGGCTCACTGTGTTACTCACCCTGGTGACCATAGGCGCACTTGCTCATGTCATCAACGTCTTCCTGTAATTCATTTCACTGGAGTGTTTATGTCTGCCAACATGGCACGCTATCCATTACTCAAAACCCTGCATGACTATCGCTTTATCCTCATTCCTGCACTGGTATTCACTATCGAGCTGACAGTGTGGGCAGTGCTCAATCTTAAAGGCGTGGGTGATATGGGCTGGGTCTCCTGGCGAGTGTCCCTGCTCTTAAGCGTGTTCCTCGTATACTTTAGTGGCACTGCCTTTAACAAACGCGATGACTGGTACTTTATGTATGGTTCAGTCGTTCCGTGGGGCGGAATGCTGATAGTGGCGAGTATTTATGGCTTTATCCAGATGGACCTGAACTTCCTGACGCTGGATATGTTTTATGCCGGCGTGTTTGGCAGCCTTGTTGTGCAACTGGTTTTCACTGTGATTCAGTGCAACTGCAAATAATCGAAATTGAGTATTACCCCTCCCTGAATACCCCTTAAATTAAAACCGGAGTTACCCCATGAAAAATCTACTGGGTGCTGCACTGCTGTGCAGCGCGCTGACCGGCTGCGCCGGTCTCAATTCTGATTTCGACTGCAACAAGACCGCGACCGACCAGTGCCTGACCACCGGTGAAGCTAACAAGCTGGCCGCTCAGGGTAAAAGTCTGGATGACCTGACGGCAGAGAAAACCGCAAAAAAGCCTGCGGGTGAAACCCTGCCGGCACTGCGCAATTCAGCACCGGTCGTGAATCCCTTCCGCCCTGTCTCCGCCGCAGCAACCGGAACCACCGTCGTTAAGCCTGCCGCATCGCGCCCTCTGGCCACTGCGCCGGTGAAATCGGCTGGCTCGCTGGTCACGCCGCTGGCCACATCCAGTAATGCGACCCCTGCGCCGGTTAACACTGCTGGCCGCGTTCCGGTTCAGCGTATTCCTGACGCCACGCAGCGCCTGTGGATTGCACCCTGGGTGGACACGGACGACAACTTTCATCAGCCAGCTGTGGTCGAGTTCGTGAAAAACAAATCCCACTGGGATGAGAGCTACCGCGTCATCGGGGAGGGAGGGGAATGAGCAGCCACTACATTTCCGGCAGGAACGGCGTCGATCATCTGGCGAAATCGTTAGCCCATTCACGGAAAGGAACGACGCAAATCACCGCCACACAGTCAGTCGATACCGACGATGAAACGCTGGCCGTTCTGAGCGTGAGCTGTGACTGGCCGATTAAAACGGCCGGTGATGCACCGCACACCGGCCAGATGAACGAAGAGAAGCTGCGTCGCCTGGAGTTAATCCGGGCCGCTGCGGAGGGCCGAAAATGAGTTTTGTCGACAGCCTGATGGATATGCTGAAAAACGGGAAAGAGGAAGACGGAGCAGCAACGGCCCGCAACAACCTTTCCCAGACCTGGGACTATCCGTCCCTGGTTGCTGCGCTGCCTTACCGGTATTACGACGACAAAAATGAAATTTTCGTCAATGCCGGCTCTGCGGGCTTCATTATGGAAGCCGCGCCGCTTCCCGGCGCGAACGAGCAGGTGATGGCCGCGCTCGATGACATGCTGCGTAAGAAGCTGCCCCGCCAGACCCCTGTGACCGTCATTATGCTGGCCAGCAAGTGTGTCGGGGAACGTATCGATCGCGGCGTGAGTAACGACATGTGGAAAGGGGGGATGGCCGAACACCTCAATAAAATTACCCGCGCATTCTGGCAGCGTTCCGCGCTGCACGGCCTGGCCAACGAACGGGAATACCCGCTCTACCTGCGTAACTACCGTATCTTTATTGTCTACGGTCAGCCCATTAAGCGCGCTTCCCAGGTTCAGCGGGTGATGGATGACCTGATTCAGATACGTAACACCATCCGCGTCTCCCTGGGCGCTGCTCGCATCGACAGCATGAATACCGATGTGCACGCTTTCCTGTCTGCGGTACGCGAGCAGATGAACTACCGTCAGGAACAGGTGCTGACGTCCTCCGGGGACTACAACGAGGATGAGAAGCTTAACCGCCAGGTGGTTGATCCCGGGATTGACCTGAAGGTGCATCCATCGCATATCCGGATGGAGCTGCCGGAGACCATAGACGCGCGCGGGACACGTCTTCCGGCATCGTCATGCCGCATCATCAACATGCAGCTTGCTAAAAACCCGCGTCGATTCGCGCTCTGGCAGGGGGCTGACAATCTGCAAAACCTGCGCTTTCCCGATCTCGGGATACCCTGTCCCTTTATGTTGACCTGGACGACGGCGCTGGAAGAACAGACCAAAAGCCAGAGCGAGGCTTTCCGTAAAGACCAGGACCTCTCGAAAAAAGCCAACTCAGCCTACGCTGCACTGTTCCCCAACACCAAAAAGGCTGCAGAGGAATGGCGGCGCACCCGGGAGCAGCTGCACAGCAATGAAATCGCGCTCTGCAATACCTACTTCAACCTGACCCTGTTCGCCCCGGATAACAATACCGAGGCACAGAAGTGTGAACTGGCCGCCGTCAACGTGTTCCGTAAGAACGAGCTGGAAATGGTGACGATACAGTACCAGCAGATGCGTAACTGGCTGGCCAGCTTCCCGTTCGTCATGCAGGAAGGGATGTGGGAAGACCTGAAGATGACCGGGGCAACGCTACGCTCCAAGTCATGGAATGCGGTGAGCCTGATGCCGGTCGTCGCTGAACGCCAGCTGTCCAATGTGGGTATGCCACTGCCAACCTACCGCAACCAGGTGGCGTTCTACGACATGTTTGGTGAGGAGAACGGCAGTACCAACTTTAACATCGCCGTCACCGGCACGTCCGGGGCAGGTAAATCCTTCCTGACGCAGGGCATCCTTCGCGATGTACTGAATGCCGGGGGGTACGCGTGGGTTATCGACATGGGGGACAGCTACAAGAACTACTGTCACCAGGCCGGCGGGGTTTATCTCGATGGTTCTAAACTGCGCTTTAACCCGTTCGCCAACGTTAAGGACATTAATCATTCTGCGGAAGGGATTGTGCGCCTGCTGACGGTGCTTGCCAGCCCGACGCAACCGCTGGATGGCGTCTGCGAGGCGATCCTGCAGAAAGCGGTAATGGATGCGTGGGAGAAGAAGGCAAACAAAGCCCGTATCGACGACGTTCATAATTACCTGACCAATGAGGATGTGAATCAGGCGTTCGCAGACAAGCCGACCATCATCGCGCGTCTCGCTGAGCTGGCCATGCTGCTCGATACCTACTGCACCTGGGGGCCTGACGGAGAATACTTCAACGCCGATGCTCCGACGCTCGATGGGGAAACCCGCTTCGCGGTGCTGGAGCTGCTGAGCCTGGAAGACAAGCCGAAGCTGCTCTCGTCCATCCTGTTTTCGCTCATTCTTGCGATTCAGGAAAAGATGTACCACAGCCCGCGTGACCTCAAAAAAGTCTGCATCATCGACGAGGCCTGGCGTCTGCTGGGTGGCTCCAACCCGCACGCGGCAAGGTTTATCGAAACCGGCTACCGCACCGTGCGTCGTCACCGTGGGGCGTTTATCACTATCACCCAGGGCATCAAGGACTTCAGCGCCAGTAAGGAAGCGGAAGCCGCCTGGAACAACAGCTCCACCAAAATCACCCTCTTGCAGGATGCGAAGGCGTTTAAACAGTACCTTGCCGATAACCCGGATCAGTTCTCGGACATGGAAAAAGAAGTTATCCGTGGCTTCCAGCCCGCCCTGCAGACCGGCTACAGCTCCCTGCTGATAAACGCCGGTGAATACAGCTCCTTCCATCGCCTGTTCGTCGACCCCGTGACGCGTGCCATGTTCAGCTCGCGCGGCGAGGACTTTGCTTTCATGCAGAAAGCGCAGAAAGAAGCGGGGGCGACAGCGGAGGAAGCGGCGTATCTGCTGGCGGAGAAAAAATACGGCAGTGAACTTCGTGAACTTGAAGAGTGGGTGAAAGCAGCATGAGTGAGCAACAGAATAAGCCGTATGACGGCGACACCGTCCGCGACGGTGTAACGATCGCCAGCAAGACATCCCGCTGGGTTAAGGCCAGCATGCTGGGGCTGGCGGGACTTCTGATCATGACGGGCGTGGCATACGTGACGGCGAAAGCCGTCACCCCTGAGGTGGTGGTCTTCGACATGAAGGGGACTGTGGACCTTTTCATGCAGCAGTCCGCTCAGTTACAGCTCGATGAAAATCGGGCTAAAGCGATGACCCAGCAATTCAACGCGGCGCTGACCGGCAGCCTGGATGCGTGGCAGTCCTCACACAACGCCATCGTTCTGGTGAAGCCGGCGGTGATGAGCCCGCAGCGCGATATCACGAATGAGATTCGTGCTGATATTGCCCGACGCATTCAGGGGGGCCAGTGAGAAAACGACTGCAGCTGACGGCTATGATGCTGCTGATGCTCTCCGCCGGCAGCGGGGCGAAAGATCTCGGTACCTGGGGCAACGTCTTCGAGCCTGCAGAGCAGGACATGCTGGCGTTTATCCAGAATCGCCTGAAGGGGATGGAACAGACGGGTGAACTTGACCGTCTGCGCAAAGAGGCAACAGAAAGGGTGAAGGAGCATGCGGTACGTCCGACGCCGGTGGAAGGGCTCTCGAACGCGAAGGAATACCGCAGCTTTGCCTGGGACCCGACATTTACCGTGAAGGAAACGATCACAGACATGCAGGGCAACGTGATCGCCCGCAAGGGCGATACGGTTAATCCTCTGGATAAGGTGCCCTTCAGCCAGGTGCTCTTTTTTATCGACGGCGATGATAAGGAGCAGGTGAACTGGACCCGACAGCAGCTCGCCGGCCAGACCGGCGTGAAGGTCATCCTGGTGAAAGGCAACATCAAAGAAACCAGTGATGCGCTGAATGAACGTATCTACTTCGACCAGTCCGGCGTACTGACCCGTAAATTTGGTTTTGAACACATTCCTGCGCGGATATCCCGCGACGGCCGCGTGATGAAAGTGGAAGAAATTCCGGTATCAGGAGCGAAAAAATGAGTGCAACAACGTTAGGGGACCTGTTTCCCGAAATGCGTCAGGCGGTCCCGTCCCATCGGCGTTACGCCAGAAAACCGCGTAAACCCGCTGAGATAACGCCGCGCATGGGAACAGCAGAACGGCTGAAGACGCTGTACCCCGAAATTGACTCCTGGCACCCGGTTCTGGTGACCAAAGCCTGGCTTCACTGGTGTGAACAGAACCAGCAGGACAGCCGGGAACCGTCAAAACGTGATGAACGATTTCCGGACTACATCATTCACCTCTTACTGGAGAACATGCGGGCCGAGGACAGTGCGAAACGTAAAAAGGGCCCGACGCTGTCACTTTCCGGGCGTCTCGACAGGTTGTTTGCAGGTGAAGGGCAGGAGAACGCCGAATGTCACTGATACACAATAACTCTGTGCCATCTGCATCTCAGCCCATGACTGGCCGCAATGCTGATACCAAAGGCTGCGACGAAACCGTGAATCAACTCTGTCAGCTGTACCCTGAAATCGCATCATGGCAACCGGCGCTGATCGCCGGCGCCTGGCATCAGTGGTGCGCGGAGAACCAGCGTCAGCCGATCGCGCCGGACGAACGTGATGAGGCGTTTCCCCTGTACCTCGTCAGGCTTATCCGCAACAGAATGGAGGAGATGAACGCATGGCGTTAATCAGCTGCTTCACCGGCCCTCAGGGGCTGCAGGGGATGCTCACCTGTTTGCGCGATACTGAGGGTATGACCGGTATTCTGGTCGTCGTTGCGCTGCTCGCTGGCTGGCTTGTTGTTCAGCATCTTGCAGATGCACGCCGTGAACGTCGTGCACGGGAGAGCAGACCGGGAATACCCGCTCCTCTGGTGCAATTTGGCAGTGCCCGACATGCCGATGCGGTTCACGCCTTTGCTAACCGGGAATGCTACCAGGTGATGCTGGCCGAACTGGAAAATGCATTGACTGACGCGGGCTACGAACTGACGCGTGAAGAATCACTGCGCGTGACGATGCCAGAGGCAGATCGGCAAAAAATCAGCCGCCGGATTATCCGGGCGCGCCAGTGTTATACAGCGCCGAGAGTAACTGAGCAGGCGATGCAGGACAGCGAAGATGCGGCAGTAAACGACGGGTACGCCGGCTCATGGCTCAGCTTGCTTATCCGGGGCAGTGAGCGGGAAGGGTGGTACATCACAAAACCGGTACCGGAATTCGTCCCGACGAACTTTCCGTTAAAACAGGTCACCATAACAGTCAGTGCAAAACAGTCTGTCCTGACGCGTGATGTTGTGAGAATCATCAACGATGTGGCTGAAAAAGTGAAAAAACAGCCTTCATTTCCTGAAGATCCTGAACGTATTGCAGGGAGGGTAATTAACAGTGAACTGTTTTTTGGGGCTGATCAGCGGCAGGTGAAAGTGGCGCCAGGCTGGTTCAATTCGCCGTCTGGAGATGATGTTCCTGACGATATCACCGAAGGACCATTCCCGCCGGTGGGGATGTCAGAATTCCGGCATTTCATTATCCGGGCGCAGGCAGGAAGGTTTTATACCCCGACTGCACTTGCCTTCTTTATTAAGGAAGCTGGTCGCAGGATAGAACAGGGGGAATCCAGCGGAGCATGTTACGAAGATGACAGTGGCTATGCTTTCGCCGTGACGCCTGCAAATAAGACGCCCTGATTCAACCGCGCTGCCCTTCAGGATGTTCGGTGCTCACTGCGTTGCGCTCCGCCTCAGCCTGAATGTCATCCCGGTTTCCGATTAACCCCAGACCAGGTAACGCCATGAAAAAAGACCCTGATACTGAAAAGGGCCAGAATGTTACAGCCGTTCGTCATGATGAAAAATCGGCTTTACGGCTTAAGGCCATTCTTGCAGAAAATCCCCTTTATTATCCCTCAATAGTGTTAAGAGCTGGCTTACTGGCTCTTGAGGATATGTCCAAAGAACAGCGGCTGGCTTTCATCATGAAAGCGGCCGACAAAGCCAAAAACCACTAGTCCTACTTTTAAGCCCTCCCGCCGTCCGGTGGCTGCGGCACTCCCGGAGATACCCCATGACTCACCCTGAATCTGTCAGGCCGGTGACGGTTAACCGTGACCGCAATGGCTTCTGGACGCACCCTCATTATTTTGCACCTGCCAGTGATGAGGCCACACAGACTGAATTTGGCGACTGGATGCGCCGGCACAATCTGACCTGTGCCACCCGCTGGATGGAAAACGACGCGCCTCCCCAGGTGATCGCCGACTGGGAAAAGGGAAAACAAAACATCAGTGACTGGCAGCCGTCAGCGCCAGCCGGAGAGGGCTGGTTTATCGGCTCCATTCATGACACTGAAGACGGTCCGGTCTGTGTCTGGCTGCGGGAGGTGAAATGAAGCACTTTTCATGGCTTGCCGGTGTGTTGCTTATTTTTCTGTCATGGACGCCGGTTCAGGCTACTGCTGCCAGCAATGCCGGTGACGGACGCTGGGTTAACCCGATAAGTGACGTCTGCTGGAAGTGCCTGTTCCCGATGACGCTGGGCAATATTCAGCTGGCGTCCGGTCCGCAAAAGGACACCAACAACCCGTCTTCGCCTATCCAGATTTGCCCGGCCGGTATCCTCTACCGCATCGGTCTGGCCATCGGGTTCTGGGAGCCAATGGCGATGGTGGACGTAACCCGTGAGCCGGGCGTCATGGTCAACATGGGCGGCTTTAAAATCGATCTCGGGCGAACGGGAACGGGAACAGCAGGGCAGAGTGACCGGCCCGCTGCCGGCACGTTCTACCATGTTCACTGGTACAAATACCCGCTGATTTTCTGGCTGAACATCATCACCAGTCTGGGGTGCCTGCAAACCGGCGACATGGATATCGCCTATCTCTCTGAAGTAGATCCTCTCTGGAATGACAGTACGCTCTCGATGCTGATTAATCCCGAAGCCGCGCTGTTCGGCAACCTGATTGCTCAGGGAGCCTGTGCTGCTGACGCTGCAGCTGCATCAGCGGGTCTGCCGCTCTCGCCGCTGTTCTGGTGTGCAGGTAGTCAGGGTTCTTTCTACCCGCTGACCGGCTATACCAGCGGCGAGTTTTCTCCCCTCGAGGCCTCTCTGCTGGTCGGAGAGCGAATGGCCTTCAAGATGCACCGCGAGGGGCTGGTCTGGAACTCTGTTGGTGCAGATAACGCCGTATGTAACCAGTATCCCTCTCCCATCATTCCGAAAGAGCGATGGCGATACCAGATGGTGAACATGTACCCCGAAACGAACAACTGTCACCCCTTCGGGGCCAGCACGCAGCTGTGGGGTACAACGCACAACTCACCCTCATCCAAAAAGAACTTCGGTTACCTCTTCTGGCGCAAACGTAACTGCGTCTTCCTTTAAGGACATGACAATGAAAAACGCTTATCTCCGGGCGCTGACGATCAGCGTCATGATTGCTTTCGCGCCGCTGGCTCTGGCGAGCGCCCAGACCGATATTTCCGTCTCCGACCATAGCTGGATCAAAGGTCAGCAGGACGCGCTGGCAGCGATGAAGGAAGGCATGCAGGACCATCCGGCAGCCGCGCCGGTATTGCCGCAGCATCAGCTGGACGTGATCAACCGCCTGCAGGGCGATATCGCAGCTCAAACTAACACGATGGGGGAAAAAGACACGTTTCCGGCTATTTACTTTGTGAGTCTCGGCATACCGCGTGAAGGCCTGCTGCCCATGCTGAAAGACGCGCGTCGCTACAACATCCCGCCCACACTTCGGGGCCTGGTGAACAATGACATGCGTCAGACCGCGGCGGCGATGTTTGAGCTGAGTAAGGAGGACAAGGATGCGGGCGTGCAAATCGATCCGACGCTGTTCACGCAGTACAACATCACGACAGTGCCGGCACTGGTGGTGACCTGCCCGGGCCACCATGACGTCATCCGGGGAAGTCTGCCGCTGAAGGCGGCGCTTGAGAAGGTCGCAGAAAATGGGGACTGCGCGGCAACGGCCCGGCAGCTACTGGAGGCTGCGCAATGAAGAAAATATTTTTCGCCATGATGATGCTGATCCCGTTCCTGACGGTGGCAGGTGACCCGGCATTTGAGGCTGGTGCAAGTTTTGGGAAAGGTAATGCCTCTGCCGGTACCGGAGCCCTGAAAAACCCCGGCGCGGTGACCGGTGCCATTCCGGGATATACAGCTAACCCGCCGGAGAAAGGGTATTACGGCGGCGTGGATGGCGGCGATGGAGGGCTGGCCAGCAAGGGACAGGCTGCCCTGCAGGGGAATAACGCGGCACAGTCAGTGATCAGTGCAGGAACCAAAAACCCGCCTCCTGCCATCGATCCAAATGCCCCCTTTATCACTGTCGGGAAAAATGCGGAGGGGACGGCAGGTGGGATCATGGATGGCAGCAGCCAGCAGTGTAAGGAGACGACGGTGTCCAAATCGACGTTTGAGAACTACACCTGCAGCGCCGATGTCGCGGTGTCCAAAACCTGTACCCGTGATACGCAGATTGACGGCCATTACGAAGAGCAGGTGTCCTCTAAAACCGTCGTTATCCCGCCAGAAACGCTGAGGTTCAATAAACTTGATGACCATACGCTGGAGTTTACACTGCCACTGAACGAGCCGGGCGCAACAATGCTGGAGGGGTCAATCACCACCTCCCAGAAAAACAGCGTCAGCAATCCATTTTACAGCTCCACCCTGACATTCTACGGAACATCAAAGCAACTGAAGTCCGTGAACAATACCTTCGCCGTTAATGTTTCCCAGAAGGTGGTTCCGGATGATGGCCTGCTCCGGGGAACGCTGACAAACAGCGTAGATCAGTATATTGACATGATGCCGCACGGGATACTTTCAGCCCAGTATCCAGGTAGTGATTTTCTGGCAAAAATAACTGCCACGATAACCCTGGTGACGACCATTAAGGTCTGGGTTCCGTCAACCACCACGCCGTCTGTCTGTCCGGACAGCCCTGGCGGAAAGAAGATCAGTTCAGTCTGTACCATTCCCGGGGGTGACCGGCAGGTAGTGGCTGAGGGGAAAACACAGACCGTTCACAGCGACTGCTGGCAGTACACCGATACTTATCTGGTCAGCGAGAACACGACCGGCACCTGCGCTTCCCTGATGAATAATGCCTCATGCACCAAATCTGGCGAAACGTGTTCAGAGTATGTGGATGGCACCTGTTCCCATAAAGACTACACCTATCAGTGCCAGACGGTGCATTCCTCTACGGGGCTGGTCTGCGGTGGCGAATACATCTGCAAATCAGGTGACTGTGATGAAACCAATGGCGCTGGCGACAACGGTTTTGATACGGCAGTAGCCAAACTGGCCGGTCTGGCGTCAGCGGCAGAAGATGTCAGGGATGAGAACAGCACCATCGATGTGAAAGCCTTTACGGGCAAGGCCATGAGCTGCCGTAAGGCGTTTGCGGGATTCTCTAACTGCTGTAAGGACTCCGGATGGGGACAGGACACGGGCCTGGCCGCCTGTAATGACGACGAACTGGCACTCGGTAAAGCAAAGGCCAAGAAAATCACCGTCAGCGTGGGCGAGCGTTGTGACCATCAGGTTCTCGGGGCCTGTATCCAGAAAAGCCAGGTCTACTGCGTCTTTGACGGCAAGCTTGCCCGCATCATTCAGGAGCAGGGACGTCGCGACCAGCTGGGCGTTAAGTTCGGCAGCGGCGACAGTCCGAACTGCCGGGGGATTACGGTCCCGGAGCTGCAGAGTATCGACTTCGACAAAATCAACTTCTCTGACTTCTACGAGGATTTGATGAAGAACCAGAAAATCCCCGATACCAGCGCGCAGGTCAAGCAGATTAAGGATCGCATCGCCGCGCAGGTGAACCAGCAGGGAGGTGGCAAATGAAGCGTGTCCTCTGTGCCCTGCTCATGACGCTGGCGAGCCATACGGTGCTGGCCGAGGAAATTGTGACGCCGGCAGAGCCGTTCACCGGCTGGTCCTGGTACAACGAGCCGAAAAAACCGCCGGAGCAGTCCAGAAAGCCGCAGCAGCCTGCACCGCAGGCCATTCCGGACCTCAGCAAAATGTCACCAATGGAGCAGGCCCGGGTGCTGAAAGGGTACACACAGGAGGCGCTTAACCGCGCCATCCTGTTCCCCTCACGGGAAAACACGGCGACGTTCCTGCGCTGGCAGAAGTTCTGGACCGATCGGGCATCGATGTTCAGCCAGTCCTTTGCGGCGGCGCAGCTGAGCCATCCGGACCTCGACTACAACCTGGAGTATCCGCACTACAACAGCATGGCACCGTTCATGCAGACCCGTGACCAGCAGACGCGGCAGGGCGCCGTGGAGCAGCTGGCGCAGCAGTACGGTCTGTTCTACTTCTACCGGGGCAGTGACCCGATTGACGTGCAGATGGCGGGCGTGGTGGCGGACTTTGCGAAAACCAACGGCCTTTCGCTTATCCCGGTATCGGTTGATGGCCAGGTGGCAGCCACACTGCCGCAGAGCCGTCCGGATACGGGCCAGTCCCGGTCAATGAATATTACGCACTTTCCGGCGCTCTACCTGGTTGATCCACGAAGCAAGAATTACCGCGCGCTGTCATACGGCTTCATGACGCAGGATGACCTGTCGAAGCGATTCCTGAACGTGGCCACCGGCTTTAAACCCAATTCCTGAGAGTCTTTTATGACAAAGATGCTTTTACCCCTCATCCGTGATGCAGGGCGTTTCGCCATGTTCACGCTTGTCTTCGGTCCGGCGCTGTTGCTGTACGGTATTGTGATAGCCATCTCGCTGGAGGGCTCGCTGGCAGGGCAGTTTGTGAAAGAGGCGCAAACGCTAACCGAAGGCGCGCCCGCCGGAAAGGTGATGCAGTGCGTTACGCATCATGAAGCGGCACCACAACCCCGGCTA
This sequence comes from Enterobacter sp. 01-M-02-SI-ECC, assembly GCF_047530595.1. Classification (NCBI taxonomy): domain Bacteria; kingdom Pseudomonadati; phylum Pseudomonadota; class Gammaproteobacteria; order Enterobacterales; family Enterobacteriaceae; genus Enterobacter; species Enterobacter sp. 01-M-02-SI-ECC. The sequence goes on along the minus strand of NZ_JBLKCZ010000029.1, from coordinate 17,248 downwards.
CCTGAGCCCGGCGAGGACGCAAGTCCCCCTCCTTATGAGTTCCCGCCGGTACAGTTTTGCCATCGTGAACCGGTTGACAGCGAGCTGTGGATAAAGCCGATGAATGCAACGCTCCTCAACCTCTGGCTGACGGGCGCGCTGTTCGGCGCGGCTGTGGCTTTTCTGGCTCATCTTTATATTCATCGTTCCACCACCTCACGGCAGATGCCGGGGGTATGGCAAAAGGAGACACACGAATGAAACCCGCTATTCTCGCAGGACTGATTTTCTGGGGCACGATGGCGCGCGTACTGAGCGAGCTGATGACGTGGTCCGTGGAGCATACGCAGCAGGGGCTCTTATGGCTGTGCAATGGTATGTGGGCCGGGGCGGCGGGCATGGTGGTGTATGCCGTCTGGCGCTGGTTCCGTTACGAAAGAGGACAGGCGCATAAGGAAGCCGATCATGAACATTAAAACCGGGCTCACTGCGCTCCTGTTAACCCTGCCTTTGCTGGCGAACGCCGGTGCGCGTGAGGAGTTAATGGCGCTTGAAGCGACAAAAACGGCTTCATCCGCTGACGCTGCTGCGATCAATGCCTCCACCATTCCGGTACCCGCGCCAGCCAGCCTGATGGCACTGCCGGACGGACGTCGGGCTAACATGAAAGATTATGCCGTGGTGCTCTTTATGCAGGCGCACTGCCAGTACAGCGCTAAGTTTGACCCGCTGCTGAAGGGCTGGGCCGATGAGCATGATATCAGGGTGTATCCGTACACCCTTGACGGCGGCGGGGACGTCTCTTACCCGACCCCGATGATCCCACGTAAGACGGACCTTAAATCTCCCATCGCAGACGAGATTGTCACCTTCTTCGGAAACGGGTTACCAATAGCGACACCGACGGCCTTTATGGTCAACGTCAACACCCTGAAAGCTTATCCACTCACCCAGGGCGTGATGGACATCCCGGCACTTGAGAGCCGTATGGCCAGCCTGATTCAGGCTGACATGGATAACGTCGATCCAAAAATGCTGCCGCCAATGCCGGCAAGCGCGCAGGTCACCCCTCAGTAATACAAACGGACTACAAAATGACGACAAATACGTATGCGTTATCGCGTACCGAGCGCGTGTGGCTGTTATTCAGCGTGACGCTGCTTGTGTCCGCAGCGTTCTATGGGGTGCTGGCCCACCGGGTGGTCAGCGTCATGGATCGCCCTGAACTGACAACCTGTCTGCAGGACTTACCGGTGCTTCTGCTCATCTCGCTGAGCATCGGATTCTTTTTCACTGTTACCGGGCTGTATGTCTGCCGGCAGACCCTGGCCAGGAAACCCCGGGAGGAGATTGCATGATTAAGGCGCTTATTACGGCAGGGGTTGTGTTCTTCTCAGGCCTGGCAGCACAGCCTGCTCAGGCGGACGTCAACGGCGATCTGAACGGCTTCTTCAATAATCTGGGCTACAGCGGCAACGTCACTCAGGCGCAGGCCTGGCAGGGACAGGCGGCCGGGTACTTCTCGGGCGGCTCCGTCTACCTCCGTAACCCCGTCAAAAACGTCCAGCTGATCTCGATGCAGCTGCCTTCCCTGAACGCCGGCTGCGGCGGTATCGACGCCTATCTCGGGTCGTTCAGTATGATCAGCGGTGAGGAAATTCAGCGATTCGTGAAGCAAATCATGAGCAACGCCGCCGGCTATGCATTCGACCTGGCCCTGCAGACAATGGTGCCGGAGCTGAAGCAGGCTAAAGACTTCCTTCAGAAGCTGGCGAACGACGTGAACTCAATGAACATGAGTTCGTGCCAGGCCGCGCAGGGCATCATCGGCGGGCTGTGGCCCGTGACGCAGGTTTCACAGCAGAAAATCTGCCAGGACATTGCCGGCGAAACCAACATGTTTTCCGACTGGGCGGCTTCCCGTCAGGGCTGCACCGTCGGAGGGCAGAGCGACAAAGTCACAGCTAAAGCCGGGGATGATGAGAAGGATCAGGTACTAAAGAACAAAAACCTTATCTGGGACACGCTCAGTAAGAATGGTCTTCTCGGCAACGACCGCGCGCTGAAGGAGCTGGTTATGAGCACCGTTGGCTCCATCATTTTCAACAAGAATGGCGATGTGACGATTCTGACGCCGCTGGTTGATAACCGCGACCTGATTAAAGTCCTGATGCGTGGGGGAACGGCAAAAGTCTACGGATGTGACGAATCCGATCTCTGTCTGGGACCGGTCGTCACCAACCTGACGATTTCCGAGTCCAATGCGCTGGTCACGCTGGTGAAAAACCTGATGCTCTCAATGCAGAACAAGCTGGTCGACGATACTGCGCTGACCGATCAGGAAAAAGGCTTTGTGAACACCACCTCTGTGCCGGTACTGAAGTACCTGACAAACGCCCAGAGTATGGGGATGAGCGCCACATACCTGCTGCAGGTGTCTGACTTCATTGCCCAGGACCTGATGATTCAGTACCTCCAGGAGCTGGTTAAACAGGCAAGCCTGTCGCTGGCCGGCAAGAACTTCCCTGAAGAGGCTGCCGCCAAACTACGCGACAACATCATTCATGCGCAGGGACTTCTCGCTGACATGAAGCTGCAGTCTGCAGCTGACCAGAACGCCCTGGACGGCATCGACCGCAACATGCAGTACCTGCAGCAGCAGGTATCCACCATTGTTTCAGGCTCCTATCAAAGCAACTATCACTGGGGTGATCGCTGATGCTTGAGATATACACCATTTATGGCGGGGGAATGTGGAAAACGGCGCTGGACGCCGTTGTCACCCTTGTCGGTCAGAATACTTTCCACACCTTAATGCGTATTGCCGGCACCTTTGGGGTGCTGGCCGTACTGCTCACGTTCATCAAACAACGTAACCCGATGGTTTTCGTCCAGTGGCTGGCGGTCTTCATGATCCTGACAACCATCCTGCTGGTTCCAAAACGCTCAGTTCAGGTCATTGACCTGTCTGATCCCGGTGCAGTCTGGGTAACCGATAACGTACCGGTTGGCCTGGCGGCTATCGCGTCGCTGACGACCAGTATCGGGTACAAGATGTCATCGACGTATGACATGCTGATGGCCAGACCCGACTCGGTAACCTACAGCAAAACCGGGATGCTGTTTGGCTCGCAGATTGTGGCGGAGACGAGTGACTTTGCCACGCAAAACCCGGAGCTGGCGCAGATGCTGCCGGATTACGTGGAAAACTGTGTGATAGGCGATATTCTCCTTAACGGTAAATACACCATCAATCAGCTGCTCAATTCCACTGACCCGCTGACGCTGATAACCAGTAACCCAAGCCCACTGCGGGGCATTTTTAAGATGACCTCCACCTCGCGCCAGTTCCTGACCTGCCAGCAGGCCGCAACGGAGATCCAGAAGCTGGCCAATACTGACGTTAACCCTGGCAGCGCGACGTTCACGTGGCTGACGAGAAAGGTCTTCGGCAACAAGCTGAATGGCGCGTCGCTTCTGGCCAACTCAATGGGTGAAAGTTATGGATTCTTCTATGCCGGTGGCATGACGGCTGCGCAGATCATGAAGAACAACATCACGAACAGTGCAGTACGGCAGGGGATTAAAGGTTTTGCTGCTCGCTCATCCGACACGGCTAACCTGCTTAATCTGGCCACAGAGAACGCGGCAACCAAACAGCGTCTCGCCTGGGCTGCTGGTAACGAGCTGGCGACCCGCACGCTACCGTTCGCGCAGTCTCTTCTGATGCTTATCCTGGTGTGCCTCTTCCCGCTGATGATCGCGCTGGCCGCGTCAAACCACACGCTTTTTGGCCTGAACACACTGAAAATATACGTTTCCGGTTTTATCTACTTCCAGATGTGGCCGGTTATGTTCGCCATTCTTAACTATGCCGCCAACTACTGGCTGCAGAGTCAGTCCGGGGGCACGCCCCTGGTGCTGGCTAACAAGGATGTGGTTGCACTGCAGCATTCTGACGTGGCGAATCTTGCCGGGTATCTGTCCCTTTCCATTCCGGTGCTGTCGTTCTATCTGACCAAAGGTGCGGCGGCGATGGGCTCTCAGGTGGCAGGGAGTGTACTCAGCTCGGGTGCCTTCACGTCAGCAGGTGTGGCAGCAACCACAGCGGACGGAAACTGGTCGTTTAACAACATGTCGATGGACAATGTCAGCCAGAACAAGATGGACACCAACCTGATGCAGCGTCAGGGTCAGCAGACGTGGCAGGCGGATAACGGCTCCACGCAGACTCAGACAGCCGGCGGCCATACGGTTATCGACGGCTCGGGTGCAATGTCGAATCTGCCGGTGAACATGAAGCTCAGCCAGCTGGCCAGCAGTGGTTTCCAGGAGTCTGCTCGTCAGTCTCAGGTTCAGGCGCAGACTGCTCTCGATGGCTACAACCACAGCGTTACCAGCGGCTGGTCACAGCTCTCTCAGCTTTCTAACCAGACCGGTACCAGCGACAGCCTGATCAAAGGTAGTGAAAACAGCCAGGCCACTAATGCGACACGCGGAGCTGGCATGATGTTGTCTGCCGCTGAAAGTTATGCGAAAGCAAACAACATCTCGACACAGGAAGCCTATAACAAACTGATGGATATCAGTAATCAGGGATCAGTATCTGCAGGTGTTAAAGGTACTGCGGGGGCAGGCGTCAATTTAGGTGTTGTTAAATTTGGTGCTGAAGGAAGTGTTTCTGGCGATTTGCGGCATTCGACAGGCAGCTCAAGAGGCGTTCAGGACTCGGGCTCCCAAACACAAGATTCACGACATGATCAAAACAGCCAGGCCGTTAATGACTTCCGCCAGGGTATGGATATGGTTAAAAGCAGCCGTATCACCGACGGCGCAAATCATTCCGAAAATGCTGCAAGCAGTAATGTTCAGCAGCTGGCAGCAACGCTTAATGATGCTGAAAGCCAGTACCATCAGTACACCACCAGTTCGACGCAGAGTAATGAATTCAGCCGTATGGCAACCGTTGCGCAGAATCAGAGCGCAAGCCTCGATACGAACTATACGCAGGAGTTTGTGGACTGGGCGGCTAATAAATACGGTGATAAGGCTCAGTCCATGCTGACAAGTGCGCCGTCGGCGCGAGAAGCAGCGATGGAATTCGTAAATGAACGTCTCAAACCTGAAATCATGGGGGATTATCAGCAGGGCCGTTCAGATCTTACCAGCGGCCAGGAGCATGCAGCATTCAGTGGGGAGCATATCGTACAACCAGCGCGAGGCAGTCAACAGGTATCAGGTTCATATGGCCATGATGCTGGAGTCAGTTACAGCCCTCAGGATGGCGGTGCTCATAGCTCGGGAGCTATTGGCAATGCCCAGACTAACGGAACGACTCAGGGCGCTGAATATGAAAGCCTGCAGGGTGGAAATTATTCTGCCAGAACAGATGGTTCTGTTTCTCCGGGTATTGGGCAGTCAACTGTTCATCAAGGGCAAGCAGGCGGACAGAGAAGCAACCCGGGTAATATCATCTCGTCGGCAGGGATGGTTGATGCCGGTGGACGCACCACTGCAGATGAAAGGACCGGCCACACTGCAGAATCGCATCCTGAGTTCCAACATTCAGGAGCCGTCAGGGAGAAAGGAACCACGCATGTACAGGGGAGTGAAGTTACTCATAGCCGTTCAGGCATTAATTCTGGCGGAGAAAAAGTACGTGGTGATGCCATGCAGGAGTCATACAAAGAAAATCAGGCTAAGCTGCATGAACATTCCTCGCAGGGTTTTGGTCCCCAGAATGAGTTACAGCGCCGAGTGGCGGAACAAAGATCTGAAAATGAGAATAAAATCAACGAATCTGCTGGAGAAATTGATAAAAAAGAATCCACTGTTCAGGCATCCAGTGATATCCTGAAAGGAGAGAGTTTAAACGCAACCGGTAATTTCAAAATTCAACGAAAAGAAGCCGAGATTGACCAGCAAACGCCAGTTATAGACAGTGCAGAAAAAAGGAAGTTAGAAGAGCAGTTGCTGGAATTGAGGAAAAGGGCCGGCTAGGAGGATAAATGCTAAAGGCTAATCTATGCAGAATTTCGTACATTCCTGTATTTAGTATATATGCTGCTATTCCACTCATTCATGATGTAATGCCTAACCATAACGGGTATTACAGCGAGGATTGGATCGCATTGGCAGGGATGTACGCGTTAGGCGCATTGATATCCTTACCATTGTTCTATCTTCTTAAAAAAGCGGATAAGAGCGGCAGCGGTGTTTCAATCGCCTCGTTCTTTCCACGCTTGCTTGGGTCAATTTTAGCGCAAGTAATATGCCTCTATTTCTTCTGGGAAAATTCAATATATCTATATCTGTCGATGTCCACAGTTATGGTTCTTTCCGCCGTGTTATTTGGGGTTGGAAGGAAGGGGTTAAACCTCTTAAAGGATAAAGATACAGGTAACGTCTATGAAATACTCGGAAGTAAAGCGTATAGACTCTCAGACGAAAAGGCCGCTAGATATCAAACAAGTTTGTCTGGCAAGGGAATAGCATTGGCTGAGTTTTCATCGAGTCAATATTCAGGGCTAGACACAAATTCAACTGTTTTACCTATCAATTTCGGTGCGAGTCATACTGATATCAGTCAAGGGATTGCTATAAATCCTTCGTCAGGAATGCCAATGGTTGGTGGCATCTCTGGCCTGGATATACACGGAAACAGTTGGGGAACAAACTTCAACGAACCTTCAAATACGTATGACCCTAACCGGGGATACTGAGAGTAAGGGGGCAATGGCCCCCTTAATTTTTGTAGTAATCTAAGTCAATCATCTATTTAACCTAAATTCCCTTTCAAATCAGCCGATAACGTCTCCGTTAGCTATATCTCGCTAACGGGGACGTTTTTCTATGCACAGGATGAATTCATGAAATTAAAACAATTAGCCGTTGTAGGTCTGATCGCTTCAACTCTCGCTCTGTCTGGTTGTGGTGCCATGTCCACAGCGGTGAAGAAACGTAATCTCGATGTCAAAACTCAGATGAGTGAAACCATCTGGCTGGAGCCTTCATCAGAGAAGACAGTTTATTTGCAGATCCGCAATACATCTGACAAGGACATGTCAGGCCTGCAGGCACAAATTACAAATGAACTGGCCGCGAAAGGCTACCGCGTCTCCAGCTCTCCGGACACAGCCTACTACTGGATTCAGGCAAACGTGCTGAAAGCCGAAAAAATGGATCTGCGTGATGCGCAGGGCTTCCTGAAAACCGGCTATGAAGGTGGTGCAATGGGCGCTGCTCTGGGGGCTGGTATCACAGCCTACAACTCCAGCTCTGCCGGTGCGACACTGGGTGTAGGGCTGGCCACCGGGCTGATTGGTATGGCTGCAGATGCAATGGTTGAAGACGTCAACTACACGATGGTGACCGATCTGCAAATCTCCGAGCGCAGCAAAGCGGCCGTCACGACCGACAATATTGCCGCCCTGAAGCAGGGAACGTCCGGCATTAAGCTTCAGACCAGCACGGAGCAGGGCAACCGTGCTAAATATCAGACCCGCGTGGTATCCAACGCCAATAAGGTGAACCTCAAGTTTGAAGAGGCGAAACCTGTTCTCGAAGCACAGCTGGCCAAATCCATCGCTGGCATCATGTAATGTCCTGCGGCTGCGGCGATCGTCGCAGCCGTTCTCCTTCCCCCGCTGATTTTTAACTGTGCTCATTTCGGGCAGGGTGCGTCAGTGCTTTCTGTCAGTTACCAGTAATTACGCTTCCTCGCATGACTGCGCCATGCGCAGTCCTGCCTGCGGCGAGCGTTGCGTCCTTAATTTCAAAGGAGTTCGTCCATCATGATGCATCAGATAAATGAACGTGCAGATTACTCAGCTGAATTCTGGTCGCTTATCCATCTGGAAAGTGAGCTGATGGTAGCGAGGGCTTATCTGAATGTCTTTGGTTCACTTCCTGAGAGGCACGGAATGACCATTGTTGCTTTCTGGGCTGGCTATGAATTTACCCTTTATGATCTGGAGCCCCGGGAGTGGCATTCACCGGTTTATAAGGATGTGGCTTGGTCAGTCCGTTCTGTGGCTGCATACATTAATAAACAGGACTGGGAGGTCGGATGTCAGCAGGCCAGGTATGAACTGAGTCAGATGGAATAACCTGACGATTGCCCCCCACGCGGTACCACATTTTTTCATCAACCTTTTCAAAGCTTCTTCTCTGATAACGAACATCACCACGCAGGTGATGCGATAACGGCTGGACAACACTCTATGAGCTTCGCAGGAAAAAACCTCACCCAGGGCGGGCAGATGACCGCCTACCGCTGGCGCATGTTCATTCAGGTGAACAACTGGATAGGATTCTGGATCTTCATCCTGTTCGCCGTGCTGACTACCGCCATTTTTCTCTGGCGAATTCCACAGGAAGCCCTTGATAACGGCTCCCTGTGGTGGTTCGCCAGCATCAACAGCAGTTTTATCGATCTGATGCCGGCAACGGGGACGCCAAAAATTTACAACGTCCACTACTGGTATGCGCCAACGGCGACGATGATGGTGCTCAAAATGACCCTGCCGCAAATCTATGCGGACCCGTACATGCAGGCTATGGGTGACCAGTGCCTGACTGAGCTGCAGTGGGCGGCCGGTGCCAGCGGGCTGTTCAGTATGGTGGTGTTTATCGCCGTGACATGGTTTATCGCCAGTATCGGTCGTAAGGAAAGTGAAGACGAATACATTTCCGGGATGCAGCTGACTGACAAGCCTGCTGAAGTTAATAAGCTGCTGCGTAAAAACGGTGAGTTCTCTGACCTGCGCGTGGGTGATCTGCATATGGTCAGGATGGCGGAGGTACTCAATTTCCTGATGCATGGCACTATCGGGGTGGGGAAGTCGACGCTAATACGCTGGTTACTCGACTACATCCGCAAACGTGGTGACCGGGCCATCATCTACGACTCCGGCTGTACCTTCACAGAAACCCACTATAACCCTGACACTGATTTTATTCTCTGCGCCCATGACGAACGCTGTGCCAACTGGCAGATGTGGGGCGAGTGTGTCGACGCCGTTGATTATGACAACCTGGCCGCCAGCCTTATTCCGGTGGAAGGCGACTCAGATCCGTTCTGGGTATCCAGCTCGCGAACCATCTATGCCGACCTGGCCATTCGTATGTCTACGGACCCGGAACGCAGTATTGAGAAGTTCCTCAAAACCCTGCTGTCCCTCAGCATGAAAAATCTGCGCGACTATCTGGCCAACACGCCCTCAGCCAACCTGGTTGAGGAGAAGATCGAGAAAACGGCCATTTCCATTCGCTCAGTGGTAACCAACTACGCCAAAGCCCTTCGCTACCTGCAGGGGCTGGATGACGGAACAAAGCCACCGTTCACCATCAGAGAGTGGATGACGCAGGAACGCTATGACAGCAGCTGGCTGTTTATTTCAACCCAGGCTCGTCACCGCAAGAGTGTACGTCCGCTGATCTCACTGTGGGTATCTCTGGCCACGCTGATGCTGCAGAGCATGGGGGAGAACAGCGACCGCCGCGTATGGTTCATTATCGATGAAGCCCCCAGCCTGCAGCGCATCCCCGAGCTTGCCGAGACACTTGCAGAGGCGCGTAAGTTCGGCGGCTGTTTCGTGCTGGGGATGCAAAACATGGCCCAGCTGGTTCACGTCTACGGCCGCGAGCTGGCTAAAAGCATTTTCGACCTGATGAATACCCGTATGTACGGTCGTTCGCCGAGTGCCGAGATGGCCAAAGTGGTGGAAGAGGAGCTGGGCAACCAGCGTAAGCGCAAAATCCGCGAGCAGAACAGCTACGGTCTGGACCAGGTGCGTGACGGTGTGTCCCTCGGTAAGGACGAGGTCAATAACCCCATTGTCGACTACGAGCAGATCATGCGTCTGCCAAACCTCAACTTCTACGTGCGCCTCCCGGGTGAGTATCCGGTCGTCCGTCTGAAGCTGAAATATCGCGCCCCGAAGAAGCGGCAGGCAGGCCTGATCGAGCGCAACATCCGTGATGCGCTCAGTCCGGAGCTTGAGAGGGTTATTCAGGAGAACGAGCGCGCAGCGGCTGCTGCAGGTCTGACATTCCCGACCGGAGACGAAGTGCTGGAAAAGGGGAGCGAGACATCATCTGCAGCTGACGGTCCTGCACCGGTTTCATCAGCAGGGGCATCCGGCTCACCGGCGGCATCGCCCGTCGAAAAAGTGGCGCGTACTCCTGCGGAAGAACCTAAACCTTCGCGCAGCGCTGCACCTGAACGGCAGTCGGTACCAGCCAGGGAGCCCGTGACATCCCGAACAGCGCCAGTGGTCCCGGAAGTCGTAACTGAAAAACACAGCACGGTGACAGACCCTGTCACCGATGATGAAAAAGACAACGTTGTTTCTCTTCGTATTGTCGGGCTGGCTAAACGTACCGCTGAAGCACCGGGCAAAGCACCGGTCGTAGCCGATGTATCTGGCAGCAAATCTCCTGCTGGCTCCGTACAACCGATGCCGGATGCTCTCAAAGCCCTGCGAAATCGTCAGCACATATCTGAACCGCCCGTCGCATCCCCCCTGAGCATGCTGCACAGGGCGCGTCAGCGTCCTGCCACTTCAGAAGGCGATCAGCAGACCGAAGAAAGCGGTGGCGAATCAATGAACCTGGATATGAAGGTGACGGCACTACCTGACGGCGGCCTGAGTCTGACGACGGCTGGGAAGTCAGTGACACCGCAGACCCCGGATGAAGCACACCGGACGAGCCGGCAGCTGGCGCAGGAAGAAGAGAACATTTTAATTCACCGTCACGCGGACGATCCGGGTTACGACGAAAACGACCATCACTATTACGACAGAGAGCATGACCTATGATGTCAGTCGCCCCAGTAGCGTCAGCCGGCGAGGCTGCAGGCTACTACAGCAATTCCGATAACTACTATTTTCTGGGCAGCCTGCAGAGCCTCTGGATGGGAGAGGGTGCAAAAGAGCTGGGTCTGGAGGGCAACGTCCGTGGCGATGATCTGACGGCCGTGCTCGAGGGCCGTCTGCCGGACGGCTCACGGCTGGGTAAAGAGGTTAACGGACAGCACGTCCACCGTCCGGGCCATGACCTGACCTTTTCCGCTCCCAAGAGCGTGTCCATTCTGGCTCTCATCGGCAACGATAAAGAAATGGTGGAAGCACATAACCATGCCGTCCGCGTGGCAGCCGGCTATGTGGAGAAGCTCATCTCGGCCCGCGACACGAAAGACGGCGTTACGTCCATCGTACACACCGGCAAGATGGTGGCAGCCGCCTATACGCATGATACCTCGCGCAATCTCGACCCGCAGCTGCACACCCATCTCCTGATTGCCAACATGACGGAGTATGCGGGCAAATGGAAAGCCCTGGCCACGGACTATATCCATAACGCCGGCTTTATCGAAACCGTCATGAAGCACCAGGTCACCCTCGGGAAAATTTATCGCAGCGCGCTGCGTGAGCGGGTTGAAGCGCTCGGCCATGAAGTGGAAGAAGTAGGCAAGCATGGCATGTGGGAGATCAAGGGCGTTCCGGAAGAAGTCAGGGACGAATATTCCTCACGGGGCCGGGAAATTCAGGGGGCCGTGGGGGCTGAAGCCACGCTGCGCAGCCGGGATGTGGCGGCCAAAGACACCCGCAGAGCGAAAGTTGACCCTTCTCGGATGCGCCTGATGGAACGCTGGGTGGGACAAATGAAGGAGAAGGGATTTGACCTGAAGGCGTATCAGGAAAGCGTGGTGCCGCGTGATGCAGGTGTTCGTGAGACCGCGACTCAGCCGGAGCGAGATCACCAGGCTAAGCCGGTTCCTGCCGGGCCTGAACAGGCTTCTCTGCAGACGTCGTCCACGGCAGAAAAGAGCGTCGACACACCTGCTCAACCCGCAGAACGGGAGAGCCAGTCCCGTCAGCCAGTACCACAACAGACTGACACGCTGAGTCAGCCGGCACAGACCGGTCCCGAAAAGACGCCAGCGGCCAGGAGCTTTCCTGCAGCGCAGCTGGACACTGAAATACCCCGCCCGGAACTGACTGAGGCTGTCCGGCTGGCCATCTCGCAGCTCAGCGACAGTAAAACGCGCTTCACCTTTGGCGAGCTGATGATGACCACTGCTGAGCTGAGCGAACAGCTGCCGGAGATTCAGGATATTCGTGTGGCCATCGATGCGGCGCTGAAGGACGGCATGATTGTGCCACTGGACAGTGAGAAAGGAGTCTTCACCTCCCGTATTCACCTGCTCGATGAACTCTCGATCCAGGCGCTGAGTCAGGAGCATCTCAAATCCACAAAAGTCGTCAGTTTCACCCGCCCGGCGCAGTACGCGCCGGCTGCGCTGGAAGTGGTAGAGAAAGACGCCCTGGTTCTGATGAATGCCCCGTCAGGCGTGGCGGGCATCCGTGACCTGACCGCGCAGCTGGCCGGTATTGCCGGCGCGAACGGTCGTGACGTGCAGGTGCTGGCCAGCTCTGCCGAGCGCGCCATTTCACTGGCGAAATCCGACGATTTGCGGGAACGGATCATCAGCCGTCAGCATGTTCTGAGCGGTGATTTTCACCTGAAACCCCAGAGCACGCTGATTATCGAAGGAGCAGAGCGTCTGGGATTAAAGGAGACACTGGTTCTGCTGGGCGAAGCGCGCGCGCAGGACGCACAGCTGGTCTTTCTCGACAGTGCCGGGCGGCAGGCGAACGGTAATGCCATGTCCGTACTGGAGTCCGCGGGGGTTGTCCGCTCCCGCCGCACTGAGCCGACACCCGGGCTTGAGGCCGAAGTGGTCAGTATTCCGAACAAACGCGACCGTTACGAGGCGCTGGCCAACCGGTTTGCAGAGCTGAGCGGAGGAACTGAAAACGTCACCGCCGTCGTGATCGGCCGGCGTGAACAGGCACAGCTGACGGGCCTGGTACGTGAGGCGCTGCAGAACGCAGGGCAGCTGGGCCGCGACGGCGTGGAGATAGAGGCCCGGCAGCCGGTCTGGCTCGACAGCAAAACGCGCCGCATGCCCGGTTCATACCGTCCCGGCATGGTGCTTGAAGATCGCACGGACGCAAAAGAGCGTAAGTCCTATGTGATTGATCGGGTGCATGAGGATACGCGAGTCCTCTCGCTCATCGACGGGGACGGCGTGCTGACCCGGATGAAAATCGGTGATATCAGCGCTGACTGGCGTCTTTTCAGCCGTGAAACCCTCAGCGTGGCCACCGGCGAAAAACTGCTGTCCGTGGCGGGCGACCGCGAGCACAGCCTGAAGGCCAAAGATCGTCTTGAGGTGACCGGGATAAGTGAAAAGGGGATCGAGGTTAAACGGGGGGAAGACACCCTGACGCTGCCAAAAGACCAGCCGCTCTATCTGTCACATGCTTACGTGACCGCGCCGGGCGGACGGGATAACGACACCGGCGTGGTGCTGGCCGCGCTGAACAGCCGCGACATATCGACCCAGACCATGAACTCGCTGGCACAGAGTGGCCACCGTGCGGAAGTGTTCACCGCCGAGGTGCAGGACCGGGCTGAAGCCCGGTTGCAGCGCATGAAGACAAATGCCTCTCCCGTGCAGCTGGTCAAAAACCTGAGCGGACACCAGGACGTCAGTCAGGCGGTGGATTCACTGCATGACAGCGTCCGGACGGATGCGGGACTTGCCGTCTGGCGTGCCATTAACGACCAGCGCACCGTGGTTATCAGCGAGCTGAAGCTCGCGACGGAAGCGCAGAAATATCATCCCGACCTTGAGGCCATCGGGAATGAAATTGGCGCGATGATCAAAAACGGCGAGCTGTTATCCGTATCTGCAGGGGGGGAGCCGGTACTGGTTTCCCGGTCCACCTGGGAGATGGAGAAAGCCATTCTGCGCGTGGTGGAGGAAGGAAAGGGCACGCAGCAACCGTTGCTGGAACAGGTACCGGAGGCCGTGCTGAACGGCCTGACGGATGGCCAGAAAAAGGCGACCACCCTGGTGCTGGGTACCACGGACCAGTTTATCGGGATTCAGGGCTATGCCGGCGTGGGGAAAACCACGCAGCTGAAGGCGGTGATATCTGCACTGGAGACCTTACCGGCGGACGTTCGCCCGGTGATGACGGGGCTTGCTCCTACGCACCAGGCAGTGAAAGAGATGAGCGACGTCGGTGTACGGGCGCAGACAATCAAATCCTTTGTCGTTGAGCATGACCAGGCGACGGCCGCAGGCGGGAAGCCTGACTATAAAGGCCAGGTGTTTCTTATCGATGAGTCCTCAATGGCAGGCAACCAGGATACGGCGGCACTGTTCCAGGCCATTGCCAGCGGCGGTGGACGTGCAGTCTCGATGGGGGATATCGACCAGTTTGAAGCGGTCGACGTGGGCGCGCCGTTTAAGCTGATGCAGGAGCGAAGCCCGATGGATGTGGCCATCATGAAGCAAATCGTCCGTCAGAAAGACCTGCAGCTGCGCGGTGCCGTTCACGACATCATTGATAACCGGATCGATGCGGCCCTGCAGCGCATTGAAACCCAGACGGCTGACCGCGTTGCGCGTAGCGCTTCAGCCGCGCTCCCGGAGAGTGCCATTCAGGAAACGGAGGCGCCCGTTAACGATATCGTGGAGGACTGGACGGACCGGACGCCGGAGGCCCGGTCCCGCACGCTCATCATTGCGCAGCTGAACGCCGACCGTAAGGCGATAAATGCCGGCATTCATGCCGTGCTTGCTGCGCGGGGGGAACTTGGAGAGAAGGCCATTAAGGTGCCCGTGCTTGATAAAATCACCCATACCCGCCATGAGTTCAACAAAACAGAGGCCTGGGAAGCCGGGATGGTGGTTAAACGCGGCGATCGCTACCAGGATGTGCTGGCCGTTGACCGTAACGGCAGCACGGTGACGGTACGTGATGAGGAGGGGAAGATTGGTCTGGTTTCACCGAAGGAGCTGATCACCGGTGACGTGCAGCTGTTTCGCCGCAGCGAGATGGAAGTCCGTTCCGGCGATCTGCTTAAGTTCACGGCGACCGATCGTGAACAGGGGCAGATGGCCAACCAGCGCTATACGGTGGAGTCGGTCAGCGAGGAGGGGAATATCCGTCTGAAGGGGGAGAACGGTCGCGTCACCATCAATCCGGAGAAGGTCCGGGCGCAGCAGCATCTCGACTACGGATGGGCCGTTACCGGCTACGGTGCACAGGGGGCAAGTAGCGATTACGTCATTGCGCTTGAGGGCACGAAAGACGGGCGTAAGGCGCTGGCTTCCCGTCGGGCCTTCTACATCTCAACTTCCCGCGTCAAGGAGCACGTCCAGATTTACACCGACAATAAAGCGGACTGGGTTAAGGCGATAAAAACGCCGGAGCGTGATATCAAAACTGCGCACGATGCGCTGGCACCAGAAACGCAGCGTAAACAGGCGAAAGCCATCTGGGCAATGGGGCAGCCGGTGAAGAAAACGGCCATCGGTCGCGCCTGGGTGCGCCATCAGGGCATGCAGGATGCGTCACTGACGGCAAAAATCATCCCGGCCACCCGGCGTTTTCCTGAACCGGCGCTGGCGCTGCCGGTGTATGACAACAATGGCAGGAGTGCGGGCCTGGCCCTGGTTTCCCTGGTTGCCAGCCCGGAAGGACGGATGACGCAGGGTGAGACCCGGATGGTCATGACAGAACGTGCCCGTGGCGCTGTGCTGCAGCGGAGTCAGTCCGGAAACACGATTGTGGCCAGCGACCTGACGGCCGCACTCGATGCAGTACGAAATAATCCAAAGGACGGCGTGGTCTGGCAGACGGGAAATGAGTCACTCTCGACACATCTGTTAAAAGTCAGTGGCGGAATTATCAGGGCAGAGGAAGAGGGACTCGCTCAGCACGTTATCGGCAAAGAAAGCGAAATTGTACTTCCGGCAAAAACCGTGCTGCACGAAGCCCTGGCGGAAACTGCTGATCTTAAGGCAGCGCTGGCACAGGAAGAAGAAAGACGACAGCAAGATGAACCAGGTATCAGTAAGGCATTGATACAGGAGAATGCGCCCAAAGATGAGCAGGAAAAATACTCGATTCCGGTTGAGGATACGGTGCGCATCAGGCCTGAAATGATCGCTGACAATCAGAGCACAGAACCACATAAACCCGAACACTGGAAGGTGAAACAGATAGCGGACAGGGACAGTAGCATGGCGAAGGACGTGGGAAGAGTGGACGGTCGCGATAATGTAGCGGACAAATCCCTTTCTGACCGTGAGCAACATATGGCGTCACGTATGGGCAGACAGCTGGTCAACAGTGAGAGCGATATCGTCCGTCAGCCAGACAGTAGTGAGCGTGGAAGGATGCCGGAGCGCGAAGAACAGACACTCACCCGAACCATTCAGAAAGAACGTTAATCTCACTTTTAACCACGAGAATCAGACAATGAAAGCAAACAAATTAGCAGCATTTATAGTTACAACATACATTGGCTTTATTTCAACGGCACACGCTTCAGCCCCTCAGCCCTTATTCAGCCCGGAGCAGGAGGCACGTATCGGCGAAATCGCTGCCGACTATCTGGTTTCTCACCCGGAGATTCTGGTGACGGTCAGTCATAAACTGCAGGAACAGCAGGAGGCACGTAAGCAGAAGATGTTTGCACTCAGCGTAATGGAGAATCAGGCGAACCTTCTGCATGATCCGGACACACCGGCTTACGGGCCTGATAACGCAAAGGTCGCGGTGATTGAATTCTTTGATTACCAGTGCGTGTTCTGCAGCCGCTTCGCGCCGGAGCTGGAGAAGGTTATGAAAGCGCAGCCGGACGTCCGCTACCTCTTTAAGGAGTGGCCAATATTTGGTGGTCGCTGGGAAGCTTCACTGCAGGCAGCGCAGCAGGGGCTGACGGTCTGGCAAAAGAAAGGGCCGCAGGCCTATGTCACCTATCACAATGCCATCTACGCCACCGGCCATAATGAAGGCAAGCTGACGGCGGAGGATATTCACGGAGCAGCGTCAAAGGCGGGACTGACCACCCCAGCTCCTGGCGACCATACCGCATCCCTTGAGAAAAACAGTAACCTGGCTGAGGCGCTGGGACTCACCGGAACGCCGGGGATCATCGTCATGCCCGTTAGCGGAGCGACTCCTGACACCATCACGGTTTTCCCGGAAGCCGTTACCGCTGAAAGACTCCAGGCAGCAATCCGGAAAGCCTCACGCGCACAGTGACCCCGGTCCTGTAGGGGTCGTCTCAGAAAACGGAATCTATGGTCACTCCCGTTTTTGCAACACCGATTTTGACGATAAGTTGGCTTGCTTGAATCTATCCGGCGTCTGAATGGGATTTTATTCCCGCGCCT